>CAZBII010000021.1:0-39707 GCA_964491665.1 uncultured Moraxellaceae bacterium
ACCTTCAGCCTGGCCAACGACGTGGCCAAATATTTCGCCATCATTCCCGCAGCGTTCGCCACCACCTATCCGCAGTTGAATGCGCTCAATGTGATGGGATTAACCAGTCCCGATTCCGCCATCCTTTCGGCGGTGATCTTCAACGCGCTGATCATCGTATTCCTGATTCCGCTGGCGCTCACAGGCGTGCCTTACCGTGCGCTGGGCGCGGCGGTGCTGCTGCGGCGCAATCTGCTGATCTATGGTCTGGGCGGTTTGATCGTGCCGTTCCTGGGCATCAAGCTGATCGATCTGCTGCTCACTGTTCTGGGTCTGGTTTAAGGAGGCCGTATGACAACCCTGATCCGTCCCGCTGTTTCCCTGTTCATCCTGCTCAGTCTGGTCACCGGGCTGGCCTATCCGCTGCTCACCACCGGCCTGGGGCAGATTTTTTTTCCGGCCCAGGCCAGCGGCAGCCTGATCGAGTCCAATGGCAAACTGATCGGCTCCGCACTGATCGGCCAGGCCTTCACCGATCCGAAATATTTCTGGAGCCGGCCGTCTGCCACCGGGCCTGCGCCCTACAACGCCGCCGCGTCCAGCGGTTCCAACCTGGGCCCGCTCAATCCTGCATTGAAACAACAGGTGGAAGAGAGAGTGAAAGCCTTGCGCGATGCCGATCCCGGCAACGACAAGCCGGTGCCGGTGGATCTGGTGACGGCATCCGCCAGCGGACTCGACCCGCACATCAGCCCGGCGGCGGCCGATTATCAGCTGGCACGGGTGGCGCGTCTGCGCAGCCTGCCGGATGCCGAGGTGAAAAAACTGGTGGATGAAAACACCGAAGGCCGCCAGTGGGGTTTGTTTGGCGAACCCCGCGTCAACGTGCTGCAGCTGAATCTGGCGCTGGATGCACGCGCGGCAGGAGGCCAGTAAACACATGGAAAACCAGCGCCCCGATCCCGATGCGCTGCTGGAAAAAATCCAGCACGAGGAAGCGCGTCTGCAACGCGGGCGCCTGAAAATTTTCTTCGGCGCCAACGCGGGGGTGGGCAAAACTTTCGCCATGCTGTCGGCGGCGCGGCTGAAACTGCAGGAAGGTGTCGACATGGTGGTGGGGCTGGTGGAAACCCATGGCCGCATCGACACTGCCGAGCTGATCAATGGGCTGGAATGTCTGCCGTTGCGCCAGATCGAATACAAGGGCCGCACGCTGCGGGAATTCGATCTGGACGCCGCCCTGGCCCGCAAGCCGCAACTGATCCTGGTGGACGAACTGGCCCACTCCAACGTGCCCGGCTCCCGTCATCTGAAACGCTGGCAGGACATTGAGGAACTGCTGGCGGCGGGCATCGACGTGTACACCACCGTCAACGTGCAGCATCTGGAAAGTCTCAACGACATCGTCAGCCACATCACCGGTGTGCGCGTGTGGGAAACCGTGCCCGACCGCGTCTTCGATCAGGCCAGTGAGGTGACACTGGTGGACTTGCCGCCCGATGAGCTGTTGAAGCGGCTGCAGGAAGGCAAGGTTTATATTCCCCAGCAGGCCGAACGCGCCACCCAGAACTTTTTCCGCAAGGGCAACCTGATGGCGCTGCGGGAATTGGCACTGCGCCGCACCGCCGATCGCGTGGATGCGGACATGCGCGACTACCGTGCCGATCAGGCGATCCAGAGTGTGTGGCAGGCGCGGGAGCGGTTGCTGGTGTGTGTGGGCCCCGACGCCAGTGCGGCGAAGGTCGTGCGTAGCGCAGCACGCCTCGCCGCCAACCTGAAGGCGGACTGGCTCGCGGTGTATGTGGAAACGCCGAAACTGCAGCGTCTGGTAGCATCGCAGCGGGAAGAGGTATTCAAGGCGCTGCGACTGGCGCAGGAACTGGGCGCGGAAACCGCCACCATTTCCGGCACCGATCTCACCGGCGCGCTGGTCAGTTACGCCCGCAGCCGCAACGTCACCAAACTCGTGGTGGGGCGTTCCAATCGCTCTCCGTTGCGGCGACTGCTGGACCCCGGACTGGCGGAAACCATCGCCAATCAGTCCATCGACATGGACACCTACATCATCGGCCATGACAAGGAAAACGGCGATGCTGCCCGCTCAGGTTCAGCGCCTATCGCGGTGGCGCCGGATCAGGGTTCCGACTGGAAACCCTATGGCTGGGCATTGGCGACCTGCGCGCTGATAACACTGATTACGTCGGGACTGATCCAGTTCTTCGATCCGGCCAACATGGTGATGCTGTATCTGGCCGGTGTACTGCTGGTGTCGGTGAAACTGGGACGGGGGCCGGGCATACTGGCATCATTCGTGAGCGTGGCCGCATTCGATTTCTTTTTCATTTCGCCGCGCCTTTCCTTCACGGTGAACGACACCCAGTACCTGTTCACCTTTGCCCTCATGCTGGCGCTGGCGCTGGCGGCCAGCAACCTCACTGCCAACCTGAGCTACCAGGCACGGATTTCCCGGCATCGTGAACTGCGTTCGGCGGCACTGTATGCGTTGTCGAAGGAACTGGCGTCGGGTTTGATGACACCGAACATTCTGGCCACCGCCACATCCCATGTCAGCGGACTGTTTCCGGGACAGCTGGTGTTTCTGCTGCCGGACCGCAACGATCGGCTGGAACTGCCACCCACGGGCCATGCGGACATCAGCTTGCCGGACGTCGATACCGGCATCGCACAGTGGGTCTACGACCATCAGGAAGCGGCGGGCCTGCTGACCCAGACATTGCCGTCGAGCCCGGTGCTGTATCTGCCGCTGAAAGCGCCGCTGCGCACCCGCGGCGTGCTGGCGTTGCTGCCTCACCATCCGTCCCAGCTGGCGCAGCCGGAACAGATCCAGTTGCTGGAAACCTGCGCCGCGCAGATTGCACTGGCGCTGGAGCGGGTCCATTTTGTGGAAGTGGCCCAGGACGCGCTGGTGAACATGGAGTCCGAGCGCCTGCGCAATTCCCTGCTGTCGGCCATTTCCCATGATCTGCGCACGCCGCTCACCATCATCGTCAGCCTGGCCAGCACGCTGCACGACGACGCCAGCCTGACCGACATGCAACGCCGGCAGATCATTGACAGCATCCACGACGAAGCCCAGCGCATGATCGGCCTGGTGGTGAATCTGCTGGACATGGCACGGCTGCAGGCCGGCGGTGTGAAGCTCAACAAACAGTGGCAAAGCATCGAGGAAGTGATCGGCACTTCGTTGCGTGCCACCGAACGTGCCCTGGCGCGACACCGGGTCAGCACGGCCATTCCTGGCGACCTGCCCCTGGTGGAATTTGATGCCGTGCTGATCGAGCGGGTGTTGTGCAATCTGCTGGAAAACGCCGCCAAGTACACGCCGCCCGGCAGCCTGGTGCGGATCGAGGCACGCATGCGGGAGGGCCTGCTGCAGGTCAGTGTGATCGACAACGGCCCTGGATTGCCCAAGGGCATGGAACAGCGTATTTTCGACAAATTCGCGCGGGGCGAGCGGGAGTCGGCCACACCGGGTGTTGGGCTGGGTCTGACCATTTGCCGCGCCATCGTCGAAGCCCACGGCGGCCAGATTACCGCCGACAACCGGCCGGAGGGTGGCGCCCGTTTTGTCTTCACGGTGCCGGCGGGCGAGCCTCCCGCCGTCGCCGAACCGGACACGGATTCCCATGCCGATACGGATTCCCATGCCAAAGACGACTGACATCATGAGCCATGCAGCGCCACCCCACATCGTTGTCATTGAAGACGAACAGCAGATCCGGCGTTTTCTGCGCGCATCGCTGGAGGCAGCAGGTTTTGCGGTCCATGAAGCGGAAACCGGTCAGCGCGGGCTGGTGGAAGTGGCGACGCGCAAACCCGACCTGCTGATCCTGGACCTGGGCCTGCCGGACATGGACGGCATCGACGTGATCCGCGATGTGCGCAGCTGGAGCCGGGTGCCGATTCTGGTGCTGTCGGCCCGCAGCCAGGAAGAACAGAAAGTGCAGGCGCTGGATGCCGGCGCCGACGATTACCTCAGCAAACCCTTCGGCACCGAGGAATTGCTGGCCCGCATTCGCGCCCATCTGCGACGCCAGGAAGGCCAGCGCAACGATCCCTCCGATGAACTCCGCTTTGGCGATGTCGTCATCAGTTTCAGCCAGCGCAGTGTCATGCGCGGCGACACGCGCGTGCATCTGACGCCCACCGAATACCGGCTATTGCTGGAACTGGTGAAAAATCCCGGCAAGGTTATTACCCAGCGACACCTGCTGAAGGAAGTGTGGGGCCCCCACAGCACCGAGCAGGCACATTACCTGCGTACCTACATGGGACATCTGCGGCAGAAGCTTGAGCAGGAACCGGCCAATCCCCGGTATCTGCTGACGGAAACCGGCGTGGGTTACCGTTTCCAGCCGGAAAAGTGAAGTCCGGTTTTCAGGCCTGCCACTGGCGCGTTTGCTACGCCGCTTCCGCCTGCTTGCGCGCCTTTTTCGCCTTGGGCCTTACTTTTTTCGGTGCCAGCGAGTAGCGGTCCAACCCGGCCAGATGGATTTTCTGCAGATATTCACCCCAGGCGATCCGCTGGCTGTCCACCGGGAAAACGGTCTGGTCCGCCTCGCCCATCCGGTCGGCCATGGCCCGCAGGCGGGCGTTGCAGAAGGTGTAGCGCGGACGCGTGTAGAAGGAAAAGATCACCGCCAGCTTCATTGCCGTTTCCAGATTGCCCAGCTGTGTGCCGGGCACGCTTTTGCCGAGCACTCCCAGCAGGCGCGCGCGTAACCGCAGCAGGCGCCAGGCCAGGCCGATGCCGGCCTGGAACAGCACATTCGGCACCATGATGAACGGGCGTCTGGGCTGGCGCAGGAACAGGTTCGGATAGCGGGCGAAATGGTGCATGGCTTCGTCCTGCACGTACTGGATCACCTGCCGGATGGTCACCGGATTGCGCTGGCTGCTGCTGCACTGGTAGATGCGGTGGGCGGGCGTGGCGGTGAGCGCCTCGGCGCCGCTGAGAATAATGCTGTTGGCCACCAGATCGGCGGGAATGATGTCGATGGCGGCTTGTGGATTGCCAGGGAAAAACGTCACTTTCTCGCGGGCGTAGGCCATGATGATCGCGTCGGCCACTTTCACGCCTTCGATCCAGCCGGGCACCGGTTCCTGCAGCGTGCTCTCCACGATGGAGGGTCGCAGCAGCGTCAGCGCCTGGTCCGGTAGCGCCTGCAGCAGCACCTGCTCCGCCAGCCACTTGGTGAAGGTATAGGTGTCGTTCCAGCCGTAGCGACTGGATTCCGCAATGCCCAGTTCGATCAGCGCTTTTTCGCGCGCCTTGCTGTCGCTGTGCTGCGCCTGTACCGCGCGGATTTTTTCCTGCAGTGCGCTGATGACCGGGTTCACGTCGAAATGGCCGCGACTGTTGCGGGCGATGTCACTGCCTTGCGGCGGCGTCACGTCTTCCACGATCAGCCCGTTGTTGTAGCCATTCACATAACAGGTGGAGACATGCACCAGCGGAATTTTTTTCACCTGCACCAGCCGGATCAGGGTGTGCAGGCTGAGGGTGTTGGTTGTCAGGGCCTGGTCGAGCGGCTCGCGGAAATCCACGCTGGCGGCGGAGTTGATCACCAGATCGATTTTCTGTGCCAGGGCGTTGAATTCGGCGGCACCCAGCCCGAAGTCAGGCTCGGTAAGTTCGCCGGTGATGAAGCGGAGTTTTTCCTCGCATAGCTGCTCGAAGCCTTGCGGGTCGTTTGCTTTCAGCGTGTCGAATATGGAGGAAACGGCGACTTCGTTTTCGAAGCGTTGCCGTGCGTCAGGATTGGTCTTGTTGCCGCGGATCAGCAGGTAGATCCGGCCGACGGTGGGCACGCTGCGCAGCAGTTTTTCCAGGATCACCTTGCCCACAAATCCGGTGGTGCCGGTGATCAGAATGTTGCGGTGACGGTATGCCGCCAGCGTGGGTGAAGTTGCACAATCCATGGCCACTCTCCTTGCACCTTACTTCCGTTTGGGGCGGATACAATATTCCTCTAGCCTGTATACATCAAGAAACCTTTTGGCATCTGCTGATAGCCCGTTACTCCGACAATCGCTGCAAACACATCAGGTTCATCTGGTACAGCTGTTCCCGCACCACCGCATTGGCCTGATCCATGACATTCAGATAGCCATCAATGATTTCCGTGCCCATCAGGAACAGCTTGTGGCTGGGAATCTTGATCGAACGCTGCGCGGTCATTTCGTGGCCCAGCAGGTTGATGAAGTAATTCAGCTTCATGTTCAGGTTGGGCAGGGCGCGCAGGGCGGGAATGAAGGGCAGGTAGCTGCTGGGCAGGACCTGCAGGTTCTGGTCGAAACGGTCCTTACGGTAGCGGAATTCCTGCAGCCAGAACGACACGCGGGTGTCGGAATCGGTGTCGCTGTGACCGACCGCCGCCATGTGCGTGCCCATGCCGCGAATCCGGGCCAGATATTCCACCAGTTCATACAGCTCGATCACGCAGGTCTGGTTGAGGTTCTGCAGCGGCTCCAGGCAGGATTTCTCCACCCGGTTGCGCAGGGTTTCCGGCAGGTCCGGCAGGGGCGGCTGGTAAAGGACGGTCTCGCTGAGCTGGCGGGTCACCCGCAGCAGCAGTTCCAGCAGGTGGGAATGGAACTCAAAGCTGTGATGGATGGCGTCGTTTTCCCAGTCCTTGATGATGGTCAGCCAGCCCAGGCTCAGCTGCTTCCAGTCATTGTCGCCAATCGGTCCGGCGGCGGCCTGGTTGAGCAGGGCGATGAATTCCAGCTGGGCGTTGATCTGCTGCTGCAGGGTCTGGATCTGCAGGCGGAAGCTCTTGTCGCCCCCCAGCAGGGCCAGGGTTGCACCACGATGGCGCTGGATGAAACGCCCAAGAACCAGAATGGTGACCAGCAGATCGTGGCGGGCAATGCGCAACGTGTGCGCGTGAAACAGTGCAGTCGCCGAGAATGCCTGTTTTTGTGCGTCTTGCGCGTGAATGCTGCCGTTTAGCGATGTTTCCACCTGACCCATGAACCTCTCCAGAAAGGATTTTGGAGAGGTAATTCAAAGGCCGTGCCACTATTCCGTGCGCAGCGCGTCAATCGGGTTCATCCGCGCGGCGGTGCGGGCCGGCGCCAGCCCGGCCACCAGCCCGATCAGCACGCTCAGCAGCAGGGACAGGCCCAGGTAGAAGGGGCTGAGGGTGAGGGGCAGATCGGGGGCGAGCCACTGGATCAGCAGGATCAGGCTGACCATGGTGAGGATGCCCGCCATGCCACCGGCAAACGCCAGCGCCACCGCTTCCCACAGAAACAGCAGCAGAATCTGGCGCTGCGACGTGCCCAGTGCGGTGAGCAGGCCGATTTCCGCTGTGCGTTCCCTGACAGTCGTCGTCATGATGGTCAGGATGCCGACAGCGCCCACCAGCAGCGAAATCGCGCCCAGTGCCGCCACTGCCGCTGTCAGTACCGACAGGATCTTGTCCAGGCTTTTCAGCATCTGGTCCTGTGTCACCAGCGTCACGTCGTCGTTGCCGTGGCGTTCCAGCATGGCCTTGGCGATGGCCTGCTCCATCACCTGCGAGGTCGTGCTCTTGGCGAACACTACGTCGATTTCCATCAATCCCTCGCGGTTGAACAGGGTCAGGGCCTTGTCCACCGGGATGACGGCGATGTCGTCCAGGTCGATGCCCAGCATCTGGCCTTTTTCCTCCATCACGCCCACCACGCGGAAGCGCATGCCACCGACGCGGATGAACTGGCCCAGCGGATTGCGGCTGCCGAACAGTTCCTGTTTCAGTTTCGAGCCCAGCACGGCGAAATTGCGGCTGTGGCCGGATGGATCTTTCGGCAGGGAAGTGCCCATCGCCAGGGTGAACTGCCAGGCGTCGTTGAAGGCGTGATTGGCGCCGATGATGTCGCTGCTGCGGGAGCGCTCGCCGGCCTCGATATTGCCCGCGCCCTGCACCACGGGCACCACGTATTCCACATGCGGCAGACGCGCCAGCGCTTCGGCATCGTCCAGCGTCAGCGGACGGTCGGTGCGGAAGATGCCACCCATGCCCTGCGTGGCCGTTTTGCCGGGATGCACGCCGATGATGCGGGTGCCGAACTGCGAGAAGTTGTCGAGCACGTAAGTGCGCACGCCCTCGCCGATGGACGTGAGCATTGCCACCGCCGCAATGCCGATGGCAATGCCCAGCGCAGTGAGCAGGCTGCGCAGCGGACTGCTGGTGATGCTGCGCAGAACCAGCTGGAAAACGTCACGCCACAGCATGTCAGGTTCTCCCCTGCAGTGCGTTCACCGGTTCCATGCGCGCAGCGCGGCGCGACGGTCCCCAGGCGAAGATAAGTGACGTGGCAATCGCAATCGTCACCGACAGCACCAGCGCCCACAGCGGTGTGTAAAACGCAATGTCAGGAAACACCAGCCGGCCCGTGAACAGTGCCGCCTCACTGAGAATCACACCCAGCACCGCGCCCAGAATCGCCATCAGCGCTGCCTCGGTGAGAAAAATCTGCAGCACATCCCGGTCCGACGCGCCAATCGCTTTCAGCAGGCCGATTTCCTTGGTGCGCTGCGTCACCGCAATCAGCGTCACGTTCATGATCAGGATGCCCGCTACCAGCAGGCTGATGGCACCGATGCCGCCCACCGCCAGCGTCATGGTGTCGAGAATCTTGTTGAAGGCGCTGAGAATGGAATCCTGCGTGATCACCGTGACATCTTCCTCGCCCTCGTGGCGCGCGGTCATCGTCGCCAGCACGCGCTCGCGGGTTTTCCCGATCAGGTCGGGGCTCTGTACTTCAATCATGACGCGGAACAATCCTTCCTGATTGAACAGCGCCTGCGCGCTTGCCACCGGGATCAGCATCAGATCATTCATGTCCATGCCCAGCGCCTGACCTTTCGCATCCATGATGCCCACCACGCGGAAGCGGCGACCGCCGGCTTTCAGCCACTGGCCCAGCGCCGGGCGCTCACCGAAGATTTCCTTTTTCACCTTGGAGCCGATCACGCACACCGGACTGGCCATGTCGGCGGGCAGTTCGGGCAGGGCAGTGCCTTGCCGGATTGCCAGCTGGCGGATGGAAAAATAGGATGCGGTGGTGCCGGCAATCATGACTTCGCGGTTGCGGCTGCCGAACGACACCTGGCTCATGCCGATGATCAGCGGGGCCACCTGGTTGACGCCGGACAGGCGGCTCACCGCATCTGCATCCTGCAGTGTGATGTCGCGCGGCGCGGCGCCCAGAATCGGCGGCAGACCGCCACTGGTTTCCTTCTTGCCCGGCATCATGATCAGCGTGTTCTTGCCCAGCATGGAAAATTCACCGAGCACGAACGACTTCGCCCCTTCCCCCAGACCGGTGAGCATGTTCACCGCCGCCACGCCGATCGACATGGCCACCAGCATCATCAGCGCGCGGAAACGGTGGCGGTTGAGTACCTGAAAGTCGAAGCGGAGCAGGTCGGCGGTTCGCATCGGTCAGCTACCGGTCTGGTCGGTGTCGATGCGGCCGTCCACCATGCGGATGCGGCGGCGGGCGCGCAGGCCCATGGCGGAATCGTGGGTCACCATCAGCAGCGTGATGCCCTGCTGGTTGAGTTCTTCCAGCAGGTTGATCACATCGGCGCCGGACTTGCTGTCGAGGTTGCCGGTGGGTTCGTCCGCCAGCAGGATCTGCGGTTTCATGATGATGGCGCGGCCAATCGCCACCCGCTGGCGCTGCCCGCCGGACAGCTGGTTGGGCAGGTGGTCGGCGCGGTCCTGCAGGCTCAGCCGCTGCAGCATTTCCTCCACGCGGGGAGCGCGTTCTTTCGGCACGATGCCCGCCAGCACCAGCGGCAGTTCGATGTTTTCCCGCGCCGTCAGCCGGTTCACCAGATGGTAGGACTGGAACACAAAGCCGATGTGATCGCGCCGGTAGCGGGCCCGCTCCGGTTCGCTCAGCCGGGTGGTGTCGGTGCCTTCCAGCAGATAGTGGCCGTCGTTGGGCTGGTCCAGCAGACCCAGCACGTTGAGCAGGGTGGACTTGCCGGAACCGGACGGCCCCATGACGGAAATGTACTCGCCGGGCTGGATGGCCAGGTTGATGTCGTCCAGTGCGTGGACGGTCTGATCGCCCAGCTGGAAGGTCTTGTTGATGTGCTGCAGCTCGATCATGGCGTGCCCGCAGCTTCGATCGCCACTTTGGCACCCTCCTCGGCACCGGGGGTGTCGAGGGTCAGCAGTACCCAGTCGCCGGCCTGCAGCCCGCTTTTCACTTCGGTCCAGGTCCAGTTGGTGAGGCCGGTTTCGAAGCTGCGTTTCTCCAGTACGCTTTTATCGTTCAGCACCAGTACCTGATTGCTGTCGAACACGGCTTCGGTGGGGACGCGCAGGCTGTTGTCGCGGCGGTTGAGGATGACTTCGATGTCGGCGCTGTAACCCACCAGCAACTGCACATCCTGCGGCGGCTGGTCGAAGCGGGCCTCCACATCCACGGTGCGGGCCTGTTTCTCGTAGTCCTGCACATAGGGGGCGATGCGGCTGACGGTGCCGGCGAAGGTCTGGCCACGGAAGGCGTCGAGGGTCAGGCGCACCGGCATGCCGACCTTGATGGCGGCGGCGTCCACTTCGTCGATGGGGGCGCGCACGTACAGGCAGTCGTCGGCGATCAGGTCCACGGCGGGGGGAGTGGCCACGCCGGGCGGGGAGGGCGTGACGAACTCGCCGACCTCACCATTGATTTCCGCCACCACGCCGGCAAAGGGTGCCACCAGTTGGGTCTGTTCCAGCAGGGCCTGCTGCAGTTCCAGCTGTGACTGGGCGGCGCTGCTTTCCACCTTGGCCCGCTCGCAGCTGTGGGCCGACACGCCGGCGCGGGTGCGGGCGGTGTCCAGGGCGTCGTCGGAGATCACGTTTTTCTTCGCCAGTGCTTCCGAGCGTTTGGCATCGCGCTGGTCGCGGGCGGCGCTGTCGCAGATTTCCTTCACCGCCAGATTGGCGGCATCCAGCTGGGCCCTGGCCTGGTTCAGGCGCGCCTTCTGGTCATCGTTCCACAGCCGCAGCAGCACCTGACCCTGCTGCACCCGGTCGCCGTTCTTCACCAGCAACTCCGCTACCGTGCCCCCGGCATGCAGCGACAGCTTCGAGCGCTGGCACGAGCGTACCGTTCCGGCGCGGGTATTGGCCACCAGCGCCTCCACCTCACCCTGGCCCAGCTCGGCCACCTTTACCTGGGGAATCTCCGGTTGACTGGCAAACAGGTAGAAACCTGCCACCAGCAGGATCACAACCAGTCCGATTACAATTTTTTTCATCTGGAAACCGCTGCAATTGTTGGCCGTAAGTCCGGATACTCTAACCAATAATGCCCGTGGTGTGACCAACCTGGGTCAACAATGGCGATTGCCGGTCTGTGCAGGCTGTCTATACTGTCGTCCTGCCGCCGCAATGTGGCGTGGTTTAACCACTTACATTCCGACAAGAATAAACACATTAACCTCCTGTTAATGCCGGTGGCAGGGTCTACATTTTCTTGTGTACTCAGGAAACCTTTGAATAGTGCCCCTTTGATGGTCCAGGGATTGTGTGGCCAGGGCGCACGCATTTGTTCAGTGCAAGGTTGATGAGAAAGGTCAAATCTCGCTGTATGTTGATGTTGCTGGTCCGGTGGATCTGCCGCTGCGCGTTGTTGCTGACGACGGGCTTTGCCGTGGCTGCGCCGGAGGACGGTTTCGTCCTGCAGCCGACTCACCGGTTCTTCCTCGACGTCGATGACAGCCTGTCGCCGGCAGATGCTTTCGCGCAGTCCGGCGATTGGCAATCCGGCGACCTGCAGTCGGTGAATCAGGGCTATGTTGCCCATCCGGTGTGGTTGCGGTTCGATGTGGATGTACAGGACGCCGGCCTGGATGCGTTCCTCACGCTGGGCAGCGCGTTTCTGGACCGGGCCGATCTGTACCTGATCGAACGTCAGGACGCCGCCAGCCGCATTCTGGCTTACCGGCAGGCCGGTGATCACGCCGATTACAGCCCCCGTCACCTGCCGGCGCGCTATCCGCTGTTTGCCCTCAGTTTCCCCCGTGCCGGCCCCTACACCCTGCTGGTCCGCATCAAATCCGGCAGCCAGATCCTCTTCGACGTCAAACTGCAGCGCACCTCCGACTATTACCGGGCCGAAATCAGAAGCCAGGTCTATTACGGACTTTACTTCGGCATGATGATCGTGCTGGCGTACTTCAACCTGATGCTGCTGATCTACGTGCGCGAGCGCGCATTTCTCTACAATATTGTGTTCATCGTTTCGCTCACCCTGTACGAAGCCGGCGTCAGCGGTTTTGGTGACCATTACCTGTGGCTGGGCAACAATCTGGTCAACGATCACATTCTGGTGGTGTCGGCGATCTGCTGCTTTTTCTTTGGCGGCCGTTTCGCGCTGGAATTTCTTGAACTCAAACTGCGCGCGCCACTGGCCTGGCGTATCGGAAACATCTGCATTTCCTCCTATCCGCTGCTGCTGCCGCTGGCCTTCATTCTCAGTGAAAAGGTCATGGTGGCGTTGCTGCAGGGCGTCGGCGTTCTCACGGCCATCTATGCGCTGGCGGTGATGATCCAGCAATCGCTGCGTGGCAACGACTGGGCGCGCTATCTGCTGTTCGGCTGGTCCACCACCATCACCGGCTACTGCATGTTCATTCTGGCGATGCTCGGCTGGATCGAATTCAGCGAGACGATTCTCTATCTGCAGGCAGCAGGATTGGGGCTGGGCAACGTCATGGTCACCACGGCGATTGCGGCCCGTGTGCGGCGTGAGCGGCGCGAAAAAGCTGCTGCCATGGGCAAGGCCCTGAAGCTCAGCCGTGAAGTGTCGCAGCTCACGCAGGAAAAAGAGCAGCTGCAGAACGCCACGTCAGCACAACTGCAGAAGCAGGTGGACGAGAAGACCCAGGAACTGAACGACATGCTGGAATACCTGCAGCATTCCAACCGCCGTCTGGAGCGCGATTCCCTGTCCGATCCGCTCACCAGTCTGGGCAATCGCCGCTATCTCGATTCCGTGTTCAGGGAAACAATCTACCAATGCGCCCAGCACCGCTCGTCCCTGGGCGTGCTGGTGATCGACGCCGACCACTTCAAGCAGATCAACGACAACCACGGGCATCTGGCGGGCGATGAATGTCTGCGGCGCATTGCCAGCATCCTGAACAAGTTCTGTCGCCGCAATCTCGACATTCTCGTGCGCTTCGGTGGCGAGGAGTTCGTCATGCTGCTGCCGGCCACCGATGTCGAAGGCGTGCTGAAAGTGGCGGAAAGCATGCGCCGGACCGTGCAGCAGACCCCCGTCCGGTTTGGCGACAAGCGCATCGCAGTGACGGTCAGTGTGGGGGTGAATGTGACGGTGCCATCACTGGATTCCACGCCGGAAGCACTCATGGAAGCCGCCGATTCCGCGCTGTACCTGGCCAAGCGCAACGGTCGCAACCGTATCGAGGTCTGTCCGTCCTGTCTGGATGCCGCCAAGGCCTGAGCCTGTTCCAGCGGCGAACCATCCTTCTTTCCCACGGTCACAGCCCAGAGTCTCCGGGGCCGCCAGCGGTTGAGTTTTGCAGGCGGGGCTGATTTAATGCCAAGCCCACGGGGGCGCACATCAGCTTCCCGGACCGAACTGCGGAGTAACGAATGAAATTGAACAGGCTTTTGTTGGCGGCAGCCCTGCCGGTCGTGCTGGTGGCGTGCGGAGGCGGTGGTGATGATGAATTCACCGTGTCACAACCCTACGGCATGATCTTCAGCGTCAACGGGGTACGCGAGCCTTCCGCCATTACGGTGAATCAGTACACTGCCACCAAAACCGGGCATGGCTATGTCGAGAACTGCGATGTCCAGAACGTAGCCAGCGTTCCTGCCGAGTACTGCGACAATGAACGCCTCATGGCTCCCCTTGTTTTCCAGTTCCGCTTCGTCAACAACACCCTCACTGCCATGCCGTTCAGTTATACCGGTGTAGGCGTCACCGTGCGGATCGAGCAGCGCACCGGCACTGATCCGGATACCTGGCAGGTCGTCTGGGATTCCGATGCCTACATTGATTCCCAGTACCAGCGTGTAGGCCTGACCTACGACCAGACCGCACTGGGCACCGTCACCAGCATCGGTCCGGCAGAAACCTATCCCCATCAGGACTTTTCCGCCGTCACCCTGAGCTTCCTCACCGACCGCAATTTCACCGACACCGACGCCAACGGCCAGTTTGACCAGGGCGTGGATTCCCTGGTGCAGAATCCGTCCGCCTATTGCAGCTGGAAACCTGTCTATGACAGCACCACGCAAAAATACGACAAGATCCTCTGCCAGACCGAGCCGCTGCCGGCCGGCACTTATCGCGCCACTGTCCATTACAACTTCGTATTTGACGGCGTGCTCGAAGACCCGGCACCGGTGATCATTACCGTCAATCCCGAGGCCAGCAGCTGAGTCAGGGTGGTGAGCCTCCGGTCATGAATGATCCCGTCCAGTCCGGTCTCACCACTACCCAGGCAAATGATGCGTTGCGTCGATATGGACCCAACGCATTGCCGGAGCAGCCTCCCGAATCCCTGCTGCACCGTTTCCTGCGCCAGTTCAACAATCCCGTCATTTACATCCTGCTGTTCGCCCTGGTCTTCGACCTGGGTGTCTGGTGGCACGAGCACGACGATGCTCTGCCGCTGGAATCCCTCATCATCCTTGCCATCCTCCTGTTCAATTCGATCCTTGGTGTCTGGCAGGAAAGCAAATCCGAGTCGGCACTGGCGCGGCTCAAGGCGCTGGCCGCCCCCCGCACCTGGGTCCAGCGTGACGGGCAGCTCCGGCAGATCCCCAGCGCGGAGCTGGTGCCGGGCGACCTGATCCGGATCGAGGCAGGCGAGCGCATTCCGGCGGACGGTGCGTTGGTATCTGCCAGCAGTTTCTCGGTGGACGAATCCATCCTGACCGGCGAATCGGTGCCGGTGGAAAAAATGGTCGCCGACGGCGTGCAGTCGGGCAGCCTGGCGGTGCGTGGTCTGGGCTGGGTGCGGGTCACGGCGACCGGCCAGCAGTCCGGCATGGGCAAGCTGGCGCAACTGCTGCAGAGCGTCGAGCGGGAACAGACGCCGCTGGAACGACGTCTGGCACAGTTCGGCCGCCAGGTCGCGCTGGCCGTCATCGTGCTGGCGGTGCTGGTGCTGGTGACCGGTCTGCTGCTGCAGGGTGTTGGCCAGTTCAATGCCCTGCTGCTGTTTGCCGTGGCGCTCGCCGTGGCGGCGGTGCCCGAGAGCCTGCCCGCCGTGCTCACGCTGGCCATGGCCATGGGCATGGAGCGCATGGCGTCGCGCAAGGCAGTGGTGCGCAAACTGACAGCGGTGGAGGCGCTGGGGTCCGTCACCGTCATCGCCACCGACAAGACCGGCACGCTCACCGAAAACCGCATGCGTGTGGAGGCTCTGGATTCCACGCAGGAGGAGCTGGCTCTCAAAGCGATGGTGCTGGTCAACGACGCCGACCTTGCCACCGGCGCCGGCGACCCGCTGGAAGTGGGGTTGCTGGAGTATGCCCGCTCGCGACAGATTGATATTCCTTCCCTGCGTGCCCAGTTTCCCCGGCGTGGCGAAAAGCCTTTTGATGCCGCGTGGAAATACATGCGGGTTGATGTCGACGAGGGGGGCGTCCCGGTCAGTTATTACAAGGGGGCGCCGGAAATGCTGCTGCGGCTGTGCGCGCTGGAGGCTGGCCAGCAGCAGGCGCAGCAGGCCCGGATCGATCAGCACGCGGCCCGAGGCTACCGGATGCTGGCGCTGGCGCGGGGCCAGGCTCCGTCGGAAGGCGATCTGCAATGGCTGGGAGTCGTTCTGCTGTGGGACCCTCCACGGCCGGAAGTGCCCGACGCCATTGCGCGGGCCCGGGCCGCCGGCGTGCGGGTGCTCATGATCACCGGCGATCATCCTGCCACCGCCAGAGCCATTGCAGACACCATCGGCATCGAACCCGGGCAGACCATAACCGGAGAAGCGCTGGCCGGTCTGGACGCAGACCAGCTGGACCAACTGGTCGTCGACACCAGCATCTTTGCCCGGGTTAAGCCTGAGCACAAACTGGCCATCGTGCAGGCGCTGCAGCGTCGCGGTGAAGTGGTGGCGGTCACGGGTGATGGCGTCAACGATGCTCCCGCGCTCAAGGCTGCAGATGTCGGCGTTGCCATGGGCCAGCGGGGCAGCGACGTCAGCCGTGAGGTGGCGGATCTGGTCCTGCTCGACGACAACTTCTCCACCATTGTGGCCGCTATTGAGGAAGGTCGTAGCATCTACGAAAACATCCAGAAGTTTGTTCGTGTGCTGTTCTGTACCAATATTGCGGAAATCCTGCTGATCGTTCTGGGCGCCTTGCTGGCTTTCTTCCTGACGGAAGCAGGCGCCAGCCTGCTGTTGCCACTGACAGCGGCGCAGATTCTCTGGATCAACATGCTGACCGATTCCCTGCCCGCACTGGCCATTACCACGGATACCAATCAGGCCGTACTCTCGCGGCGCCCCCGTCGGCGCGACGCGCCCCTGCTGGACAGGGCTTCCATGCTTTTCATTCTGCTGGCGGGAGGGTGGGGAGGGCTCGTGGCGCTGGCGCTCTATGTATTGCTGCCTGTCGCGGGCCATACCGCCGGTCAGACCCAGACCATGGTCTTCTGCTATTTGGTGTTTGTGCAGTTGCTGTATGTGTTACCTGCCAGGCGAGTGCATCTGCCGTCGGCCTGGAATAGCTGGGTTGTCCTGGCCGTGCTGGCCGGAATCGCAGCGCAGTTCGCCGTGCTGTCGAGCGCACAGCTGGGTCGCTTTCTTTCCGTGGACAGTATTGCCTGGGGAGGTGGAGTGATTTTGATAGCGGTGTTGCTGGTCAGCTGGATGCTGGCAGAGGCGCTTGCCTTCACGATGCGAAGGCATTCTGAATAAGAAGGCAGTAACGCATTCAATCCAGCTGGAAGAATTGGGGGGGCTTCGCAACAGGCGCCCCACGTCAGCGCGGGCGCCCGTTACGGAAGGTAGTTACGCAATCAATTTATGCGTAGCTTCGTTGATATCCTTGCCCAGGTGATAAGTGCTGCTGAACAAGGCCGGGATCATGAGCAGACCGAAGACCACCATGGTGAACAGGGACGCATCCACCAGGAACAGGCCCCAGAATCCACCGAGAGTCAATGCCAGTACTACCATGAAAGACAGGCTGTCTACAGCCAGTTGACGCATTACGTTTGAATTAACCATTTTCATGTTTGAACTCCTCGTATCTATCTGACACATCGTTTAGCCAGACCTGTCTGCCTCACAGCGCCACCTTATTGGAGTTCTATTTGGCTGCTGTTCAACCCCTGCGGGCTCGGCGGACCAGTTATGCTTCGTTAGCAACTTCATGCCGGTCAGGGCACTGGTTTGGAAGTCACGTGATTTAATCTAGGCTCGAAAATTAGAATTGTCTGCCTAACTTCCTGCCTGGAACCTTCCACACAACGTGTTTCCATGTTCGTCACTATAGCACTGGTTAAACCACTTTCAAGGTTTTGTGCGTGTGAATATGTAACACGTGTGCAAATTGGTAACAGGTTCTCATGTCCGGACGGTTACATATCCCGAAATTTCCATTGGCTCAGACGTCTTTTGCTTGCCGGGTTTGCTGATGCTTTTGGTCACTACCTCTGATCTGAACGGTCATTGTTTACAAAAGGCAAAAAGCGCAAGGTATGCAGCCTGAGTGTCCCGTGGGTCACGGACTCAATACCGAAACTATGAGGAATGGTTGAATGACTACAGAAGCCTACGTCTTCGATGCCGTGCGCACTCCGCGTGGCAAGGGCAAAAAGGATGGCGCACTGCATGAAGTGAAGCCTGTTGATCTGGTGGTAAACCTGATGCACGCGCTGCAAGCGCGTAATCCGGGCCTGAACACCGCGCAAATCGATGACATCGTGCTGGGCATCGTCAGCCCGGTTGGCGAGCAGGGTGCAGTACTGCCCAAGACCGCGGCGATGAAGGCAGGTTGGGCTATTGAAGTGGCTGGCATGCAGATCAACCGTTTCTGCGCCTCGGGTCTGGAAACTGTCAACCTGGCGGCTCAGAAAGTGGCGTCCGGCTGGGAAGACCTGGTGGTGTGCGGTGGTGTTGAATCCATGTCGCGCGTACCGATGGGCTCTGATGGCGGCGCCTGGGCAATGGACCCGCAGACCAACCTGATGACCGATTTCATCCCGCAGGGCATTGGCGCTGACCTGATCGCCACCCTGGAAGGTTTCTCCCGTGAAGACGTGGACACCTTCGCCTACAACTCGCAGATGAAAGCCGCCCGCGCCAAGGCCGACGGCAGCTTCAGCAAGTCCATCGTTCCGGTGCGCGACATGAGCGGCATCGTGATCCTGGCTGAAGATGAATACAATCGCGCGGACACCACACTGGAAGGGCTGGGCAAGCTGCAGCCTTCGTTCCTGATGATGGGTCAGATGGGCTTCGACGGCGTTGCGCTGCAGAAGTACCACATGGTTGAAAGCATCAACCACGTTCACACGCCCGGTAACTCCTCCGGTATTGTGGACGGCGCTTCCCTGCTGCTGATCGGTTCCAAGGAAAAAGGTGCTTCCATGGGCCTGAAGCCGCGCGGCCGCATCGTGGCAACTGCAATCACCAGTACTGATCCGACCATCATGCTGACTGGTCCGGCTCCGGCTGCCAACAAGGCGCTGAAGAAAGCCGGCCTGACCTACAAGGACATCGATCTGTTCGAAGTGAACGAAGCATTCGCCTCCGTTGTGATGCGCTTCATGAAGGACACCGGCGTTCCCGCAGAAAAAATCAACGTCAACGGCGGCTCCATCGCACTGGGTCACCCGCTCGGCGCGACTGGCGGCATGATCGTGGGCACTGTGCTGGACGAACTGGAGCGTCGCGGTCTGAAACGCGGCCTCTGCACCCTGTGCGTGGGTGCCGGCATGGGCATCGCCACCATCATCGAGCGCGTGTAAGACAGGATTCGGAGACTGACAATGACTGACCATATTCGTTACGAAAAAGACGCCGACAACATCGTGGTTCTGACCATGGACATGCAGGGCCAATCTGCAAACACCATGAACCAGAACTACAAGGACGCGATGGATGCATGCATCGCCCGTCTGGAAAAAGAAGAGAAACTGGCTGGCGTGGTTCTGACGTCCGCCAAGAAAACTTTCTTCGCCGGCGGCGACCTGAATGACCTGATCAAGGCAACTCCGGAAGTGGCCGAGCAGTTCATGAACGGCACCAACGAAATCAAGAAGCAGCTGCGTCGCCTGGAGCACCTGAAGGCTCCGGTAGTTGCGGCCATCAACGGTGCGGCACTGGGCGGCGGCTATGAAATCTGTCTGGCCTGTAACCACCGTATCGCGATCAACGATCCCAAGACCAAGATCGGTCTGCCGGAAGTGACCCTGGGCCTGCTGCCCGGCGGCGGCGGTGTGGTGCGTCTGACCCGTCTGCTGGGTCTGGAAGCGGCTGCTCCGTTCCTGATCGAAGGCAAGCAGGTGAGCCCGGACCAGGCCAAGGCGGCCGGTCTGATCGATGATCTGGCCACTGACCAGGCGGACATGATCGCCAAGGCCAAGGCCTGGTGTAAGGCTAATCCGAACGCCAAGCAGCCGTGGGATACCCAGGGCTACAAGGTGCCGGGCGGAACTCCGTCCTCGCCGGCTCTGGCGCAGAAGCTGCCGATCATTCCGGCCATCCTGAAAGGCAAGACCAAGGGCTGCTATCCCGCTCCGGAAGCGATTCTGAGCGCGGCAGTCGAGTCGCTGCAGGTGGATATCGACACTGCCATGAAAGTGGAAGGCCGTCATTTCACCAAACTGGCGACCGGTCCGGTTGCGAAGAACATGATCAAGGCGTTCTTCTTCCAGCTGCAGGAAATCGGCAAGGGCGCCAGCCGTCCGAAAGGTTTCGAGCACCACACTACCAAGAAGGTCGGTATTCTGGGCGCCGGCATGATGGGTGCGGGCATTGCGTATTCCAGCGCGATGTCGGGCATCGAAGTCGTGCTGAAGGACATCTCCCAGGAAGCGGCTGACAAGGGCAAGGCGTACAGCGAAAACCTGCTGAAGAAGCGCGTTTCCAAGGGCACCATGACCCAGGAGAAAATGGACAAGATCCTGTCCCTGATCAAGCCTACTGCCAATGCTGACGATCTGGCCGGTTGCGATCTGGTGATTGAAGCTGTGTTCGAGAAGCGTGAACTGAAGGCGCAGGTTACCAAGGAAGCCGAAGCCAAGATGCTGGCCACTGGCGTGTTCGCATCCAACACTTCCAGCCTGCCGATCACCGGTCTGGCCGAAGCGTCCGTGCGTCCTGCCAACTTCATCGGTCTGCACTTCTTCTCTCCGGTCGACAAGATGCCGCTGGTTGAAATCATCTGTGGCAAGCAGACTTCGCCTGAAACCCTGGCCAAGTCCATCGACTACGTTCTGCAGATCAAGAAGACTCCGATCGTGGTGAACGATGCCCGCGGCTTCTTCACTACCCGCGTTATCGGCACCTACGTGAACGAAGGTCTGGGCATGCTGAAGGAAGGTCTGGCGGCTGCTTCCATCGAAATGGCGGCGGCGAAAGCCGGCTTCCCGGTGGGCACCCTGGCGATCTCCGACGAACTGAACCTGCAGACCATGCGTAACATCAGCCTGGCTGCCCGCGCGGATCTGGAAGCGCAGGGCCAGTCCATGCCGGTCACGCCGTCTGAGGAAGTGATCATCAAGATGCTGGACCTGAAGCGCGCCGGTAAAGCAGCAGGCGCTGGTTTCTACGACTATCCGCAGGGTGGCAAGAAGACCCTGTGGCCGGGTCTGAAGGAAACCTTCGGCGCTGGCAGCAAGGAAATTCCGTTCGAGGACATGCAGGAGCGGTTCCTGTTCATCCAGTCGCTGGAAACCGTGCGCTGCATGCAGGAAGGCGTAATCGAGAAAGTGGCGGACGCCAACATCGGCTCCATCATGGGTATCGGCTTCCCGGCCTGGACTGGCGGTGTGGTGCAGTACATCAACCAGTACGGCCTGCGCAAGTTCGTGGCCCGCGCCGAGGAACTGGCCAAGCGTTACGGCGAGCGTTTCAACCCGCCCGCGCTGCTGGTGGAAAAAGCTGAAAAAGACGAGATCTTCGAGTAATCCAAGAAGATCAGCCCGCTCCGGCGGGAACAGGACGGCCCGCCAAAAGCGGGCCGTTTTTGTTTGTGGGGTGTGAATATTCACGCCTCCCGATGGGGCTCTATGCTGGAACCGGCGTCCATTATGTATGGTGTGGTCCGGCGTGTGACCCTTATAATGTGCGCCGTTTTTCCAAATAAGATTCGTTTTGGGCGCTGGTTTCCGCTGGCCCCGTAAGTCATGTTTTCTTGATGATGGGCTGCCCGGTGCGGTGGCCGGGGCGTTCGTTGGGTGCGCGAATTTTCATTGCAGGTCAGAAAGTGGGTGGCATGGGCGCCCGGTATCGATCAGTGTGCCAGCTGGCGCGATTGGTCGCCTGCGCTTGCTGCCCAGGCTCCGGTCCAGCCCGACGTTGCTTTCATTCCCGCCCTGGTCCGCCGTCGTCTGAGTCCGGCCACCCGGCTGGCGCTGCGCGTTGCCCATGACTGTCTGGGCGAGGAGGCGGTGAGCAGTGGGCTGTTCTGTTCCCGTCACGGGGAATGCAATCGCACCCTGGCGATCTTCGAGGCGGTGGCGTCCGGCCAGTCCGTTTCTCCCATCCAGTTCAGCCAGTCCGTCCACAACACGGCGGCAGGCGTCTTTTCCATTGAGCAGCAGTTGCAGATTCCCTTCACGGCTATTGCGGCGGGTCCGGCCAGTGGCGAGCAGGGGTTCATTGAGGCCGTGGCGCAGGTGGCGGCGGGGCAGGGACCGGTGCTGCTGGTGCTGGCGGATGACCGGCTGGCCGAGCCGTTTTCCGGTTTCTGTGGCGTGCCGCAGTGGCCGTTTGGTCTGGCGCTGCTGCTGGAACAGGTGTCAGGCGGCCTGCCGGTTCTGTCCCTGCGGCGGGAGGAGTCTTTGCCGGCGAAGGCAGCGTCAGCCTGGACGGGCGCCGGCACCGACAATCTGCTGGCTCTGTTGACGGATCAGACGGCGTTTCGCCGGCAGGACAGTAACGGCTGGCACTGGAGCTGGCATGGCAAATAGGCTGAACTACGTCTGGCGCCTGTTTGCGACGGGCCTGAGCTTTTTTGTCTTCGGCGTGGGCGGGCTGATCATTGCGCTGACCCTGCTGCCCACGGTCTGGCTGCTGCGGCGTGATCCGGTGGCCCGCCGGAAGCTGGGCAAGCGCTGTATCCAGGTGCTGTTCCGGCTGTTCATCGAGATGATGCGGGTGCTGGGGGTGCTGCGTTACCGCATGGAAGGCTTCGAGCGTCTGCGTGGCCGTTCCGGTCTGCTGGTGGTGGCCAATCATCCGTCGCTGATCGATGTGATTTTCTTGGTGGCGTTCATCCAGGATGCGGACTGTGTGGTGAAGCGCGCGCTGAAACGCAATCCAGCGACCTTTGGCCCGATTACGGCGGCGGGGTACCTGATCAATCAGGGGGCCGATGAACTGATGCGTGCCTGCGCGGAGTCGATGGCGGCCGGCAACAACCTGATCATTTTCCCGGAAGGCACGCGCACGGTCCCCGGCAAGCCCCGCACGCTGCAGCGCGGCGCCGCCAACATTGCGCTGCGGGCCGGGGCCGACATTACGCCCGTGCTGATTGCCTGCGAACCGACTACGCTGACCAAGGCGGAGAAGTGGTACCAGATTCCGCCGCGTCGCTTCACCATGACCCTGACCGTGCTGGATGACATCGCGGTGGCCGATGTGGTGGGTGCGGCGCCCAATCTGACACTGGCTTCGCGGCAACTGACCGATTTTCTGACTGATTTTTTCAACAGGAGTTTGACCGGACATGACCGATCTTGCGCTTGAGCTGAAGCAGCTCATCATTGAGGCGCTGTTTCTGGAAGATCTGACCCCTTCCGATATTGAGGATGACGCGCCGCTGTTTGGCGACGGACTGGGACTGGATTCCATTGACGCGCTGGAGCTGGGGCTGGCGATCAAGAACCGTTACAAGGTGACCATCGACGCCGAGTCGGAGGAGACCCGCAAACATTTCAGTTCCGTATCCAGCCTGGTGCGGTTCATTCAGGCCGCGCGCTGAGCGCAGATGCAGTCAAAGGTGAAGAGCATGAATTCCGATGCAATCCTGCAAAAGCTGAAAGACATTCTGGAAGAGCTGTTCGAGGTGGACCCGGACACGGTGAAGCTGGAAACGAAAATTTTCGAGGAGCTGGACATCGACAGCATCGACGCCGTGGATCTGGTGATCAAGCTGAAGGAATTTACCGGCAAGAAAATCCAGCCGGAGCAGTTCAAGCACGTGCGCACCATCGAGGATGTGGTGGTGCTGATCGGCGAGATGCTGTAACGGATGCGGCATCTGCTGCGCGGCGTTCTGGTGGCGGCCCTGGTGCTGTATCCGGTGCTGGTCTATTTTGGCCTGCAGCACTGGAATGTGCGCACGCTGGCGCTGGTGGTGCTGGCGCTGGTGATGGTGCGGGCGGTGTTTGCGCGGCAGAAAAGTTTGGCGGGGCAGGGTGTTGCCGGCTGGGTTGTCACGCTGGCGGCAGTGCTGGTGGTGCTGGCGGCGCTGGTGTCCAACCAGACGGAATATTTTCTCTATTATCCGGTGGTGATGAACTTTGCGCTGTTGGGGGTGTTTGTGGGCAGCCTGTTGCAGCCACCCAGCATTATCGAGCGTCTGGCGCGTTTGCAGGAGCCGGATCTGCCGCCCAGCGGTGTGCGCTATACGCGACGCGTGACGCAGGTGTGGTGCCTGTTTTTTCTGGTGAATGGCAGCATCGCCTTGTACACCGCCCGTTTCTGCTCGCTGGAAGTCTGGACGCTGTATAACGGCCTGATCGCCTACGTGGCGATGGGTGCGTTGTTTGCCGGCGAATTCATGTTTCGCAAGTTGTGCGTGCAGCGGTAAGCCATTTGACCATGACCACTTTCCATTCCCTTTCACATTTACTGCTGCAGTCGCGCGACGACCGCGAGCCCGTGGCCTGGTGTCGTGAGCGCGTGTGGGTGTGGGCGGATTTGCGGCGTGATGTGGCGCGGCTGGCGCAGGCATTGTCGTTGCGGCCTGCTGCTGTTTCTGCACGGCGCTGTGCGCTGTTCACCGACAGTGCGTACTGGTTTGCGGTGGGGTTGCTGGCGGCCTTTCAGGCGCGCAAGGCGGTGCTGCTGTTGCCGAATGCGCAGCCGCAGACGCTGAAGGATTTGGCGGAACAGGATGTGCTGCTGACGGATCGGGCGGAGTTGTGCGTCGCTGCTGCTGCGCTGGATGTGTCGGTGCTGGCGGCGGAATTGCCCGTGGAAAACCGGGAATTTGTTGCGCTGGATCTGGCTGGCTGTGCCGTTGATATTTACACGTCCGGTTCCACCGGCGCGGCCCGCTGTATTCACAAGACACTGGCGCATTTCGATGCGGAAGTGGCGGTGCTGGAGCAGTTGTGGGGTGCCGCGCTGACGCCTGCCCATCGCGTGCTGGGCAGTGTTTCCCATCAGCATGTCTATGGTGTCCTGTTTCGCGTGCTGTGGCCGCTGTGCGCCGGTCGCGCCTTTGACGCACAGCTGATTGAATATCCAGAACAGATTGAATCGTATCGTGGACAGCCGGTAGTGCTGGTGTCGTCGCCGGCGTTGCTCAAACGTGTTGCGGATGATGGAGTGCTGGCGATTCCGGCGCTGATTTTTTCTTCCGGCGGACCACTGGATGAAGCGGTCAGCCTGAATATCCAGGCGCGTTGGCAGACGCCGGTGTGGGAAATTTTTGGCAGTACCGAAACAGGCGGTGTTGCAGTGCGCAATCGCCAGCAGTCGGTGGAATGGACCCTGATGCCCGGCGTAACCGCGCAGATTGATGTGGACGGCATCCTTCAGGTTGCGTCGGCCCATGTGGCGTCCGGTGAAGAGCGGATGGGTGACCGCGCAGAGCTGATTGGCGAGCGTCAGATCCGTCTGCTGGGGCGTACAGATCGCATCGTGAAGCTGGAAGAAAAACGCATTTCGCTGTCGGCGGTGGAGAACCGTCTGCGCGAGCATATGGCCGTTGCGAATGCGTACGCGCTGGTGCTGGATGGCGCACGGCAGCAGCTGGCGGTGGTGGTGGAACTGACGGCTGCCGGCTACGCCCTGGTTGCGCAGTTCGGCGAGCCGGCGTTGAAGCAGCAGCTGCGCGCCTGGCTGGCGCAAGCCTTTGAACCCGTCACGCTGCCGCGTCGCTGGCGGTTTGTGGCGAACCTGCCGCTGACAGCGCAGGGCAAATTTGATCGACAGTCCATGGAGCAGTTGTTTGTGAATACGGTGGAATCTGCAACGCCGGCAGCGGAGAAGTTGCCTCGGGTACTGGACTGTCAGCGCACGGAAAACAAATGTGTGTTGCAGTTGCAGGTGCCGCAGGATTGCAGCTGGTTTGACGGGCATTTTCCGCAGGTGCCGATTCTGTCCGGCGTGGCGCAGATCGATTGGGTAATGACGCTGGCGGAACGCTATCTGGATGTGCGGCAGGGCTTCGCCGGCATTGAAGTGCTGAAATTCCAGAACATCATCCAGCCGGGTAATTTGCTGCAGCTGGAGCTGGAATATGTGCACGCCAAAAACCGTTTGTATTTTTCCATGCAGAATGATCGTCCGCTCAGTTCCGGCCGCGTCATTCTGGCAGCGGAGGTTTCCGCGTGAAGCCCTGCTTTCTGATTCCCGTTTACAACCACAAGGATGTGCTGGGGCTGATTCTGGACCGGCTGGCAGCGCACGGCTTGCCCTGCATCCTGGTGGATGATGGCAGCGAGGCGGAATGTCAGGCGGAAATTGAAAAGCAGGCGGCGCGGCGGGACTGGGTGACGTCGGTGCGTCTGCCGGTGAATGGTGGCAAGGGCGCGGCGGTGCTGCGTGGCTTGCAGTGGGCGGCGGAGCGTGGCTTTTCCCACGCCTTCCAGATTGATGCCGACGGTCAGCATGATCTGAATGATGTGCAGAAATTTCTGGCGCTGGCGCAGCAGAATGCAGCCGCGCTGATTCTGGGGCAGGCGCAGTACGACGAATCGGTGCCGCGCTCGCGTCTGTATGGCCGTTACATCACGCATTTCTGGGTGTGGGTGGAGACCTGGTCGCTGGCGATTGCGGATTCCATGTGCGGATTTCGTATTTATCCGGTGCAGTCCACGTTGCGCGCCTGTCGCAATGGCCGCATCGGGCAGCGCATGACATTCGATATCGAAGTGGCGGTGCGGCTGTTCTGGCTGGGGGTGCCGGTGCGGTCGGTGCCGACCCGCGTGTGTTATCCGCTGGATGGAATTTCCCATTTCCGTCTGTTGCGCGACAACGTGCAGATTTCCGGCATGCACACGCGGCTGGTGTTCGGCATGTTGTGGCGATCTCCGCTGCTGTTGTGGCGGGCCCTGACGCGTGGACGCTGAGATGGAAACGCGCAAACAGCATTGGGCCAGACAGGAAGAGCGCGGCGCATATTGGGGGCTGGTGCTGATGCTGTGGCTGTACCGGCTGGGTGGACGCTTCCTGTTTACGCTGGTGTTGTATCCGGTGATGCTGTACTTCTTCCTGTTTGCCCGCACGGCGCGGCAAGCCTCGCGGGAATTCTTGCTGCGCGCTTTTGAGGCGGGCAGCCCGGCGTTGCCGCAGGCACCGGGATACTGGCTGTCGTACCGGCATCTGCTGACATTCGGTCATGCGGTGCTGGACAAGATTGCGGTGTGGCTGGGTGGTATCGACAGCAGCACGGTGGAATTTCCCTATCGCGAAACCTTGCGGGCGAAAATTGCGGAAGGGCGCGGCGGTGTGATTCTGGCGTCGCATCTGGGCAATCTGGAAATCTGTCGCGCCATGAGCCGGCAGACGCCCACGCTCAAGCTCAATATTCTGGTGCACACGCGGCATGCGCAGAAATTCAATGATCTGCTGCGCAAGGTGAATCCGGGATCGGATCTGACATTTCTGCAGGTAACCGAAGTAGGGCCCGACACTGCCATGCTGCTGCAGCAGAAAATCGAGGCGGGCGAGTTTCTGGCGATTGTCGGTGATCGCGTGCCGGTGGCGGACAACAAACGCATGAGCACGGTTTCGTTCCTGAAGTATCCGGCGGCGTTTCCGCAGGGTCCGTTCATTCTGGCGGCGTTGTTGAAATGTCCGGTTTACACGTTGTTTTGTGTGCAGGAGAACGGGCGTTACCGCGTGGATGTGGAGCCGTTTGCCGAGCAGCTGGTGTTGCAGCGCAAGACACGGGCAGCGGATCTGGAACGTTATATTCAGCAATTTGCCGCGCGGCTGGAAAGTTACGCGCTGCGCTACCCGCTGCAGTGGTTCAATTTTTTCCCTTTCTGGAATGGTAATGATGGCCAGTCTGTCGACAGAGAATAAAGTGTGTTTCGGCGCGGCGCCGCTGACGATTGAAGATATCGTGGCGTTGGCGGAGCGCCGGCAGCAGGCGACGCTGACGCAGACGGATGCGTTTGTGCAGCGCATGCGGAAAGGTCCGGCTTTTCTGGAGCGGCTGCTGAAGGAAGACGGCGAGATTTACGGCGTTACCACCGGTTATGGCGATTCCTGCACGGTGGCGGTGCCGTTTCCCCTGTATGAAGAATTGCCGTATCACCTGGTGCGTTTTCATGGCTGCGGCCTGGGCCGGATGCTGCAACCGGAACTGGCGCGCGCTGTGCTGTGCGCGCGACTGGCGTCGCTGGCGCAGGGCTATTCCGGTGTGCGTCTGGAATTGCTGCAGCAGCTGGTGAATTGCATCAATGCCGGCATGGTGCCCTGCATTCCGGAAGAAGGATCGGTGGGCGCGAGCGGTGATCTGACGCCGCTGTCCTATGTGGCGGCGATGCTGATTGGCGAGCGCGAGGTGCTGCTCGACGGTGAAGCGCTGGTGGCGCGGGATGCCCTGGCGCGGGCGGGACTGCAGCCGATGGATCTGCGGCCGAAGGAAGCGCTGGCGATCATGAACGGCACCGCAATGATGACGGGTCTGGCCTGTCTGGCGTTCAAGCGCGCCGAGTATCTGGCACAGCTGGCCACGCGCATCACCGCGCTGAATGTGATTGCACTCAACGGCAACGACTATCACTTTGACGCGAAACTTTTTTCCGTGAAGCCGCATCCGGGGCAGAGCCAGATTGCGCAGTGGCTGCGGGATGACTTGCAGGTGGATGCCGCGCCGCGTCATTCCCGGCGTCTGCAGGATCGCTATTCGTTGCGCTGCGCGCCGCATGTGATTGGTGTGCTGCAGGATGCACTGCCCATGCTGCGTAGTTTCATCGAAACCGAACTCAACAGCAGCAACGACAATCCGATCATCGACGGTGAAGGCGAGCATGTGCTGCACGGCGGCCATTTTTACGGTGGTCATATCGCGTTTGCCATGGACAGTCTGAAAAACTGCGTGGCCAACATTGCCGATCTGCTGGACCGGCAGATGGCGCTGCTGATGGACCCGAAATTCAATCACGGTCTGCCGGCGAACCTGTCCGGCGTGACCGGGCCGCGCGCGGTGATCAATCACGGTTTCAAGGCGGTGCAGATTGGCGTGTCGGCGTGGACGGCGGAAGCCCTGAAACTCACCATGCCAGCGAGCGTTTTTTCCCGCTCCACCGAATGTCACAACCAGGACAAGGTGAGTATGGGAACGATTGCCGCGCGCGATTGTTTGCGCATTCTGGAACTGACGGAACAGGTAGCGGCGGCGGTGCTGATGGCGGCCGCGCAGGGTGTGGAGTTGCGCGTGCGGCGCGGCGAGCATGCGCGTGACACTCTCACGGCCGGTGTGAATGGCATGCAGGCGTCGTTGCTCGCACAGTGCGGTTTTCTGGCCGAGGACCGCGCGCTGGAGCCGGTGTTGCGCCAGCTGGTGCAACAGATCCAGTCACGTCATTGGGAGCTGTATCGCGCATGAAAAAAGTTTATGTGAGTTCCAGCACGGACATTCAGGTGCCGTTTCACGATGTCGACATGATGATGGTGACCTGGCACGGCCATTACGTGAAATATTTTGAAGTGGCGCGCTGCGAACTGCTCGACCGCATTCACTACAACTATCAGGAAATGGTGCAGTCCGGTTATGCGTGGCCGGTGATCGACATGGCGATCCGCTATGTGAAGCCGGCGCGTTTTGGCCAGTGGATCCGGGTGGAAGCGGCGCTGGTGGAATACGAATACCGGCTGCGCATCGATTATGTGATCCGTGATCGCGATAGCGGCGCGAAGCTCACCAAGGGCCACACCATTCAGGTAGCGGTGAATGTGGACACGCACGAGATGTGCCTGGCGTCGCCGCCGATTCTGGCGCAGAAACTGGGCGTGGAGCTGGACGCATGAAAAGGCTGGCTGCGTGTCTTGTTGCTGTGTCGATGCTGTTGCCGGTGTCGCTGGCCCGCGGGGATGACGCTGCGCTGCTCGCCGGCATCCAGAAGCAGTTGCAGGCGCAGCTGGCCACATCGTTCAGCTTCGAGCAGCAGCGTCATCTGGCAGTGCTGACGCGGCCGGTGGTGTCATCCGGACGGCTGGAATTCTCCGAGGATAAAGGTTTGTGCTGGAATATCCGGAAGCCCTACACTACGACACTGCTGGTGAACGATGCCGGCATTTATCAGGTGCAGGCGGGGCAGGCGAACCAGCAGTTGATGGCTAGCGGCAATCCAGTGTTTGAAACCTTTGCCAACGTTTATATGGCGCTGTTCAAGGGTGAGATGGGCAAGCTGGGGCAGGCGTTTGCGCTGCAGCCGCAGCGGGACGGCGACAATTGGTCGATCCGGCTGGTGCCGCTGCCGGACAGTCCTCTGGTGTGGCTGCAGCAGATTGAGATCAGTCAGCAAGGCGGGGTGAACCAGCTGTCGCTGCAGGAAAAAAATGGTGACCACACGGATATCCGTTTTGAACCGGTAGTGGCGTCCGCAAACAACGCAGAGACGCAAGACGCCGGCACGGTGGAAACGTGCTGGTGATGCGGTTGCATCGCATCCTGGCCATGCTCTGGCTGCTGCTGATGCTGCTGGCGGCGGGATTCGTGTGGCAGCAGTCGCAGCAGCACAGTCTGGTGCGCACCGACATTCTGGATTTTCTGCCGCGTTTGCAAACGCAACAGGACATTCAGGCGGCGGTGGATCTGCACGCCGAACGCGAGAGCCGGCAGCTGGTGGTGTTGCTGACCGGTGCCGCGCCGGAAGCATTGGCGCAGGCGGCGGATGTGCTGTCGGCGCAGCTTGTGCAGACCGGGCGCTGGTCGTTGTCCCCATCGCTGAAAGGGGCTGGTGATGTAGCGGCGTTGTGGCAATGGTATCGGCCATTTGCCACGGCGCTGCTGTCGGCGGATGACCGCGCGCAGTTGCAGCAGGAACAGTTTCCGCCGTTCTGGCAGGACGTGTTGCTTCGCTATGTGAATCCGATGGGCGCGGCGTCAGGACTGTTGCAGCAGGACCCGCTGTTTCTGCTGCAGGATTATCTGGCGGCGAATGTCGGCCTGAATCTGAATGTGAGTGTGGTGTCCGGCTGGCCGGTGATTCGCCGTGATTCGGAGGCGGGTCTGATTGCCGTGTTCGTGGCGCAGGAAAATGTTTACAGCCTGCAACGCAATGCGGTGCTGGCGCAGGATCTGTTTGCAGCACAACAGCAGCTGGCGCAGCAGTTTCCGGCGGTGCAGCTGCATGCCACGGGTGCCCTGCTGCATGTGTTTCACAGCGTGAAGCAGTCGCAGGCGGAGATTTCCATCGTGGGTGCCGGCAGCATGGTCTGCATCCTGCTGCTGTTTCTGGTGATCTTCCGCTCGCCGCTGCCGCTGCTGATCAGTTCGCTGGTGCTGGGTGGCGGATTGCTGCTGGGCTTCGCGGCGATGATTGCGCTGTTCGGCCGCGTGCACATGATGGCGCTGGTGTTCTGCTCCACGGTGCTGGGCATGGGCACGGACTACACGCTGCACTATTTTGCGCATCATCACGGCAACGCCAGCGCCATGGCGACGCTGAAAAAAATCATCGTGCCGACCGGACTGGGCATGAGCATCACCGTGCTGGCTTTTCTGGCGCTGACGCTGGCGCCGTTTCCCGGATTCCAGCAGCTGGCATTGATGTCGGCGCTGGGCGTGGCGGCGGTGTGGACCACCATGGTGTTGTGGCTGCCGTATTTGCCGTGGCGCACGCAGCGGCTCACCTGGATTGCGCGCTGGCTGGAAACGCACAGCGCAAAAACATCGGACCGGCCGGCCGGTCCGGTGCGCGTGCTGGCCGTGGTGTTAGCGCTGCTGGTGCTGGGCGCGGGCGCTTCCCGTCTGCAGCCCAACGATGATATCCGCCAGCTGCAGGCTGTGTTTCCACAGCTCCAGAACGCGGAATCGCAGTTGCAGGATTGGCTGGGCATTCGCTTCGCCACCGCCTATTTTCTGGTGACCGGCGCGGATGACGAAGCTGTGCTGACCCGCATGGAACAGCTGTGTGACCAGCTGCGTGCGACAACGCCGGCACTGGCGAGCAGCGCGCAGTGTCTGTCGGACTGGTTGCCCAGTATCGCGCGCCAGCAGCAGAATCATGCTGCGCTGCAAAAGCTGGCGGAGCACGGCGACGTGGTGTGGCGCGGACTGGAAGAACTGGGTGTGCCGGCCGACCGGCTGACGGGCTATCGTCAACAATTACAGAACAATGTGCCGTTCATCACGCCGGAATTTTTCTGGCAGGGTCCGGCCGCCGCGCGCGTTGCATCCCTGTGGCTGGGGCAGACCGGACCGGGTGCCACTGCTGCTGTCGTGCGCGTGGCCGGTGTTGACGATCCCGCACGCATGGCGACGCTGGCGCAGTCGCTCCCCGGCGTGCATTGGGTCGATCAGGTGCAGCAGTACAGCGATCTGTTCGGTCACTTCCGCCACAACGCTGCGCTGTATGTTTTCGCCGCCTATGCCTGCATGCTGCTGGTGCTGATGGCGCGCTATGGCATCAAGGGCGGGCTCATTATCGTCTGGCCCGTGCTGGCGGGTGCGCTGGCGGTGCTGGCCGTGTTTGGATTTTCCGGCTGGCCGTTCAACCTGTTCACCACGCTGGCGCTGATCGTGGTGGCGGGCATGGCGATCGATTACGGCATTTTCTTTCGCGAGTCGCATGATGCGCCCGGCGACACGGTGCTGGCGGTGCTGCTGTCGGCGGCCACCACGCTGCTGGCGTTTGGTTTGCTGGCGCTCAGCGAGACGGCGGCGATCAGTGGTTTTGGCAAGGTGATTCTGATTGGAATCAGTGTGGTGTTGGCGTGCACGCTGCTGACACGTTCGTTCAATGTAAAACAGACAGGTGAAGCATGACATTACCGGCATATTCGGACGTGGTGATCATTGGGGCAGGGCCTTCGGGATCGGTGGCCGGTGCGTTGCTGCACAGGCAGGGACAGAAAGTGCTGGTGCTGGAAAAGGCGGTGTTCCCGCGCTTTTCGATTGGCGAAAGTCTGCTGCCGCAATCGATGCAGTTCATCGAGGAAGCCGGTCTGCTGGACGCAGTGCACCAGGGCGGTTTCCAGTTCAAGAACGGCGCCGCGTTCGCGTTTGGCGAGCAGACCGGCTGTTTCAATTTCGAGGAAAAATTCTCGCCCGGCTGGGGCACCACCTATCAGGTGGAGCGCGCCCGTTTCGACAAGGTGCTGGCCGATGCCGCAGCGGAGCAGGGCGTCGATATCCGCTATCAGCATGACGTGATTGCCGTGCGTCCCGGTGCCGAGCCGGAGCTGACTGTGGTGGGGCCGGATGGCCAGCAGCAGGTGATCCGCGCCGGCTTTATTCTCGATGCCAGTGGTTTTGGCCGCGTGCTGCCGCGTCTGCTGGAACTGGATCTGCCGTCGGATTTTCCCGTGCGCCAGAGCGTGTTCTCCCACATTGCCGACAACATCACCGATCCGTCCTTCGACCGCGACAAGATTCTCATCACCGTGCATCCGCAGCATCGCGATGTATGGTTCTGGCTGATTCCGCTGTCACCGGACAAGTGTTCCTTCGGCGTGGTGGCGCGCAAGGAATTTTACGACAGCTTCAACACCACCGATCTGGGCGCGATCCTGCAGCAGCTGAAAGACACCACGCCGCCGCTGAGCCAGCTGCTCAGCCGCGCGGAATTCCTGTTCCCGCCGCGTCATCTGGCCGGTTATGCCTGCAACGTGAAATCCCTGCACGGCGACGGCTTCGCACTGCTGGGCAATGCCGGCGAGTTTCTCGATCCGGTGTTTTCCTCCGGCGTCACCATTGCGATGAAATCGGCGGCGCTGGCGGCGGACGTGCTGGTGCGCAAGCAGCGCGGCGAAACGGTGGACTGGCAGACTGAGTATGCGGAACCGCTGAAGCAGGGCGTCGACACATTCCGCTGCTTCGTGGAAGCCTGGTACGACGGCCGCCTGCAGGACATCATCTTCGCGTCGAACCAGAATCCGGCCATCAAGGAAATGATCTGCTCGATCCTGGCGGGGTATGCCTGGGATCTGGACAATCCTTACGTGGCGGAAAGCAAGCGCCGCATCAGCGTGCTGGCGCAATTGTGCCGGCCGGCCTGATGCGCAGGCGTTCCCCGCTGCGGGCCGCCCTGGAAACCCTGCTGCTGCTCCTGCTGCTGCAGGGCGCGTCCGGTTGCCAGTGGCTGCAACCGGCGCAGCCGCGCGGGCCATGGTTCACGCTGGCGGCGCCGGCGGAATTCGGTCGCACGGTGCAGATGAGTCTGATGCTGCGTGGCACGTTTCATGGCCACCCGCTGGAGATGCCGGTGGAGCTGGCGCTCAGCGGCGAGCGCATGACGCTGGCCGGCTTCAGCCACATCGGCGGCGCGCTGTTTTCCGTCACGCTGACGCAGGGGCTGGTGACACAAACCCGCTCGCCGGCCCTGCCGTCCGGCTGGCAGCCAGAAATGTTTCTGCAGGATGTGCAACTGGCCCTGCTGCCGCTGGAGCAGGTGCAGGCGCATCTGTCGCAGGCTGATGTGCGGGTGACGCAGCAAAGCGGGGAAAGGCTGTTCTTCCAGGGTGAGCAGCCTTTCATCCGTATCCGCTATTCCGCCGCCGATCCGCTCGCCGGCAACATTGACTTTGAACAGCAGGCGCAGGATTACCGGTGGACACTGGAACCCCTGGCGCCCGAATGATCCTTACGAACGGAAGCACAGCAACGCCATGAATCAGTCCGCCACCGTTTACCTGAATGAAATGAGTCTGGTGAGCCCGCTGGGCAGCCGGCACGACGACGTGCTGTGCCGTCTGCTGGCGGGCAATCGTGACGGACTGGTGCAGGAATCCGGCTGGCTGGACGGGCGGGACGTGTTTGTCGGCCGGGTGCAGGCGGAACTGCCACCGGTGAACCCCTATCTGCCTGCGCCCTGGGACTGCCGCAACAACCGGCTGCTGCTGGCCGCGCTGGCGCCCATCCGTGCCGCCGTGGACGTGGCGATTGCGCAATATGGACCGCAGCGGGTCGGCGTGGTGCTGGGCACCAGCACATCCGGGATTGCCGACGTGGAAGCGGCCCTGGTGCAGTGGCACCGCGAGCGGCATTATCCCGCGCACTTCCATTACGTCACCCAGGAACTGGGAACTCCCAGCCGTTTTCTGGCGGCGGAACTGGGCGTGCAGGGGCCGGCCTACACCATTTCCACTGCCTGCTCGTCCAGTGCCAAGGCCCTGGCGGCGGCACGGCGGCTGATCCGGGCCGGCATCTGTGACGCTGTGATTGCCGGCGGTGCCGACACCCTCTGCCAGCTCACCCTGAAGGGCTTTGCGTCACTGGAATCCGTCTCGGCCGGCCGTTGCAATCCGTTTGCCAGCCAGCGGGACGGCATCAATATCGGGGAAGCGGCAGCGCTGTTTCTGCTGACCGCGCAGGAAGGCCCGGTGGCGCTGCTGGGGACGGGGGAAAGCTCCGATGCCCACCACATCTCGGCGCCGCATCCGGAGGGGCGCGGGGCCATCCGGGCGATGGAACAGGCGCTGGCCGATGGCGGCGTTTCACCTGGGCAGGTAGATTATCTAAACTTGCACGGCACGGCGACGCCGCAGAACGACGCGATGGAGAGCATTGCCGTCAACCGGGTGCTGGGGTCGCAGGTTCCGGCCAGTTCCACCAAGGCCCTGACCGGCCACACCCTGGGGGCGGCCGGGGCGCTGGAAGCCGCGCTGTGCTGGCTGCTGCTGTCGCATCACAATACGGGTGCCGGTCTGCCGCTGCAGGTCATGGATGGCGAACCCGATCCCCGTCTGGCACCGGTGCATCTGGTGCAGTCGGGTGAATCCTTTCAACGCAGACGCGAGAATTACATGCTGAGCAATTCCTTTGCCTTTGGCGGCAACAACGTCTCCCTGCTGCTGCGGGGTACGTCATGATGCAGGCCTGTCCCTGGCCGGTGCGCGAACTTATCACCCACTCCGGCGACAAGGTGCTGCTGGATCAGGTGCTGGGCTACGACGCCGAGAAACTGCAGGCGGAAGCCACCGTGAAAGCCGATTCTGTCTATCTGAAAAGCGGCAGCGAACCGGCCTGGATCGGACTGGAATACATGGCGCAGGCGGTGGCGGCGTTTGCCGGCATCCGCGCCCGCCAGGCCAGCGGACAACCCCGCGTGGGCATGCTGATCGGCACCCGCCGCTACAGCGTGCAGGTGGCGAATTTTCCGGTTGGCCTGCGCCTGCTCATCGACACCCAGGTGCTGCTGGAAGACGACAACGGGCTGTGCGTATTCCAGTGCGCCATCACCGACCAGGCCAGTGGCAGTGTGATTGCCGAATGCAATCTCAACGCCTACCAGCCCAACGACATCGATCACTATCTGCAGACAACGAAGCGAACCTCATGAAGCAAACGGTTTTGGTTACCGGGTCCAGCCGGGGAATTGGCAAGGCGATTGCGCTGCAACTGGCGCGCGACGGCTTTGACATTGTCATTCACTGCCGTAGCCGCGCTGAGGAAGCGCAGCAGGTGCAGCAGGAAATTGCCGCGCTGGGCCGGCAGGCGCGGGTGCTGATGTTCGACGTGGCCGACCGCCAGCAGGCGCGGTCCGCACTGGAAGCCGACATCGCAACCCACGGCGCCTACTGGGGCGTGGTGTGCAACGCCGGCATCACCCGCGACAACGCCTTCCCCAGCCTGAGCGATGAGGACTGGGACAGCGTGATCCACACCAATCTCGACGGCTTTTTCAACGTGGTGCAGCCGCTGGTGATGCCGATGATCCGCCTGCGCAGCGGCGGCCGCATTCTGGTGCTGTCGTCGGTGTCGGGCATTGCCGGCAATCGTGGCCAGGTGAATTACAGCGCATCCAAGGCCGGCCTGATCGGCGCCACCAAGGCACTGGCGCTGGAACTGGCCAAGCGCCAGATCACCGTCAACTGCGTGGCGCCCGGCCTGATCGAAACCGACATGATCAGCCAGGAAGTGGTGGACCACGCGATGGAGATGATTCCGCTGCGCCGCCTGGGCAAACCCGACGAAATCGCCAGCACGGTGGGCTTCCTGTTTTCCCCCGGCGCGGCCTACATCACGCGGCAGGTAATTTCGGTGAACGGGGGCATGATCTGATGAAGCGCGTTGTTGTAACCGGCATGGCCGGCGTCACCGCACTGGGCGACAACTGGCAGACCTTCCGCGCCAATCTGGAGAAGGGCCAGAACGCAGTGCGCTATATGGAAAACTGGGACTGCTACGACGGTCTGATGACCCGGCTGGGCGCACCGGTGCCTGATTTCAAAACGCCGGCGCACTATTCCCGCAAGCAGACGCGCAGCATGGGCCGCATCGCGGTGCTGGCCACTCGTGCCAGCGAACTGGCGCTGGAGGATGCCGGCCTGCTGGGCGATCCGCTGCTGGGGAGCGGCAAAATGGGCGTGTCCTATGGCTCGTCCGCCGGTTCCACCGCCGCTATTGGCGAGTTCGGCAACATGCTCATCAACAAGAAAGTCGACGGCCTGAACGCCACGTCCTACATCAAGATGATGAGCCACACCGCGCCGGTTAACATCGGTATTTTCTTCGGCCTGAAGGGGCGGGTAATCACCACGTCCAGCGCCTGCACCTCCGGCAGTCAGGGCATTGGCTATGCGTATGAAGCGATCCGCCACGGTCTGCAGACGGCGATGCTGGCGGGCGGCGCGGAAGAACTGTGTGCCACCGAAGCGGCCGTGTTCGACACCCTGTTTGCCACCAGTACCGTGAATCATCAGCCGCATCTGTCGCCGCGTCCGTTCGACAGCAAGCGTGACGGCCTGGTGATCGGCGAAGGCGCCGGTTCCCTGGTGCTGGAAGAGCTGGAGCATGCGCTGGCGCGGGGCGTGAAGATTTACGCCGAGATCGTCGGCTTCGGCACCAATTCTGACGGCTCCCACATCACCCACCCGGTGTCGGACACCATGGGCGTGGCGATGCAGCTGGCGCTGGAACAGTCCGGTCTGCCCGCCAGTGCGATTGGTTATGTGAACGCCCACGGCACGGCGACCGAGCACGGCGACATCGCCGAATCCCACGCCACCGCGCGCCTGTTCGGCAACAACATGCCCATCAGTTCCCTGAAAAGCTACCTGGGCCATACCCTGGGCGCGTGCGGCGCGATCGAGGCCTGGGCCAGCATCAACATGCTGAACGACGACTGGTACGCACCCACCGTGAACCTGACGGAGCTGGACCCGCGCTGTGCCGCGCTGGATTACATCGTGGACGCAGGGCGCACGCTGGCGAACGAATATGTCATGAGCAACAACTTCGCCTTCGGCGGCATCAACACTTCGCTGATCTTCCGCCGCTGGCGTTGAGCATGCCTCCGGCCGGGTGCTGAATCTTGTCTATAATGTCAGACAGATCAGTCACCTGCCGGACCTCTCATGCAGCGCCAATATTGCAAATTCCATCCGCTGGAACCCGCCCTCTGGTACAACCCCCGCGCCCACATGGCCTACTGCGAGCGCTGCGTTGACGGCAGTGAAACCCGTGGCGGTATCGGCCAGGCGCGCTGCTTTCTCTCAGGTGATGAGCTGCAATACCTGGGCAGCGCCAACACCGCGCGTCCGTTCTGGGAAATCCTCGGCAATTTTTTCCGCTATCCGCTGAAACCCGACAGCCTGATGATGATCGGCATCTTCGTGGTGCTGTCGTGGGTGGTACTGACGCTGATGAACTCGTCGGCGCTGCTGTTCATGCTGCTGGGGGCGCTGCTGATCCTCGGCTGCATTACCCGTTACGGATTTCTGATTCTGGAATACACGGCGGAAGGCCGCTCCGAGCCACCGACACTGAATGAGACCTTTGCCAGCGCCGGTTTTGAAGTGCTGTTCCAGCAGGTGGCGGTGCAGGTTGTGTTCGTGGCCTTCCTGATTGCCGTCAGTCGTCTGCACAGCGCCTTTTTCGACATTGTGGCGCTGGCACTGGTGGTGTTTGTCACACCCGCCAGCCTGATGATTCTCGCCACCGAAAAATCCATTTCCATGGCCATCAATCCGCAGGCCATTTCCCATCTGATCAGCAGTATCGGCTGGTCGTATCTGCTGCTGTATGCCTTTCTGTTTCTGCTCTGGGGTGCCGAGGCGGCGGTGTTTGAAGTGTTTGCCGAGGAGCTGGCGCCGCAGTTCTTCTTCCCGGTTTTTGTGGGGGTAACGCTGTATTTCATGATGGTGATGTACAACCTGATGGGCTATGTGATTTTCCAGTACCAGTCGGAAATCGGATTTGTGGCGGAGGATGCCCACGCGCGGGAAAAGCGTCGCGCCAATGTCGATCCGGCGGATGCAAAAGTGGAAGTGCTGGTGAAGGAAGGGCGCTACGACAAGGCGGTGGAAACCCTGAGCAAGCATCTGCGTGCGCAGCCTGGAAGCCTGCGTCATCATGACAAGCTGTCGCGTCTGCTGCTGGCGATGAATGATCGTGAACAGGCGCTGGCCCATGCGCAGGTTTACATGGAAGCGGTGCACAAGATCGGTGACGAGTCGCGCCTGTATTTCCTGTACTGCGATTACGAAAAGCTGGACAGCAAATTTCTGCCGGACCAGCCGGCGATCTGCCTGAGTCTGGCGCATCAGCTGTATCGGCGCGGCAAGTTCACCCAGACCTGTCATCTGCTGGCTAACCTGCACAAGCGCGCGCCCAGCTTTCCCGATATTCCCGAAGCCTATCTGCTGATGGCGCGGGCGCTGTTCGATGGTCTGAAAGACGCACCGAAAGCCATGCAATATCTGAAATTCATCAAGGCCAAGTACCCGGATTTCAAGGAAATGTCGCAGGTGGATACGCTGCTGGCCGAATGCAGCCGTTGAAATGCAGGGCTGGCGCATCCATATAATGGGTTGAACCCGTTGAAGAGGCAGAGCTGGTTCTGCAACCAGTTTTGTCCTCGCGAGAATGTGCCATGACCGAGCCGAAAGATCCCACGCTGACGCGCGACAATCCCTTTATTCATTCCACCCGCTTCTGGCATGCACTGGATGATGGTCGCGTGCAGTGCGACGTGTGTCCGCGTGCGTGCAAGCTGCACGAAGGCCAGCGCGGTTTGTGTTTCGTGCGCGCGCGGCTGGACAACGAAATTGTCTCCACGACGTATGGTCGCTCCAGCGGCTTTTGTGTCGATCCCATCGAGAAGAAACCCCTCAACCATTTCTATCCCGGCTCGTCGGTGCTGTCATTCGGCACGGCGGGTTGCAATCTGGCGTGCAAGTTCTGCCAGAACTGGGACATTTCCAA
>CAZBII010000022.1:0-39280 GCA_964491665.1 uncultured Moraxellaceae bacterium
TCCACCGGTTCCCATTGGAGCCACGTCGCCCTGGTCTTCGATACGCCGGACGTCAACCCAGACCACCCAGATGTCTTTTTCCAGCAGATGCGCAGGCCGCCCGGTACGGGCTGCAGCAAATTCCAGGGCTTCAACCTGATCGTTCCGGCTGAGCGAAAACCAGGACTCAGCCATGCGCCCCGACCTCACTTTGCAGGGCCTCGCTGACCACTTTGGCCATCCAGCTCGGCAATGCGACCCGCACACCACGCACGGCCTCCCATTCGGACTCGGGCAGTTTAAGGCGCAGCTGCTTCAGCGCCGCCGGTGCGGCCTCTGGCCCCAGCCATGACAGCGCGCGGATCACCTTGCCTGCAGGGCGGTTGCCCAGCAGCAATTGCCAGCGGTTACCATGCTTGAGCTCCACGCACCGGCTGCCAAGATGCAGGATGCGGGATGCGCCGGAGGTAAGAAAAACCTCGCGGGTTGGCACCTGTGTAGTCAGGCCCAGCGCATTGGCTTCAGCTGCACCATTGGCCACCACCGTTTCACCGCTGCTGGCCTCGATGGCCCGCAGCACAGATTCGGCAGACGGCGGGCGGGCACCAAATCGGCCCTCGAGAGGGGCAACATAGGCACCGCGACTCACGCGCAGCAATTTCCCTTCCTGAACCAGCCGGGACAAGGTTTTGTCGATGGCCGCCCGCGACCCAAGATGCAGGAACTCCTTGGGCGACAACAGCCCTCCCTCAGGCATGGCCCGGGCGGCAGACAAGATGTTTTCGGCAAGATGGCTCATGGTTATGACTCCTTTGTCAGAAGTATGAATCAGTATCTGACAAATCTCAATTTGCAGCAGACAGGCTCCGCCAAATGGCCGCAAAGGAACCTGCGTGGCCTCGGCAGCCCCAGAACGCTCTCAAAAAGGGAAGTCGCGAAAAGCCGATACGGTTCAACCCAATCATCGAATTCACGGCCTCAAGACCGAGGCATTGCTATCTATTATGTGGTTCACAAAGCGCACGCGGGGCAGGACGGCTTCATCAGGTGCCAGGCGGACGAGGGCAGCATCCGGTGCCGCTGGCGTCGGCACGGACACCGCGTCCACCACCGGCAGCCGGGCCAGCACCGGCACCTTCACCCGCACCCACTCCGAGCCCCAGCGCCCGCGACACTTCAGCACCCGCACCGCCACACCCGCCCCCTGCCGCGCGCCGATCTCCAGCCGCAGCGGCGCCGGCGACGGCTGCTTCCCACAGGCCACCGGCCGCAGCAGCAGGCCCAGGCTGTGCCCCTTCTGCGCCGCCAGCTGCAGCCGCCGCAGCTGTTCCGGCTTGGGCTGCACCGGCCAGCCCTGCACCAGACTGCAACTGCCCGACGCCAGACACTGCTCCATGGCCCACAGCAGATCGCGATCCTGCCCGCAGCGCAGCACCAGCGTGTTGTCCAGCGCCACCCCCTGCCGGGCCAGCGCCGGCGCCAGCGGCAGCCAGGGCGGATTGATCCACACCAGCCAGCGCGGCTGCGCACTCAGCTGCCGCAGCAGGGGCAACAGCAGCGCCGCCTCGCCACAGGCCTTCTGCGGGTACAGCAATTCCGCCAGACCACTCACCGGCCAGCCGCCGTCCGGCAGGGCCTGATCCAGCGCGGCAAACCCGGTGGACAGGGCATCACCCCGTGCACTCTGGCCTGCCGGCGCATCGGCCGCACGCCACAGCGCCGGGTGGCGCAGCAGGGAAGCAGGGGAAGTGGGTGTACTCATGGGAACCGGGTTTCAGCAGGGACGAATACTGTAATTATATACAGCATATCGGCAGGTGATCCCAGAAGGTGGATTAGGTTGGCGCAGTTTGTTGGCAGGGATGGCGCGGTTCACCCAAAGGACGGGTCCACGGACCAAAGGACGGCCTATCCGAACCAAAGGACGGGGTGGTGAACCCATAGGAGCCATTGCGGCTCCCATGGGACGTGCCTTTTGATCAAACGCTGACCGGTTCGGACGCCTGAGCCCCGGCTTCCTGCCGCGCGCGGCGGGCAGCGCGGGCATTGGCGGCGCGCACGTACTCGCTGAAGTAACCATCGCGACGGGCCGGGTTATTCCAGAACACATACTGGCCATGGTCGCGCACCTCATCCACCGCCGCCTTCAGGTGGGTGTAGGCCTGATCCCGCAGCTGCAGGGTCGTGCTGCCCTCGCGGCGCTCGCCGGCCACCTGCGCCAGCAGCGTGGTGAGGTCATCGGCCAGGGTGGCGGCCTGCTCCAGCACCGCCGCGTCCAGCCCGATCACTGCCAATGCCGGCAGCTGACTGCGCCCCAGCACCGCCAGATCGTTCAGATCCTGCAGCATGTCGACATGGCCGTTGCCGTCGGCAATGGCGGCCACCCGCGCCAGCAGCGCATCGTCGCGGCGGAAGGCAAACCGCATGTCCCGCAGCAGCCGGTCGCGCAGCTCATAGGCCGCCGGCGACTGCTCCTCCCAGGCCCGCCGCGCATCCTCGTGCGCAAAGCGCTCGACGCCCCAGTACGACTCGATCTCGCTGAGGGCACCGGCCCGCTGCGGGATGGCGTCCAGCAGCGCCAGATCCAGCCCGGCCTTTGCCAGCAGCGGCCGGTCGACCTGACTCCACTGGTAGAGGCATTCAGCCTCGTAGACGTACTGCCTGACGGGCATGACCGGCCGCTTGAGGCTGGCCACCGGAATGGCCTGGATCGCGGGCAGTTCGGCCTGGTAGTGCTCGGTATTGCTCATAAAAGACTCCTGTCTTGGTTAAGGATTGGGAATTGGCCCCGCACACCGGACGTGTGGGGGCTACTAACCAGACAGGGGAGACGCAAAAGAAAAAATGCCGGCAGGGCGGTTTTTGAATTGACCACCAGGGCTGTTAGGATTTTGGGCACCAGGACAGGAGAGGGTTGGCATGGCATTGCTGGAACAGATTCAACAGGGGGAAAGCAAAACGCTGGAACTGAAAGCCAGCCTGCCCAAAGGCGAGCAGATTGCCATCACCGTGGTTGCCTTCGCCAATGGCGGCGGTGGAAAACTGGTGATCGGCGTAGACGACCAACGCCAGATCATCGGCATCGGCGAAGACGATATTTTCGCCCTGAAAGACCAGATCGCCTCCATCATCGTCGATCGCGTTCAACCGCCGGTTCTGCCTGACATCTACACCACCAACCTGCAGGGAAAACTGCTGCTGGTAGTGGAAGTCTTCCGGGGCAACATGCTGCCCTACTACCTGAAATCCAAAGGGCTGAACAGCGGCACCTATCTGCGCATCGGTGCCAGCAATCGCAAGGCCGATCTGCTCCACATCCTTGAACTGGAACGCCAGCGCGCCAACCAGAGTTTCGACGAAGAAATCTGCCCGGAGCAGCCACTGCAGACACTGGATCTGGCACCGTTGCAGCAGCGCTTTGCCAGCGCGGGCAAAACACTGGACCAGGACAAACTGAAAAACCTGAAACTGATCCGGCGGGAACAGGGGCAATACCTGCCTACCTGGGGTCTGATGGTGCTGCTGGGCCAGTTACCCCATGTGGTCATCAAGTGCGCCCGCTTCAAGGGCACGGACATGAGCCTGTTTCTGGATCGCAAGGAATACGACGGCGACCTGTTCAGTCAGCTGGAACAGGCCGAAGCCTTCATCAAGAACCACCTGCACCTGCGGGGCGAAATCAAGGGCCTGCAACGCACCGACACCTTTGAACTGCCCGAGGCCGCCCTGCGCGAAGCCCTGATCAATGCCGTGATCCATCGCGACTACACCAACCAGGGGCGCGATATCAAAGTCGGCATCTATGACGATATCGTCAACATCGTATCCCCCGGCGGCTTTCCCAACACCCTCACCGCTGCCGATCTGAGCGAAGGCCGCTCCGAAATTCGCAACCGGGTCATCGCAAGGATATTCAAGGAGCTGGGGTATATCGAGCAGTGGGGTAGCGGGTTGCAGCGGATCAAGGCCAGCTGCCTGGAACAGGGGCTGGAAGCACCGCTGATCCGGGAGCAGGGGGATTTTGTGGATGTGGTGTTTTATCGGCCGGTGGCGGCAGATGCAGTGCCGGATAGCGCCGGATACCGCCGGATACCGCCGGATAATCTGAACCCTCAGGAACATCAGATCCTGCTACTGCTGGAACAAAAGGCGAGCATTACCGCTGTCGATGTACAGTCGGCGCTGACACTGAAAGAACGCAGGGCCAGAGAGATCCTGAAAGAAATGACCGACAAGGGTCTGCTGGAAAAACGCGGCAGCGCCCGCAGTACCTACTATGTGAAGGCGGAATGACCAAAACCATCGACTACTACAATCAAAACGCCACTGCGTTCTTTGCAAATACAGTAACCGTGGATATGAGCAGCCTCTATCCACGTTTTATTGCGCTATTGCCAGAAAAAGGGCGAATCCTCGACGCGGGTTGCGGTTCCGGGCGCGACGCAAAGGCGTTCAAGCAAATGGGGTTTGAGGTCGCGGCCTTTGATGCCTCCTGCGAACTTGCACAGCATGCCTCCACATTCGCCGGAATCCCTGTCGATGTCCAATCGTTCCTGGATTTTGACCAAGCCCCCACTTATGACGGCATTTGGGCCTGTGCAAGCTTGCTGCATTTACCAACAGGCGACATTCCCACTGCGCTCAATCGACTTTGGTTCAGCCTAAAAGACAGCGGTGTGCTGTATCTGAGTTTTAAACTGGGCCAAGGGGAGCGGGAAAAAGATGGCCGCCACTTTACCGATTTGAATGATCCCGATCTGCGCGCCTTGCTGAAAACATTGCCCAACATCGCACATATCGAAACCTGGGTGACCGCAGACCAGCGCCCTGAGCGTGAAGAACACTGGCTCAATGCCCTTATACAGAAATCACCCGTTCCATCGCGCAGGCTGACCACCGGCGGCCACGATCCCTTTCTGCCCAAACTCGCTCACGAAATTGCACGCGCCAATCAGATCGATATCAGCGTTGCTTTCATCATGACGTCGGGATTGAGTTTGCTGTTGCCAGACCTGAAAAATGCGCTGCAACCAGAACCCGAAAGCGGGAGACAACCTGCGCAGATTCGCATTCTTACCTGCGACTATCTGGATGTCACCGATGTGCAAGCCTGCCGTCTGTTGATGCTATTGAAGGAGCAGGGCGCGGACGTTCGCATTTATGAGGCAAAGAACAACAGCTTTCACATGAAAGCCTATATTTTTACCCGTCATGATCGCACGCATGGCATGAGCGGAACGGCATTCATTGGATCGAGCAATATCAGCAGGCAAGCGCTGCGCAATGGGCTGGAATGGAACTATCGCATCGAGTACCCCGGCGATCCCGGGTTTCTGGAAGCGACTCAACGCTTCAATGAACTCTTTCAACATCCTGACACCGTCGCACTGACACACGACTGGATCGACGCCTATGATAAACGCCGGCTCGACAAACGCCTGCCCGTCGCGCCGGATAGCTTTGAGCAAGAGCCTCCTCCAACACCAACTCCAATCCAGGTAGCCGCATTAGACAAGCTAGCAGAGACTCGCGCCGAAAACTTCAGACGCGGGCTGGTGGTGCTAGCGACGGGCCTTGGCAAAACATGGCTTGCCGCATTCGATGCCCAGGCGATGGGTGCTCGCCGCGTGCTGTTCGTTGCCCACCGCGAAGAAATCCTGTCGCAAACAGCGGAAACTTTCCTGCGCATTCGCCCCAAGGCCCGCGTCGGCTTCTATACAGGACAGCAGCGGGATTCTGACTGTGAAATTCTGTGCGCCTCCATTCAGACCCTGGGCCGCAACGTTCATTTAGACAACTTCCAACCACAGCATTTTGACTACATCGTGGTGGACGAATTTCATCATGCTGCCGCGCCCAGCTATCGACGCTTGTTGAACTACTTTGAACCACGTTTCCTGCTGGGCCTGACTGCAACACCAGACCGTTCCGATCAATCCGACATCTTGAGCCTTTGCGATGACAATCTGGTTTACACCTGCAATCTGTTCAACGGCATCGAATCTGGCTTGCTATCACCGTTTCTCTATTACGGTATTTTTGACGAAACGGTGAACTACGCGGAAATTCCCTGGCGCAATGGTCGATTTGATCCTGACAGTCTTACCCACAAACTCGCAACACTGGGCCGTGCGCGTCATGCCTTGAAAGAGTGGCGGCGGTTGAAGCAGCAGCGGACGCTGGCTTTCTGTATTTCGATCAAACACGCTGAATTCATGGCGGAGCAGTTCAGTAAAGCGGGTGTTGCCGCCAAGGCAGTCTATGGGGGTTCTCCGCTGGGGCGCGCAGAAGCATTGGAGCAGCTGACATCAGGCGAAGTAGAAGTATTGTTTTCAGTGGATCTGTTCAATGAAGGCATGAACCTACCGTTGATCGACACCATCCTCATGCTTCGCCCTACTGAATCTAAAATCCTGTTCCTGCAACAATTGGGGCGCGGCCTGCGCAGAGCACCAGGAAAAGAAAAAGTGGTTGTTCTGGATTTCATTGGCAATCACAAAAGTTTCTTTCACAAGCCACAAGCTCTGTTCGAATGTGGCACCTCCTTCAAGCAACTTGCTGCGTTTGCACGCGCGGCGGAGCAGCAAAAACTGAAGCTTCCCGAAGGCTGTTTTTTCAATTTTGATTTGCAGATTATCGACTTCCTCAAAGGTCTTGAGGGCACATCGCTAGCCGATGAATACGAAGCACTGGAACAATCGCTGGGCCGACGCCCTAACATGAGTGAAGCCTATCGTGCTGGCATGTCGATGGCCAATGTTCGCAGGCAATACGGTGGCTGGTATTCGATGCTGATTGATTTGAACAGACTAGGCAGCGAAGAAGCCGCCATTGCCCAGCAGCACCACGACCTGTTTACCGAGTTCGAAACTACCGCCATGACGCTCAGTTTTAAAATGGTGCTAGCCGAAGCGTTCCAGGAACTGGATGGCTGGCTGCACCCGCCGAACCTCTCCGCATTGGCCACAAAATCATGGGAGGTTCTGCAACGCCGTCCAAATCTGCGTGGCGACCTGCCCGAGCGATTCCGCACTCCCGAGATCAAGTCGTCAAAAGAATGGATCACTTACTGGCGCAGCAATCCCGTTAAAGCGTGGCTGGGCGAAAATCTCACGAACCAAAATGCTGCACACTTTCAGGTATCGAGAGACCAGTTCAAAGCAAAGACATCTATTGATGCCGCCCAAGCCGAGACATTCCAGAAACTCCTGCAGGAAATCATCGATTACCGCCTGGCGTCCTACGAGAATCGGCAGCGAGCGCAGGGATATGACAATGTCGTACCGCTGCAGCACCCTGTGTCAAAGGGAACGGAGTTACCCTATTTCCCCAACATCAAAATTGCCTGCGGACACTTCAAAACAGGCAAGGCGGATGCAGAAGAATATCGTGCACTGGGTGCAGGCTACGGCAAACTCGATCCGCAACGTCACTTCATTGCGCGCGCCTCTGGCAATTCCATGAATGGCGGCAAGAATCCCATTCGGGATGGCGATTATCTGCTACTGGAGCGCTTGACTCCGAGCCGGGCCGGCTCCATCACAGGGTCTGTCATGGCGATCGAACGGCAGGACGAAGCAGGTGATGATCAGTATTTGCTGCGTGTCGTGCTCAAATCTTCCAGTGGCGGCTATATCTTACGAGCGCAGAATTCCGATTATGCAGACATGGAAGCTACCGATGATATGCGCACGCTTGCGCGCTTGAAGGCAGTGCTTGATCCACTTGAGATTGCCGTCGGCCAATCTTTTATGCGAGAGGAAATCCCGCCGCTCTTTGGCGAGACATTCAACGTCGGCAGCTGGAATTCCGGCCATATCGTGCTGCCAGAAAAGAAGGCGCATGTATTGCTGATAACGCTCAATAAGCAAGGCAAGTCTACTGAGCACCGCTATACCGACTATTGGATCAACGAGAAAACCTTTCATTGGCAATCGCAAAATTCAACAACACCGGAATCCAGCAAAGGGCGCGGCATTATCCATCATCAGCGAGAGGGATGGTCTATCCATTTGTTTGTGCGTGATGGCAAGTTGGCCGGCGGAAAGGCTGCGCCATTTGTCTACTATGGACCAGTGAATTATGTGAGGCATGAAGGTAGCGCACCGATGAGTGTGGTTTTGAATCTGTCGCCAGGTCATTAAGCTAATGGGGCACACTGCCAAATCTTTTCGTTTCGAAACAAGGCGCAACAAATATGGCAAAAGCAGAAGCATGGTCCCGCCAACAGCTGCTGGCAGCGTTTGGTCTCTATTGTCAGACGCCTTTCGGCAAGCTGCATGCCAGAAACCCACAGATTCGCAAGTATGCTGAAAAAATAGGGCGCACGCCCTCCGCTCTCGCGATGAAATTAGTCAACATTGCGAGTCTTGACCCCTCCATCACTCAAACTGGACGAAGTGGTTTAAAAGGAGCGTCGAAAGCAGATCGCGAAATGTGGGATGAAATGCAATCTGATTGGGCACGTTTTTCTATGGAGCTGGAACTGAACACAAAAGCTCTTGACGTGGAGGAAATTGCACCATCCGAAATGGAATCTTCTGAAGACCCTGATCGATATACTGGAAGAACCAAGACCGCCCAAATCGACGCTAGGGTTGGTCAGAACTTCTTTCGCAAAGCAGTACTCAGCGCATACAACGAAAGATGTTGTATCACTGGTCTTTCTGTCCCTCGCCTGTTGATAGCGAGCCACATTGTCCCGTGGAAAGTGGATGCACATACTCGCTTAAACCCAAGCAATGGCCTATGCCTTTCGGCATTACACGATAGGGCTTTTGATATTGGATATATCTCATTGGATGAGAATTTTCGTGTTATTGTTTCTTCCAAAATTCATAATTCGAACGACAATTTTTTGAAGCGATCAATCCTTTCCTATGCCGGTAGCGCTGTAACACAGCCAGACAAATTTAAACCTCACAATGATTTTATTTCCTACCACCGCGAGAATATTTTCCAAGGATAAATAGCCGCCATGAACATCGAACTGGAATACGTCTATCGTGACGCTGGGAACTACAAGAATTTTGGCGCCGTAATTTTTCGCAATCAAAACTCTCATTCGGCTGAATGGTTGGAGAAGGAAATAGCAAAGCGACTTATTGATGGCGAATTTTTCGTAGCTGAAAAAATTGAAGTGCCAACACTATATTTTGCTGACTACGCCTACTCCCCGGAGCTGGATCATGAATGGCACCAGTTTTTAGGGGTGCGATTGTCGGAAGAAAAGTGCAACGACACTTACAACAGAGATATCGACGATGTTTTAAAGCTACTTAAACGCCTTGCTATGAATCGGATGTGAGCATGACCCGAAGGATGATAACCGCCCAATTTGCGCTAGTCGCAGATTTTATTGGTGTCCGGTTATTAACTCCGCCACAACCAATCCACCGGCACCGCCACACAATGCGGCATCCCCAGCGGCAGCGCATTGCTGCCACAATAAATCAGTGCACCGCCTTTGAAATTCTCACCCGCCTGACTGGCCAGGCGCTTTAGCCCTTCGCCATCTTTCGCCTGTATCGTCGCCGCTTTTTTCACTTCAATGCCCCATACATCACGCCCTTTCTCGATCACCAGATCGACTTCCACCTGATCCTTGTCGCGGTAGTGGCTGAAGCGCACCGGTTCATCCAGCCAATCGGCCTGTGCCCGGATTTGCTGCACCACAAAACTTTCCAGCACCGGGCCAAAATGCGTGCTGCGATCAGTCCAGTCTTTTGCTTTCAAATTGTTGAGCGCGGCAACCAGTCCGCTGTCGGTCCAGTGCAGTTTGGGCGCCTTGATCAGCCGCTTGGATTGGTTGCTGTGCCAAGGCGGCAAACGGTGCACCAGAAACAGATGCTCCAGAATGCTGATGTACCGGTCGGCGGTTTCCCGGCGTATCTGCAGGTCGGTGGCGATGCTGTTCACATTCAGCAGGCTGCCGGTACGCAGCGCCAGCAGTTCTGCCAGTCGTTGCAGCTCGTCTTCGTTGCGGACGTTGGCGATGTCATTCACATCATGCTGAATGATGGTGTTCAGGTATTGCTGAAACCATTGGCGCGCCCGTTGCGGAGTTCTGGCGTTGGCTTCCGGGTAGCCTCCGGCACAGATGCGTTCCGCCAGGCCGGAGATTTCCTGCTGGGTGGTGGTGATGCTGGGGGCCAGGGTCTGGCTGAGCAGGCGCGGCAGGAAGTCCGGTTGTGTGCTTTCCTTCTCGGCTTCGGTCAGGGGTTGCAGGCGCAGTATTTCGATGCGGCCGGCCAGGGATTCCTTCACTTTCGGCAGCAGCAGCAAGTTGGCGGAGCCGGTCAGCAGGAACCGGCCCGGTTCGCGGTTGCGATCCACTTCAGCTTTGATGGCCAGCAGCAATTCCGGTACTCGTTGCACTTCATCCAGAGTGACGTATTGGGGCAGGCTCTGGATGAAGCCGGTGGGGTCTAACCTGGCGGCAGTGAGTGTGGTCTGGTCGTCAAAGGTCAGGTAGTGGCGTTCCGGCGCCAGTTGCCGGCAAAGTGTGGATTTGCCTACCTGGCGCGGCCCCAATATGCAGACTACCGGAGTATCCTTCAGGGCTTCAGCAACTTTGGGCTTTAAAAAGCGGGGGAATAGGGTCATGGGGTCTGCTTAATTGGCCGTCCAATTGACGGTTAGTGTAGCGTCCAATTGCCTATTTGGGTACCGTCCAATTGCCTATTAGAGCACCGTCTGATTGCCTATTAGTTCCCTGCCCAGATAATCCCGCGCCGTCACGACCAGCGCCGGAAAGCACGCACGAAAAGCACTTGATACTGGTTCATATAGCCTATAATTTAGTTCATTTGAACTATAATGTAGCCTAATTCCTCAGCAGGCAGCCAGCTTACCGGTGGATTAACCCCATGTTCGATGCCCTTTTCGGAAGTACTTCAGCAGCGCAGGTTCTTGTCTATATCGCGGCCCGTGGAAGCGGCTATGGCCGTGAGATCGCAACCTATTTCCAGGTCAGCCAGACTGCCATCCGCAGCCAGCTGGAGCGGCTGGAGTTGGGTGGGATCATTTATGGCGAGTACCAGGGCAGAACCCGCGTTTACTACCTGAATCCACGTTACAGCGTTTACAAGGAGTTGAAGCAGTTGCTGGACAGGATGATTGAGTTCTACCCCCAGGAAATCGCGCAGGATCTGAATATGAATCGTCGCCGTCCGCGCCGCCAATCGAAGCCGTTGTGAGTTGACCGTTTTCACGCGCTTCAAACGGCTGGTTGTGCCGCACGATTAAGCAGATGGGGGAAGCCTCATCCCCCCACCTTCCCCCTTACCGGAAACGGCACAATCTCGGCCTGGGGCGCCCGCGCTGCCAGTTCCTCATACAGGGCCTGCGCGGACGCATTGCCCTCCGCCCCCAGCATTTTCGCGTGGTACATCACCGCCAGTGAACGTTTGAGCAGACGAAGCTCCAGCACCCGCCGGGTGTCTTCGATCTTCTGCATGAGCGGTTTCAGGGCCTCGGCCATGGCGCGGCGCTGGTAGGCGGTCAGGGTGGGGTCGCGCATCGTTTGTTCCAGCGCTGTGAAGGTATCTTCCAGCTGCGCCAGCTGTTCCGGGGTGAGGGTGGTGTCGCGTGTGTCGTGGGTCATGGGGTGCTCCTTGCACGGGTGGGGTCCAGTAAAAACAGGCGGAGTTTTCCACACAGAAAGGGGAAGGGCAAAGCTTTTGCGTGCGATCCGTCTGTTGTTGCAGAGGAATGGCCTCTGAACCCACCCATCAAGGAATGATCGCATGAGCAGGAAACCCGCAAGCCTGACCCCACCCCCCGAGGGCTATGCCGACTGGCTGGCTGATCTGAAAAGCCGTATCCACTCCGCCCAGCAGCGCGCAACGCTGGCGGTGAACCGCGAGCTGGTGCTGCTGTACTGGCAGATCGGGCGCGACATTCTGGCCCGGCAATCCCGACAGGGGTGGGGCGCGAAGGTGATCGAACGGCTGGCGCAGGATCTGCGGGCGGCGTTTCCGGAGATGAAGGGGTTTTCGCCCCGCAATCTCAAGTACATGCGCGCCTTTGCCGAGGCCTGGCCGGACGGCGAATTTGTGCAACAGGCTGCTGCACAATGAGTCCAGCCGATGCACCGGATTGAACCGTCAGCCCACCGTCCCCACCTTTACCGCCACCGACTTGAACGCCGGTGTCTTGCTGCGGGCATCGTGTTCCGCGCCGATCAGTACGTTTGCTTCCGGGTAGTAGGCCAGCAGGTTGCCGCGCGGCAGTTCAAACGCGATGACCTGCACGGCGTCCATGCGGCCGATGGGCGACACCACATTCACGGTGTCGCGCTCCTGCACGCCCAGCGCACGCATGTCGTCTGCGTTCATCAGCACGCACCAGCGGGTGTCGGTGCCGCGATAGGTGTCCTGTTCTTCGTAGATGATGGAGTTGAACTGGCCTTCGCTGCGGATGCTGGCGAGCAGGAAGGGCCACTGCGGTGAGGTTTTCTGCGCCGGCAGCGGCGTGACGCAGAAGTGGGCGCGGCCGCTGTCGGTGTGGAAAGCGGGGTCGTGCAGGATGCGGCCGGGGATGGTGAATTCGGTGTGGGTTGTGCCGATGCTGGCCAGTTGCTGCAGGCCGGGAATGCTGGCGGCGATGGCTTCGCGGATGCTGTCGTGGGACTGGAAGGCGCGGAAGTCCACCGCGCAGTCAGGCAGCAGGCGCGCGCCCAGTTCGCTGAGGATGTGGCTTTCCGGGCGCGTGTGTTGCAGGCGGCGGATGCCGCCGTCGCTCAGGCGCACGTAGTTGAACATGGATTCCTGCGTGGTGGGCTGCCATTCCTCGTCGCGCGCGGTGACCGGCAGCAGCAGGGATTCGCTGGTTTCCATGCCGGTGACATGGCCGCGATTGAGGGTGGTGGTGAGGTACACCTTGAAGCCGATGCGGTCGAGCGCGGCGCGGGCCCAGGCGCTGTTGGGCGTGGCCGCAAACAAATTGCCGCCCAGCAGCAGGCAAACGTCGATGGTGCCGGCGTGGGCGGCGTCGAGGCAGGCGAGGGTGTCCATGCCGTCCTGCGCGGGCAGCTGGATGTTGAAGTGTTTTTCCAGATGGAACAGCACGTCATCCGGCAGCAGCGGTTTGACGCCCACGGTGCCGATGCCCTGCACGTTGCTGTGGCCGCACAGCGGTAACAGTCCGGCGCCGGGTTTGCCGAGCATGCCGCGCAGCAGCGCCAGGTTGGCGATGGCCTCGACATTTTCCACGCCGTTCAGATGGTGGGTGATGCCCATGCCCCAGGCGAAGATGGCGCGTTCGGCTGTGGCGTAGCGATCGGCCAGCGCGCGGATTTGTTTTTCACTGACGCCGCTGGACTGTTCCAGCGCAGGCCATGAAACGTTTTCCAGATCGGCGAGATATGCGGTGAAACCGTCGGTGTGCTGCGCGATAAAAGCCGTGTCGATCTGCTGCTGTTCGCACAGCGCTTTCGCCATGCATTTGAGCAGCGCCAGATCGCCATTGATCTGCGGCTGCACGTATTCGCTGGCAATCCACGAGCCGCCGCTGAGCATGGACGTGACGCTTTTCGGCACGGCGAAGCGCACCAGCCCCGGTTCCTTCGCCGGGTTGATGACGATGACATCGCCGCCGCGCTCGCGACAGTTTTTCAGCTGGTGCAGCAGTCGCGGATGGTTCGACGACGGATTGGCGCCGATGATGAAAATCAGGTCGCAGTGGGTGACGTCTTCCAGCGTGACGGTGGCGGTGCCAACGCCAATGGCGTTGTACAGGCCGACGCCGGTGGCCTGATGGCAGTAGTACGAGCAGTTGTTGACGTTGTTGGTGCCGTACAGCCGCGCCAGCAGTTGCAGCACGAATCCGGCTTCGTTGGAGGAGCGGCCCGAGGCGTAGAAAAACGTGCGGTCGGGCGCGGTGGCGGCGAAGCGCTGCGTCATCAGGTCGAAGGCGGCGTCCCACTCAAGGGGACGGTAGCGGTCGTCGCCGGCGGATTTGTACAAGGGCGTGTCGAGCCGGCCCAGGTGTTCCAGTTCGCGGTCGGCCAGCTGGGAGAAGTCCGCCAGCGGATGCTGCGCGAACAGTTCTGCCGGAATGGCGGGCTGGATGTCAGTGGACTGGGCCTGCACGCTCTTGTTGCAGACGGCGGGAAATTCCCCCAGTTCGTTGGTCATGCCGCCGCGCTGGCCGCCCATGCCCAGGCCGCCGGCCTTGCAGGCGTTGTGGCTGGTCAGCGCCTTGGCCGCGTTGCGCAGGCCCAGCTGGCGCAGGGTGCTGAGGGTGTAGAGCAGTTTTTTCGGGCCACCGCCGACAATCGGGGAGTGGGGCATGGGGCTTTCCTGCAGGGGGCGATGTTACTGAGGGTAGTCAGGTCCGGGCGGGTTGGGCAATACGTTGAATGACCTACTATGCTTATACCCAGGCACTCCACCTTCCACGAGGACGTCGCCCATGAAACATCTCTACCTCGATCTGCTGCTGATCCGCCGCCCGCTGCGGGATGTGTTCTGGTTTTACGGGGTCATCCCCGGCAGCATTCTCTGGCTGATTGCCCTGTTCCTGCACTTCAACGGCGCCCCGCTGGCCACCGAGCTGCTGATGTTCGCGCTGATCGGCTGTTACACCGTCTGGATCATTGCCGAAATCTGGCTCTGCGCCGACAGTGTCGACAATCCCGTCTACAGCGATATTGCCCGCATGCTGACTGCCGCCTGGGCGCTGAACAGCCTGCTGCTGATGCTGTTCCTGCTGCTGCAACGGATCGGCGCCCCCTAGATTTCCCGGTGGGCACAGGGGGGCCGGGCGCGCCATCCGTGGCGAATTTTTACCCAGCTTCTACACTTTACATCTGGTCCCTTCCTGAAATATCCCCCGGAGATGCTTATGCTGGCAGGCCTGGTTTCCCGCGTCAGTCACTGGTCACTGGCCAAGGCCGGCCGCATTCTGGTGCTGTGCTTCATCGTCGGCATGGCGGGGTTTGCCTTTCTCTCCAACCGCCTGCTGGACGGGGTGAAGGTGAACGGTGCCACCTACCAGCAGATCGTGCTGGTGAAGGATCTGGTGGCCGACATCCTGCCGCCGCCGGAATACATCATCGAAAGCCATCTGAGCGTGTTGCAGATGCTGTCCACCCGCAACAAGTCCCGCCAGCAGGAATGGCGCGAGAATCTGGAGCGGGTGGAGAAGGAATTCCGCGCCCGCCATGAGTTCTGGATGCAGGACACCATTCTGCCGCCCGCCCTGAAAGAACAGATCACCCGCGCCGTGTTCAAGCCAGCCGACGACTATTTCCGCATCGTGCATGAAGAATTCCTGCCGCCGCTGCAGAAGGGGCAGATGTCGGACGCGAAGATCGTGTTCAACAAGCTGGATGATCTGTACAGCGAGCACCGGCGCGCGGTGGACAAGCTGGTGGCGGCATCGCTGGCGGAGCAGGCCGCGATCGAGCAGAACACCCGCGCGGCGGTGGACCGTTTCGAGGGGCTGCTGCTGGGGATTCTGGCGGTGTCCATCGCGCTGGTGACGGCGGTGGTGGTGCTGATTCTGACCGGCTTGCGCCAGCGTTTCGGCGGCGAGCCGGTGCAGGTGGAGCAGGTGCTGCAGAAGGTGTCGGCCGGGGATCTGTCGGGCCGGGGTCTGGTGCTGGAGCAGACCCCGCAGCAGCAGAGCGTGCTGGGGCAGGCGGTGGCCATGCGCAACAGTCTGCGCCAGCTGCTGGGATCGTTCGCCGACCTGGCGGAGAAGCTGGACCAGTCCGCCGGCGGCCTGCAGAAGGATGCCCAGCGCGGCGAGCATGATGCGCAGGTGCAGCAGGATGACGCCCGCACCATGGCTGCGGCCATCGAGCAGCTGTCGGTGAGCATCGAACAGCTGACCCGCAATTCCACCCAGCAGCTGACGCTGGCGCAGCATGCGGCGCAGGAAGCCGACAGCGGCCGCCAGACCCTGCAGCAGAGCACGCAGGTGTTGCAGCGGCTGTGCGATTTCGTCACCCGGCTGTCCGAGAATGTGCAACGCCTGAACGAGAATTCCAAACGCATCGAATCCATCACGCTCACCATCAAGGATGTGGCGGAACAGACCAATCTGCTGGCGCTGAATGCGGCCATTGAAGCGGCGCGGGCGGGGGAGTCGGGACGCGGTTTTGCGGTGGTGGCCGATGAGGTGCGCAGCCTGTCGGCCCGCACCCGCCAGTCCACCCACGAGATCGATGCCATCGTGGCGAAGATCCGCGATGAAGTGAGTTCGATCGTGGGCGCGGTGGACGAGGGGCAGCGGCTGTCGAATCAGGGCATGCAGAGTGTGGAGCAGGCCAGCCATACCATCGACACGCTGCAGCAGGGCGCACAGGAACTGAAGCAGCATTCGCAAACGGTGGCCACGGCACTGTCGCAGCAGAATCAGGCCACCCAGACGCTGGCGCAGGATGTCAGCGGCATTGCCGAGCGCGCGCAGCAGCAGGCGGATCAGGCCCGCACGGCCACCCGGTCGGCGCAGCAGCTGGCGGACATGGCGGCGTCGATCACCTCGCAGCTGAGCCGCTTTTCGCTGCGCTGATCAGAACGGCAGGCTGATGCCGATCTGGCCGTAGCGGCCATCGCGCTGCGGTTCGGTATTGGCGGTGAGGCCGGTGCCGGGCAGCACCGGGACATAGACCGTCTCGTCCAGCAGGTTGTCCAGATACAGTTCCAGCTGGGCATCGTGCAGGTCACGCAGCCGCACATTGAAATTCAGCGACAGCAGGTCGTAATCGTCCGCCGGCGGATTTACCAGCAGGCGCGTGGGTACCACCACCTGATTGTCCGGCGCGACGCTGAAGTGGCTGTTGTAAAGTCCCGCCGACCAGTCCGAGTGCCGGTAGGCCAGCCCGGTCTTCACCACCGTGTGCGGCTGCAGCGACACATCTTCCACCGCATTGCCATCTTCGTTTTCCTGCCAGGTCACCGCGCCGATGGCGTACCAGTGCTCGTGCAGCACGGCCTTGCCCTCCAGCTCCACCCCGCGAATGCGCAGCTCGCCCTGGTTGACGAAGGTGATGATGTTGCCCTGGATGGCGCGCACGATCAGGTCGTCCTGGCGGGTGTTGAACAGGGTGAGCGCCGCCTGCGCTTCCGGGCCGTTGTAGAAGAATTGCAGGTCGGTGGTGGTGACGCGCTCGTGTTCCAGATCGGGATTGCCGCGCAGGGTGAAGAGGCCCAGCAGCACCGGCGTGTTGATGGCAGTCTCGCCAATGGCCGGGGCGCGGAAGGCCTGGCCGTACATCAGCTTGAGGCCGGTGCTGTCGGTGAAATGCTGGATGACGCCCAGCCGGGGCACGGTGTCCAGATCGATGTTCTCGGCCTTGTTCAGCTGCACGCCGGCAATCAGGCGGGTTTCGCGCCACTGGTACTGCAGCTCGCTGTAGCCGGACCAGCTGCCGTAATCCCACTTCGGCGCGGTAGGCGGTTCCACCGCACCCCGGTATTCATCGCGCACCAGCCCCGACACCCACTGCAGGTCCGCGTTCAGCTGGCCGGTGAGCTGGGCTTCGTAATGTCGGTCGTCGAAACGGTAGTCGAGGGCATTCACCGCATCGGCCTGGATGAAGGGCCGCGATTCCATCACGCCGGCATCCAGTTTCAGCTGCCAGTCCACGCCCAGCGCCAGATCGTAGCCCAGGTTGAGGAAGCGCTTTTCCACGGCGGTTTCGCCAATGTAGGGCATCAGCACGTTGCCGCGCCGCTGGTCGTAAGCCGATTCGCCCCGGTAGGCATTCACCCGCAGGTTGTCGATCCTGCCGGTGACCAGTCCAGCCGGCGCATGCACGCCCTGGCGGAAAACAAAGGGCGCGCCGGCGGCGGTGTGCGTTTCCAGTTCCGGGCCCTGGGCGTCGTAATACTGGAAGTAGCCGGCGATCTGGCCGCTGTCGCCGGCGCTGGCCAGGGTGGCCTCGTGCAGCTGGGTGTGGAAGTTGCCGGCGCTGGCGCTGATCTGGTTGTCCACGGTGCTTTCGTTGCGGGTGATGATATTGATCACGCCGGCAAAGGCATTGCTGCCATACAGCACCGAGCCAGGGCCGCGCACCACTTCGATCTGCTGGATGGCGTCGAGCGGAATCGAGGTGAGCATGATGTGATTGAACAGGCCGCCCAGATAGCCTTCGCGGTTGAACGGCATGCCGTTGAGCAGGATCAGCACATGGTTGTTGTTGACGGAAGCGGGATCGCTGCGCACGGTCAGCGGGCTTTGCAGAAAGGCGGAAGGCTGCGGCTGCACGCCGGCGATGCGGCCCAGCACGTCGCCCAGATTGCGGCCCCCGAACAGGGCCAGTTCATCGCGGGAAAACACGCTCACCACGCCGGCGGCGCCAGACAGCGACTGTGGCAGTTTGGACGGGGTCTGCACTTCCACCTGCATGAGCGCTTCCAGCGGCAGGTCGAACAGGTCATCCCCCGCCGCCAGGCAGGTAGTCCCCGGCAGCGACAGGGCTGCCACAAAAATCAGACGCGGAATGAACATTAATCAATCCAGGAAAAACTGTGCCTGCAAGTATAGTCACAGTATGGGGGTTATTCCCACGGTGATATGATCGCGCCACCCGTCTGCCGCCAGTCCATTCCCATGCGTTCAATCACCGCCATCCTGTGCATTTTCCTGCTGACTGCAGCCGCGCTGCCGGCCCGCGCCGACACCCTCTGGCTGACCAACGGCGACCAGCTGACCGGCCGGCTGCTGTTCGTGGATTTTGGCAGCGCGGCCTTCGACGCCAACCACATCGGCCGCATCAGCGTGAAGCTGCAGCGCATCCGCACCCTGGCCACCGATGATCCAGTCCAGCTGCAGATCCGCAGCGCTGACACCGCGCGCTCCAGCCAGCTGCTGGCGGGCGAGCCGGGCACAGTGCAGCTGGACGATGGCCAGGCCGTGACCCTGACCGACATCGACACCGCCGTGCGCCTGCGCGAGCGCATCGACCGCTGGCACTGGGACGGCACGCTGGACCTGGCGCTGGACCTGAAACGGGAACAGGACAAGCGCGAATTCAAGGCCGACTCACGGCTGGACACCCGCGTGTTCAACCACCAGTGGCGCCACAACCTGAAAGCGGGGCTGAAGAAAAAAACCGAAAACAGCGTGCGCAAGGACAACAACTACGAAGTGACCTACGACCTGGACCACTTCTTCACGGAACACTGGTTCCTGCGTCTGCATGGCCGCCGCAAGCGCGACTATCTGGGCCACGACACCACCGAGGATGAATTCGGCGCCGGCCCCGGCTACCAGTTCTGGGATAACGAGCAGGGCCACTTCAACCTGTCGACCCAGTTTTCCCGCACCGAATTCACCTACCACATCGATCTGACCGAGTTCGGCCTGGGCCAGCTTCCCGTCGAATTCAAGTTCAACAACATCAACCTGAACTGGGATTACCGCCAGCAGATCGGCACGCACGGGCTGGAGCTGTTCACCAAGGGCTATGTCTACTGGCCCCACGAAGTTCCGATCGAATACGTCAGTTCATCGGAGACCGGCGCGCGCTATTACCTCACCGACCGCGTGCATCTGTCGCTGCGCTACGAATATGAATATGCCGAAATCGATCCCAAAAGCCTGTGCAACCGCCGCTACTTTCTCGGCGTGGGAGTGAACTGGTAATGACCGCAACCACCGCCAGCTGGCTGGCACTGCTCAATCCCAAATCGCCGGAAAATGTCGGCCATGTAATGCGCGCGGCGGGCTGCTTCGATGTCAGCGGCGTGTTCTATTCCGGCCAGCGTTTTCATTACGCGCGCCAGTTCATCACCGACACCAAAGACACCCACGAACGCATTCCGCTGACCCACTGCGATCCGCTGCAAAATGCCCTGCCACCCGGCGCGATTCCCGTGGCGGTGGAACTGGTGGAAGGCGCCACCTCGCTGGTGGATTACGTGCATCCGCCGCAGGCTTTTTACGTGTTCGGACCGGAGGACGGCTCGCTGTCGCGCGAACTGGTGCAGTGGTGTCGTGACGTGATCTACATTCCCACCACCGGCTGCCTGAATCTGGCAGCCAGCGTCAACATCGTGCTGTACGATCGCCGCGCCAAGTCGGGCTTTCACGGCAGTGACGAACTGATCCGCGCCAGCCGCGACACCAACAACCGTCTGAAGAAAGGATGATGGCCATGACTGATGTTCTCCACACTTCCCGTGTTTTGCCGCGCCGCCAGTTGCTGCAGTGGCTGACCGTGGGCACCACCGCCGCGCTGACGGGCTGTTCACTGCTGCAGTCAACGCAGCTGCAGGCGCCGGAAGTGCAGGTGCGCAATGTGCAGATCGGCCGGCTGGATCTATCCGGGCTGGAGCTGCTGGTGGATCTGCGGCTGCGCAATCCCAATGATCTGGCGCTGCCGGTGACGGGTGTGGAATACAACCTGATGCTGCAGGGCGTGAAAGTGGCGGACGGGCGGCAGGCGCAGAGCGTGACGCTGCCGGCGCTGGGGGAAACCGATCTGCGGCTGGGCCTGAACGTGAACCTGCTGAAAACGGCGACCCAGCTGGTGCCGCTGCTGCTGAATCCGCAGGCGGCGCCGAAAGCGCTGGATTATGCGGTGGACGGCAAGGTGAAGCTGGACTGGTGGTACATGCCGGCGATCAGTTTCAGCCGCGCCGGCGCAGTACCGCTGGCCGGCGCCGGACTGTAACGGACCAGGGGAGCGGCTTCAGCGCGGGGCCAGACCGGCGCACTGCTCCACCTTGCCCCAGGCGAGCGCCAGCCAGTCGCTGTAGCGCTCGCCGCTGTAATCCCAGCCCAGTTCATCAATGGCCAGACGCAGCAAGGGCGGCTGGCTGTCGATCTTGTCGATCAGGCTGTCCGGCACCAGCGCGCCGGTGAGCACGCAGCCGATGTGCTGCTGCGCCACCCGTCTTTTCAGTTCCAGCAGATGCTTCACGCCGGGGCGGTTTTCCGGGTCCAGCACCAGCGCCGCTTCCGAGTGGATGCCCAGGTCTTCCTCCAGATAGAAAAACGCATCGTGCGCCAGCAGGAAGGGTTTGTGGCCACTGGCGAAACGGCTGCGTTGTTCATCGCGCTGCTGGCGCAGGCGGGTTTCCAGGGCGGCGCGGTTCTGCTGCAGGGTGGAAGCCCACTGCGGGCGGTCCTGGCCGATGCGCTGTTCCAGCGCGCGGGCCAGCAGCAGGGCGTTGCTGCTGCTCCACCACAGATGCGGGTCATAGCCGGTGTGATGGTGGTGGCCGGCGTGGCCTTCATGCTCTTCTTCATGTTCTGCGTGATCGTCATGGTCTTCATGCAGGGCGGCGCGGGGGGCCAGGGTCAGCAGGCCCGGCAGTTCGCCCCAGCGCAGATCGCCGCTGTGCTGCGCCATCACTTTCGCCAGATAGGGTTCGCCCTGCGGACCCAGCCACACCAGCAGCTGCGCGTTTTGAATCCGCGCCAGATCGCCTGGGCTGAGGGCATAGTCGTGGGTGGTGGTGCCGGCCGGCAGCAGGGTGGTGACCGTCACCGGCAGGCCGGCGGTCAGTTCCTGCACCAGCAGGGCAATCGGACGGATGCTGGCCAGCACCGGATAGGGGGGATTTTCCCCGGCGCGCGCCAGGGCAATGCCGGACAGCAGCACTAGCATCAGGACGCAGGAAATCAGCCGTTTCATCGCATATCACTCCGCTGCCGGACTATTGTTTATTGGGGGGCGGAATATTAGCATGGCACGCCTTTGCTGCCCCATCCCCACGCCCATTCGCCACAGGTTGGCCATTCCCATGACCCAGGAAACGCTGGTATCGCTACGCAATGTCGGGCTCGATTTCCGCCAGCGCACGGTGCTGCACGACATCAGTTTCGATGTGCACCGGCGCGAAATCCTCACGGTCATCGGCCCCAACGGCGCCGGCAAATCCTGTCTGCTGAAAATCATTCTGGGCCTGTATGCCCCCTCGCGCGGCAACGTGCATCGCGCCGGCGGCCTGACCATCGGCTACATGCCGCAGAAACTGACCGTGGACCCCAGCCTGCCGCTGACGGTGGAACGCTTTCTGGGGCTGGCCAACCGGGGCGACCTGCAGCCGGTGGACCAGGCGCTGGCGCGGGTGGGCGCACGCTCGCTGCGGCAGGCCGCCGTGCAGCAGCTGTCGGGCGGCGAATTCCAGCGCGTGCTGCTGGCCCGCGCCCTGCTGCGCAATCCCGACCTGCTGGTGCTGGACGAACCGGCGCAGGGCGTCGACCTGCAGGGCCAGCAGGCGCTGTACCGGCTGCTGGCGCAACTGCGCGACGAGCAGGGCTTTGCGATTCTGATGGTGTCGCACGACCTGCATTTCGTGATGGCGCAGACCGATCAGGTGCTGTGCCTGAACCAGCATGTGTGCTGTTCCGGCACGGCGGAATCAGTGGCCAGCCATCCCGAATATCTGGCGCTGTTCGACACCGGCAACGTGGACAATATCGGCGTCTACACCCACAAGCACGATCACCAGCACGACCTGCACGGCGACGTGGTGGACGCGGTGTCGGTGCGCACCCACGTGCACGGGCCGGGCTGCAATCACGATCATTCGCACGACCATTCCCACGGGCAGGACGGCCATCACCATGATTGAGATCCTGCTGCCCGCCCTGCTCACCGGCCTGCTGCTGGCGGCCATTTCCGGCCCGCTGGGCTGTTTCGTGGTGTGGGGCCGGCTGGCCTATTTCGGCGACACGCTGGCCCATTCCGCGCTGCTGGGCATCGCGCTGGGTTTTCTGTTCAGCCTGCATCCCACCGCCGGCGTCATCCTCGTCACCAGCGGCATTGCGCTGCTGCTGACGTTACTGCAGCGCCAGCACGTCATCGCCAGCGACACGCTCCTGGGCATCATGGCGCACGGCACGCTGGCGCTGGGTCTGGTGCTGGTGAGCCTGATGGAGCATGTGCGGGTGGATCTGCTGGGGCTGCTGTTCGGCGATCTGCTGGCCACGTCTTTCAACGACGTGATCTGGGTGGCGGGTCTGGCGGTACTGATTGCAGTGGTGCTGCGTTTTATCTGGATTCCCATGCTGAACATTGCCGTGAATCAGGAACTGGCGCAGGCCGAAGGCACCAATGTAGGCCGGGTGCGACTGCTGTTCATGCTGCTGCTGGCCAGCATCGTCGCCATCGGCATGAAGGTGGTGGGCGCGCTGCTGATCACCGCCATGCTGATCATTCCTGCCGCCGCCGCCCGCCGCCTGGCACGCACGCCGGAGCAGATGGCCGTGTTCGCCAGCCTGATCGGCATGGGCGCGGTCGTGGGTGGATTGCTGCTGTCGTGGCTGGCGGACACACCGGCCGGTCCCAGCATCGTGCTGTGTGCGGTGGTGGAGTTCGGCGGGATTTTTCTGCTGGCGCAACGGCAGGAGTGAAACGGCGGATTCGGCGCAGCAGACTTTTCCGTTACGGCTTGCGCTCGAATATTTTCACCACACCCACCGCATCGTCTTCTGCGTGGTGATGCTCTTCTTCATGCTCGACGGGTTCCACCGTTTTCGGCCGGATGCTCTGGTAACCGCAGACGTTGCACTGCGCAATGTCATCACCATCCTTGTGATAGACAAAAATCTTGTCTTCCAGACCGCACTGGGGGCACTTGGCCCCCGCGATAAACTGTTTTCTCATGCTGCCAGCCCGCTGTGGCGCAGCAGCGCATCCACTTTCGGTTCGCGGCCGCGGAATTTGCGGAACAGTTCCATCGGCTCTTCCTCGCCACCTTTTTCCAGAATATTTTCCCGGAACGAGCGGCCGGTCTCGCCGTTGAAAATGCCTTCTTCCTCGAAGCGCGAGAACGCGTCCGCCGACAGCACTTCCGCCCACTTGTAACTGTAATAACCCGCCGCATAACCGCCGGCAAAAATGTGGCTGAAGCTGCACTCGAAGCGGTTGAATGCCGGCGGCCGGATCACCGCTACCTGCTGGCGCACATCTTCCAGCACGGCGTGAATATCCATGCCGGGTTGGTAATCGCGGTGAATGCGGAAATCAAAAATGGAAAATTCCAGCTGGCGCACGATCATCATTGCCGACTGGAAATTTTTCGCCGCCAGCATTTTCTCCAGCATATCCAGCGGCAGCGGCTCGCCGGTTTCGTAATGGCCGGACATCAGCGGAATCGCTTCTTTTTCCCAGCACCAGTTTTCCAGAAACTGGCTGGGCAGCTCCACCGCATCCCAGGCCACGCCGTTGATGCCCGACACCGCACCATCTTCCACTTTAGTCAGCATGTGATGCAGGCCGTGGCCGAATTCATGGAACAGGGTGGTGACTTCGTTATGAGTGAGCAGCGCGGGCCTGTCGCCCACCGGGCCGTTGAAGTTGCAGGTGAGATACGCCACCGGCAATTGCAGCGTGCCGTTCAGGGTGCGACGACGCACGCGGCACTCGTCCATCCAGGCACCGCCGCGCTTGCTGGCGCGGGCAAACAGATCAAAGTAGAAACCGGCGATTTCCTCGCCCGCTTCAAACACGCGGTAGAAACGCACGTCGGGATGATAGCGGTCGACACTGGTGTCCAGCTCGAACGTCACGTCAAACAGGCGGCGGGCAATTTCAAACAAACCCGCCAGCACTTTTTCCAGCGGGAACCAGGGCCGCAGCGCTTCCTGCGAAATGGCAAAGCGCTGGTGCTTGAGTTTTTCGCTGTAGTAGGACACGTCCCACGCCTGCAGGTCTTCAGCGTTGCAGTAGTCCACAGCGAATTCGGTGAGTTCGAGGAATTCCTGCTTCGCCGCCGGCAGCGCCTTTTTCGCCAGATCGTGCAGAAATTCCAGCACCTGCTCCGTGGACTCGGTCATCTTGGTGGCAATCGAGCGCTCGGCGTAATTGTTGAAACCGAGCAGCTGCGCCAGTTCGTGCCGCAGCGCGAGAATTTCCTGCATCAGCGGATTGTTGTCGAACTTGCCGGCAAACGGGCCCTGGTCGGATGCCTTGGTGTTGTACGCTTCGTAAAATTCACGCCGCAGATCGCGGTTGTCGCAGTAGGTCATCACGGCGATGTAGACCGGAATGTCCAGCGTCAGCAGCCAGCCATCCAGATTCTTTTTCTCCGCCGCGATGCGCGCCGCATGCAGCTGCGTTTCCGGCAGACCGGCCAGCTGTCTGGCATCGGTGATGTGCTTGCTGAAAGCGTTGGTACAGTCGAGCACGTTTTCGGAATATTTGCTGGTGAGTTCCGACAGGCGCTTGCTGATTTCGCCGTAGCGCTTCTGCTGTTCCGGCGGCAGGTCGATGCCGGACAGGTGGAAATCCCGCAGCGCGTTCTCCACCACTTTTTTCTGCGCGCGGGTCAGCTGGGCAAACTGCGCGGAATTTTTCAGTTCGGTGTAGGCCTGGTACAGACCCTTGTGCTGGCCCAGCTCGGTACCGTACTCGGACAGTTTCGGCAGGCAGGTGTTGTAGGCATTTCGCAGCGCCTCGCTGTTGAGCACGCCGTTGAGATGCCCCACGGGCGACCAGGCGTTGCTGAGGCGATCGTTCAGTTCCTCGAACGGCAGCAGGAAATTCTCCACCGACACATCGTGCTGCTGCACATGCGCAACGATTTCGGCGATCTGGCGGCGGTTATCGGCCAGGATGGTGTCGATGGCAGGAACAACGTGTTCGGGCTGGATCTGGCTGAAGGGGGGCAGGCGTCGGGATTCGAGCAGTGGATTCATGTGGCGGGAAACCATGGTGGATTGAACATGGTTCAAGTGTAACCAGCCTGTCTGCGATCACCAACCCCGTTGCACGCAACGGGGCCGGTGGTTGTGCTATTTCCCGATTGACGGAAGGGTGATGCCCGCGTGTCAGTGGTGACCGGCATGCTTCTGCGCGCGCTTTTCCTGCCGTTCGGCCAGCTCCTTGCGCTGTTCGTCGGTCAGCAGCTTGTAGATCTTGTTGTGGGTCTCGGCCATTTTCAGCATTTGCTCGGCCCGCAGTTTGGTTTCCGCATCCACCAGCTTCTTCATCTTGCCGGCGTCATAGTCCGCCGACATCGGCAGGCCTTTCTGCTGCTGGTGCAGATTGCGCAGTTCCTTGTGCAGCTTGCGCATTTCCGGGATCTGGGCGTAGGTAATGTCGAAAATCTTGTCGCGCTGTTCCTCGGTCAAATCCAGTCCGCGCAGGAAGGGGGGCATGTGATCGAAGTGGCCCATGCCACCATGATCCATTCCGCCGCCCTGGGATTTCATCGGGCACTGCTTGCCCATGCCCATGCCTTTACCCATGCCCATGCCGGATTCCGCCAGGGTCGGTCCAGCCAGGGCGAAGGTCATGCCGCCGGCCAGCAGCAGGGATGCAAACAGACGAGTGGACGATTTCATGTGGTGCCTCCAGAGAGTTGTCGTGCCTAGTTATGAGTCAGGCCAGGAAGCAAGGTTCCCTGGCAACTTCATGGCACCGAGTATGGCAGCACTTTGTGCAGCGTCTGTTGTGGAATGTGCAAAAAACAAGGAATCGCGGCGGGTCTGGTCAAATTGCGGACAATAAAAAGCCCCGCAAGGTGGGAGTCTTGCGGGGCCGGTGTTCAGGCGAACATGCAACACAGTTATGACAGGAAGCAGGTTAACGGATGGCGGCGTTGTACACCATGCGACCGATTGTCGCAGGACCAGCCACCTTCACCTGCATCCATGGCCTTCGACTCAAAAGGACGCCCGCAGTTCCTTGATCACCGGCACCGTGGCGGGCATCACGCCGCGCCACAGGCGGAATGACTCGGCCGCCTGTTCCACCAGCATGCCCAGGCCATCAAAGGCCCTTTCCGCGCCGTGCGCCAGCGCCCAGGCGTTGAAGGGCGTGGCGTCCTTGCTGTACATCATGTCGTACACCCAGGTGTGGGGGCCGATCACCGAGGGCGGCAGCTCCGGCACTTCGCCACCCAGGCTGGCCGCCGTACCGTTGATGATCCAGTTGAACGGACCTTCCAGCCGGTTCAGGGCAACCGCCTCGATGCGGCCCATGTCCTGGAATTCCAGCGCCAGTTCCCGCGCCTTTTCAAAGGTGCGGTTGGCAATCACCACCAGTGCCGGCTTTTCATTGAGAATCGGCGCCAGCACACCGCGCACCGCGCCGCCAGCGCCCACGATCAGCACTTTCTTGCCGGTGAAACGGCCGTCGTGATTGTGGGTGATGTCGCGCACCAGTCCGACGCCATCGGTGTTGTCACCGAACAGCGAGCCGTCGGCGCGCACCACGATCGTGTTCACCGCTTTCGCGCGCTCGGCCCGCTCGCTGCGCTTGTTCACCAGATCAAACGCTTCCAGCTTGAACGGCACGGTGACATTGAAGCCCTTGCCGCCGTCGGCGCGGAAGTTGTCGACCGCCTCGCGGAAACCGCCTTCGGGCACCAGGATCGCGGTGTAGGTCATGTCCTGATCGGTCTGCAGCGCGAAGGATTTGTGAATCTGCGGCGACTTGGAATGCTTGATGGGATTGCCCATCACGGCGTAGCGATCGATGCTCATGCTTTGCTTCCTGTGGCACCCAGCCAGTCGCGGGCGCCGAGAAAATCCGTGTACAGCCGCGCTTCCGCCGAGCCCGGTTCCGGCTGCCAGTTGTATTTCCAGCTCACCAGCGCCGGCAGCGACATCAGGATGGATTCGGTGCGGCCGCCGGTCTGCAGGCCGAACAGCGTGCCGCGATCGTACACCAGATTGAATTCCACGTAGCGGCCCCGGCGATACAGCTGGAATTCGCGCTGCGCTTCGGTGTACGGCAGATCCTTGCGTTTCTGCACGATGGGACGGTAAGCGTTGATGTAGGCGTCACCCACGCTGCGCATGAAGGCAAAGCATTTTTCGTATTCCCACTGGTTCAGGTCGTCGAAAAACAGGCCGCCGACGCCACGGGTTTCGTTGCGGTGTTTCAGGAAGAAGTATTCGTCGCACCAGTGCTTGAAGCGGGGATAGACATCGGCGCCGAATGGATCGCAGGCGTTTTTTGCGGTCTGGTGCCAGTGCACGCAGTCTTCCTCGAACCCGTAGTAGGGCGTGAGATCGAAGCCGCCGCCAAACCACCACACCGGCTCGGCGCCGTCTTTCTCGGCAATGAAGAAGCGCACGTTGGCATGGGAGGTGGGCACCAGCGGATTGCGCGGATGGATCACCAGCGACACCCCCATGGCCTGAAAATGGCGGCCTTCCAGTTCCGGCCGGTGGGCAGTGGCGGACTTGGGCAGGCCGTCGCCGTACACGTGGGAAAAATTCACGCCGGCCTTTTCAAAGACATCCCCGCCTTCCAGCACGCGGGAGCGGCCACCGCCGCCGGCCTCGCGGGTCCAGCTGTCTTCGAGGAAGGATTGTCCGCCCGTTTCTTCTGCGGCCAGCTGGCGACAGATATCGTCCTGCAGGGCCAGCAGGTATTGCTTCACCGCATCCAGATTGATGGTGCTCATGGGGTTCCCCTGTAATGTCCTTGGCATCAACCGGCGCGCATTATACGCCCGGTTGGCAAATCCCGTATTTCTGTAGGCTTATTCAAACGCTGGGTCTGGCCGGGCACGATCAGGTCGGGGCGCAGGCGGGTGTTGCGGCGCAGGGCCCATTCGCTGCGAAACGGCGGCTGACCGGCCAGATTGGCACTGGTAGAGACCAGCGGTCCGCCCCAGGCGCGGCACAGATCCCGCACCACCGGGTGAGCGCTCACCCGCACGGCAACACTGGTGAAATGGCCTTTTACATTGGCAGGAATCCAGTTGTGCGGATCGGGAATCAGCCAGGTGACCGGGCCGGGCCAGGTGCGGTTCAGCTGGTCCCGCTGCTCGGCGGGCAACCCATCCAGCAGCGGCGCGATCTGCTGCAGATCCGCTGCCACCAAGATCAGGCCCTTGTGGGCCGGACGCTGCTTCAGGTCGAGCAGGCGCTCCACCGCCGCCGCGTTGAAGGGATCACACCCCAGCCCCCACACCGCTTCGGTGGGGTAGGCGATCACGCCGCCAGTGGCCAGGGTATGCACGGCACGCAGGCGCTGCCGCAGGGACAGCATGGCTCAGCCTTTGGCGGCCAGTCTGGCCTGCAGGGCGGCGTCCTTCTCCTGCACCTGCTTCGCATTGGCGGCGCGGTCTTCCTTCAGCTTCTGCGCCAGGGCCGGGTCGGCCAGGGCCATCATCTGGGCGGCCAGGTAGCCGGCGTTCTTCGCGCCAGCCTTGCCAATCGCCACGGTCGCCACCGGAATGCCGCCGGGCATCATCACGGTGGACAGCAGGGCGTCGAGGCCATTCAGGGTCACATCGATGGGAATGCCGATCACCGGCTTCACGGTGTTGGCGGAAACGGCGCCGGCCAGATGGGCGGCCATGCCGGCGGCGCAGATGAATACGGAGCAGCCGCGCTGGTCAGCGTCCTTCACGTAGGCGTGGGTGATTTCAGGAGTGCGGTGGGCGGAGGTAACTTTCACTTCCACTGCAATGCCCAGCTTGCGCAGGGTATCAACAGCGGGTTCGACCTGGGGAAAATCGGAATCGGAACCCATCAGGATGGCAACGAAAGGCTGGCTCATGGAACACCTGTAAATTGACGTTGGAAGCAGACACGGTTGAAGGAAAAACAGCGGCAAAATCCGCAGAAAATGCAGGGTTGCGGCTGTGTCGACTGAATGCGACGCGGCAAGGTACCCCAGAGGCCGGGGCCTTGCAAGTGCGGCGCGGCGCGCACCGATTCCGCGGTCCGGCATGCCTGTGGAAAAGGTCACACCCACTTCCGCCATTGCCTGCTAGAGTTGAAGCAGCGGCGCCTGCCGTATCCCGTTGCCCATCAAGGAGATTCCGATGAAATTTGCGACTGCTGTCCCACCGTCCGCACGGAAGCACAACGCCGTGTCCGTCACCCGCCTTGCCCGTCACCTGTGTCTGCCGGCACTGGGCGCGCTGCTACTGCTGCCGGGTACCGCCAGCGCCGGTCCGCTGGGTGTGTCCGCCAAGGCCGGCACCCTGGGCTTCGGTGTCGAGGCCGACTTTGCCCTCAGCGAGAAGCTCAGCGTGCGTGGCCAGTTCAACAGTTTCGACTACGACTACACCACCGACGAAGACGACATCGAGTACGACGGCCAGCTGGAACTGTCCAGCTACGGCGTGCTGCTGGACTGGCACCCGATGGGCGGCGCCTTCCGCCTCAGCCTGGGCGGCTACATCAACAACAACGAACTGACCGGCACCGCCACCGGCGCCGGCGAATATGACATCGGCGACGAAACCTACGTGGTGCTGCCCGGCGACAACCTGCGCCTGAGCACCAGCATCGAACTGGGCGAGAATTTTGCGCCCTATGCCGGCCTGGGCTGGGGCAACTCGCCGGCCAACGACGGCGGCTTCCTGTTCTCGTTTGAAATGGGTGTGCTGATGCAGGGTTCCCCCAGCGTGGATCTGAACGCCACCGGCACGGCCAACGGCGGACTGGTGGACTTTTCCACCGACCCCACCGTGCAGGCCGAGCTGCGCAAGGAAGAAGCCAATCTGGAGGATGACCTGAAGGACTTCGAGCTGTATCCGGTGATCACCCTCGGCCTGGGTTACCGTTTCTAGTCCCCGTTTGACCACAGCAGCGGGCCGTCCCTAGAATGGGCCGGCCCGGACAATCCCGCCGGAACCCGTTCTGTCCGCATCATTCGTCTGACGTCAACCAAGGTTTAAGGAATCCGCATGATCAAGCATGCCACCGCACTGGCCGCCGTGCTGCTGACCGCCGGCTGCTCCACCGTGACCCAGCCCGTCAACAACAGCCTGCCGGTGACCCAGCCGCAGGTCAGCGCCACGCTGCAACAGGCCGAATTCAAGGGCCTGAAACGCAAGGTGGCCATCGCCCGCTTCAGCAACGAAACCACCGCCGGCGCCAGCTTTCTGCTGGACGCGAAAAACGATCGCATCGGCAAGCAGGCCACCGATATCCTGTCGGCACGGCTGGCCGAAACCCAGAAATTCATCCTGCTGGAGCGCGCCGATCTGGACAAGCTCCACAACGAAGCCGCGCTCGCCAATCTCGCCAAGGCCAATGTCGGCGCCGATTACCTGATCATCGGTTCGGTGTCGGAATACGGCCGCGAAGCGGTGAGTGAAACCGGCGTGTTCAGCCGCAACAAAATGCAGAAAGCGCACGCCAAAGTGAACGTGCGGCTGGTGGACGTGCGCACCGGCCAGATCGTGTATTCGGAAGAAGGCTCGGGCGAGGCGCTGTCGGAAGCCAACACCGTGTTCGGCGTGGGCGAGCAGGCCGGCTACGATTCCAGCCTCGACGACAAGGCGCTGTCCGCCGCCATTTCCAAGCTGGTGAGCAACGTGGTGGAAAACCTGATGGACAAGCCGTGGCAGGCGTATCTGATCGGCGAGCAAAGTGGTCTGTACATCATGACCGGCGGCAAGTCGCAGGGCGTGAAAGTGGGCGATGCGTTTGCCGTGCTGCAGAAAGGCAAGGTGGTGCGCAATCCGCAGACCGGCCTGAATATCGAATTGCCGGGCACGCCGGTGGGCACGCTGAAAGTGGTGAGCCAGGCCGGGCAGGGCGACAACGAAATCTCGCTGGGCCAGCTGGCATCCGGCTCACTCAAAGGGCAGAGCCTGGACAACATCGTGGTGCAGGAAGCGCCGTGATTTTTTTCACCGCACACCGAGCCTGACTGCATTCGCACCTGCATGACCTGCACCTGAATATGAAGGAACCGAACATGAACATGCCGAAACTGAAATTGCTGTCGCTGAAAAACATCCTGCTGCTCTGCGCTGCCTTCCTGCTGGCGGCCTGCGGCAGTTTCAAGACTGTGTCGCAGACCGAAGAAACCACTTACCTGCAACTGCTGGGCAACAAGGAAGACGTAGTGCTGGTGCTGGACCAGACCACCACCGTCGATCTCAACACACTGCAATCCTTCGACCTGAATGGCAAGGAAGCCACGCGCATCACCGTGCCGGCCGGACAGCATCGCGTCACGCTCACCCGCAAGGGCGCGCTGCTGGTGGATCGCAACATTTACGTCAGTGAAGGCAACGCGTTCGACATCACGCTGCCCTGAATCTGTCGCAAGTTTTTTCTTCACGCGCCGCGTCGGCTGACATGACACCCATGTTGTCCGGCGCGGCCTGACCCTCTGCAAACAGGAACAGAAGTATCGCCATGAACAAGCTGTTGCTTTCCCTGAGCCTGGGCGCTGCCCTGCTCACCGGCTGCGTGCAAATGCCGCCGCATCCCACCGGTTTTTACTGGGGCAATTATTCGCGCTCGCTGTATGAATACAAACAGGCGCCCGGCGCCAGCACGCTGGAAGCGCACCGCAACACGCTGCTGGACATCATCGCCCGCGTCGACGCCAGCAAGGGGCAGTACAAGGTGCCGCCGGGTGTTTATGCGGAACTGGGCAAGCTGGAGCTGGATCGCGGTGATCGCGCCGGCGCGGTGAAATGGTTCCAGCAGGAAGCGGCGCATTTTCCGGAGTCGGCGCCACTGATGAAAACCCTGATCGAGAAGGCGGGCTGAGGCATGCGGACACTGCAATTTTCCACAATGAAACTGTCGGCACTGAAGCGCCCGCTGCTGGCCGCCGCGCTGGCCGCTTCGACCCTGCTCACCGGTTGCGCCACCACGCCGGGCGCGCCGCCGATCACCAAGCAGGATGTATTTCCTGCCGTGTACGGCGAGAAGCCGGTGTCGGTGCTGGTGCTGCCGGCCATCAACCATTCCACTGCAGCGGAAGCGCCGATCTATTACGCCGCCAGCATCGCGCAGCCGCTGTCGGAGCAAGGCTATTACGTACTGCCGATTCCGGTGACCAACGCCATGCTGGAGCAGGCCGGCATCAGTGACGGCGCGCAACTGCTGCAGGTGCCGCCGCAGAAATTTGGCCAGATGTTCGGCGCGGACGCGATCCTGTTTGTCACCATCGACACCTGGGACACGTCCTATTACGTGCTGGGCGGCAATGTCACCGTGGGGCTCACGTTCCGCATGGTGTCCACCAAAACCGGCGCCGACCTGTGGAACCTGCGCAACCGGGTGGTGGTGAATACCGGCGGCAATTCCAACAACCAGGGCGGCCTGCTGGGCGCCATCATCGAAACCGCCATCAAGACCGCGCAGCAGGATTATTTCCCGATTGCGCAGCAGGTGAATTACGGGTCGATCATGGTGCTGCCATATGGCAGGTTCCATCCGCAGCACAGCGTGGATGCGGTGCAGGCATCCCGCACCGAGTTCAACCAGAAACCCGAGTAAACGGCAGCATGGCTATTGCCGGATTCACACCCGGCAGTAGCAGCCTTGCACCTGCTGCACGGCGCCTTCCAATTCCAGCAGGATCAGTGCGGAACTGACATCCGCCACCGCCAGACCGGTCAGCTGCACCAGCTGATCCACGCTGCAGGTTTCATATTCCAGCGCACTCAGCAGACGCCCCTCCGGCGACAGCGGCGCAAACAGGTCGGCGGTTGCCGGCACCTCCAGCGCCAGCTGCTGCTGCACGAAGCCCAGCAGCGGCCGCAGTTCCTCCACCACCTGCTCCGCCGTTTCCACCAGCCGGGCGCCGTTGCGGATCAGCGCATGACAGCCCTTGGCCAACGGGTTGTGGATGGAACCGGGAATGGCAAACACCTCGCGCCCCTGATCGATGGCCTCGTGCGCGGTGATCAGCGAGCCGCTTTTCAGCGCCGCCTCCACCACCAGCACGCCCACACTCAGGCCACTGATGATGCGATTGCGACGCGGGAAAAATTCCGGCCGTGGCTGCACGCCCACCGGAAACTCCGACACCAGCGCGCCGCTTTCCACCACCCGCTGCGCCAGCGCGCGGTTGCGCGGCGGATACACCGCATCCAGCCCGTGCGCCAGCACCGCGATGGTCTTGTGGCCGCCGTCCAGGGCGCCTTCGTGCGCGGCACTGTCGATGCCCAGCGCCAGACCACTGGTGGTGATCAGGCCATGACGGGAAAAATGCGCGGCAAAGTCCTGCGCGATCTGCTTGCCGGCGCGGGTACTCTGGCGGCTGCCGACGATGGCGATCTGCGGCAGGTTCAGGCACTCCACGTCACCGCGCACGAACAGCAGCGGCGGCGCCCCGCGGATTTCCCGCAGCAGGGCCGGGTAGCATGGGTCGTCCCAGGTCAGGATATGGTGATCCGGCGACTGCGCGCGCCAGGCCAGATCGCGCTGCACACCAAGGTATGGCTCCGTGTCGCGGGCGCAGGCAAAAGCGGTGATCTGCTCGCACTGCTGCGGGCTGAATCCCAGTTCCGCCAGTTGCGCCGGCGGCAACTCAAACAGGGCCGGGATGCTGCCAATGTGGTCGGGAAGGGCGTGAAAAAGGCGCGGGCCGGTACCGGGAATGCGCCACAGGGCCAGCCAGCAGGCCAGTTCGGAGTCTGTCATGGAGAGGTTCCTCAGGAATGGTTTCACCCAGACAGACCGTCGCCGCGCAAATGTGCGGTCAGGATTTTTTTCCATCCGGTATCCAGGCCGGCGCAGAAATTATTCCAGCCGCACCTGCAGCAGGCGGAACGACACCGGTTGCAGCTGCGGCCCCACAAACAGGGCCAGTTTGCGCACGTTTGCCAGATCGATCTGCCTGCCCACCCCGGTGTCGCCGGACAGCGGAATACGCAGATCCTGCACGCCGGACGGCAGCCTGAATTCCCCGTTGAAACGTTCGGCAAAGGACGGGGAGCGGCGGGCATCGTCGATGCGGACATTGAGCGACAGCGGTTCAGCAACCTGCACGCGGATGTGCAGCGCCTGCCGGCCACGCCAGTCAGCAAATTCGAAATACCGCGCCACGCCGGAATAGACACCGGACGCCGTCGTCACCCGCAGACACGCCGGTCCGTCGCAGGACGCCACCTGCAGCAGCGCAGTCGATGGGCTTTCTGCCGGATCTTCTGCCGCCGGCAGCGGCGACCAGAACGCGGGCAGCCGGTCTGCCGTCAGCACCAGCAGGTCCGGAAACTGCTGCCGGTCCTGCCATACCTGCCGGCTCACCTGCAGGGCCGGTGCCGCCGCCAGCAGCGCACTGGCCACTACTGCAACCAGCATCGTCCCGCGCACCGGCCGCGATGCCTGCCGCCAGTGTCCCAGCCACAGACCACAACCCACCCCCAGCGCCCCCATCAGCCAGTCGTGCAGGCTCAGGCTGCGTCCCACCCGGGCCTGCACCAGTTCCACCAGCGCCGCCAGCACCAGCAGCCCGCCGGCACTGATCAATGCGGCATGGCGCCAGCCCAGCGCACGCAGCACCGCCGCCAGCAACATTTGCCAAAGCAGAAACAGGGGAAAGTGACAGACATCCATCCAGGACTGCCACAGCACGCTGTGTTGCAGGGACGGAAACGGATACAGCAGGGCCGCCACCGCCAGCAGCGAAAACAGCAGCAGCGCGGGCAAAACAAAACGGCCTGCTGAGCAGGCCGTCGGGGGATTCAGTTCCATTGCAGTACAGCGTCCGTGCCGGAATCCTTATTTCGGGTTTTTCACCACATCCAGCACCTTCAGCGGCGCTTCCGCCCGCAGTACCAGACCATAACTGACCTTGTCGAAAGTGCGGAACACCATCAGCACGCCACGGCGCTCGTCCGGCAGTTTCACCAGTTCGCCGGTCACGCGATCCTTCACGGTTTCGCCCTTGCCATGCACCGCCAGCACATCACCGATGCTGATGCCGTCGCGGTCGCCCAGGTTCAGCACCACCACGTCATACTGGCTGACGTTACGCACGCCGCTGAACACATGAATGATGTGACCACTGACCTGACCCTGGGGCGACTTGGGATAGAACACCGAGTCCACCTTGCGTTCCTCGGTGGGCAGCAGGCGGTCGCCGGGGCGGATGTCTTCCTTCGACTTGGTCAGCTTGAAGCGGGCGATATCACCCTCGGCATCCTCATAGCGGGCCAGACCCAGATCCAGCGCCGCAATGCCCAGCACTTCCTTGGTATCCGGATCGACATAAGCGGGGCCCTTGCGATACACGCCGTACGCCTGGTGCGCCTGCGACCAGTCGCCACGGCCATACAGGTAGTCACCGGCCCCCATCACGATGTGCTGCTCGTCGCCAGCCACGATGTAGGGAGCCTTTTCCAGTTCATCCGGCTGCACCACGCGGTTATCCACCAGGAAGCCCTGGATGTATTCCAGCGGAATGGCGGGAATCACGGTGTCGAGCTGCTCGGAGCGCACCTGCGGGGTGAGCTTGATGGTGTCGCCGTTCTTGTAGGTCAGGGTGCGCTGGCCACGCTGCACGGTCAGGGCCGGCTTGCCGTCGATATAGACGAGCTTGATCAGGTCACCGGGATAGATCAGGTGCGGGTTTTCGATCTGCGGATTCACCTGCCACAACTCGGGCCACAGCCAGGGATCATTCAGGAACGCGCTGGAAATATCCCACAGGGTATCGCCCTTCTTGACCGGGTAGACATCGGGGTGGCCGCTCTTCAGTTCCACCGCCGAGGCCTGTACGGCTACGCCGATCAGACAGCTGCCCACGAGCCTGAGAAATGATTTCATCATGGTGAGAATCCCTTTATCATTATCAATGCCTGGCGCCAGGCAGCTATGTTGCTTACGGGAAACGGTTTTCATGCCGGCAGTACTGGCAATTCCGCTTATTAACTATAGCTTCAAGAATAGCTTCAAGACTTGAAAACTGGTCTAGAAACTATAGACCCGAACCTGAAAACTGTAGACGCGTTCCCAAAATGCCCGCCGGCCACAGCATCCGGGTCAATGCCGGTGACAGTGCAGACAGACTGCGAAAGGGCCGGCAATCACACCGGATCAACCTGGAAAACCGCCGGCTCCTGCCGCGCAAATCCTGTACGATCATAATCTTAGCAACAGTTTCAATAGTTACACTAGCGAAGCGGCATTCTCAAGATGGCATTACTGGATATTCTCGAATTTCCCGATCCCCGCCTGCGTACCCAGGCCAAACCCGTGGCCGTGGTGGACGACAGGATCCGCAAACTCACCGATGACATGCTGGAAACCATGTATGCCGCGCCGGGCATCGGTCTGGCGGCGACCCAGGTGAACGTGCATCAGCGCATCGTGGTGATCGACCTGAGCGAAGAGAAGAACCAGCCGCTGGTGCTGATCAATCCGACCTTCGAAGTGATCGAGGGCGAGCAGCAGTATGACGAAGGCTGCCTGTCGGTGCCGGGCTTCTACGAAACCGTGACCCGCGCCGAGAAGATCCGGGTGCAGGCGCTGGGCCGCGATGGCCAGCCGTTCGAGCTGGTGGCCGACGGCCTGCTGTCGGTGTGCATCCAGCACGAACTGGATCATCTGGACGGCAAGCTGTTCGTCGATCACATCTCCAAGCTCAAGCGCGACCGCATCCGCAAGAAGCTGGAAAAGGAACACAAAGAGAAAGACAAGGTGCGCGCCCGCTGAGCGCGCCAGCCCCTTCCGCCGGAGAACGTCCTTCCCGTGACCACCCCCCTGAACCTGATCTTTGCCGGCACGCCGGAATTCGCCGCCACCCAGCTGCAGGCCCTGCTGGGGTCCCACCACCGGGTGATCGCCTGCTACACCCAGCCGGACCGTCCTGCCGGCCGGGGTCGCAAGCTCACTCCCAGCCCGGTGAAGGCACTGGCGCAGCAGCACGACATTCCCGTCTACCAGCCGCTGAATTTCAAAAATTCTGACGAAGTGGCGCAGCTGAAAAGCCTGAACGCCGACCTGATGGTGGTGGTGGCCTACGGCCTGATCCTGCCGAAAGTCGTGCTGGATGCGCCGCCGCTGGGCTGCATCAACGTGCATGCGTCGATCCTGCCGCGCTGGCGCGGCGCGGCGCCGATCCAGCGCGCCATTGCGGCGGGCGATGCGGAAACCGGCGTCACCCTGATGCAGATGGATGTGGGTCTGGACACCGGCGCCATGCTGCTGAAAGTCACCACGCCAATCAGCCCTGACGACACCGGCGGCAGCCTGCACGACCGGCTGGCGGAAATCGGCGCGCCGGCCCTGCTGGAAGTTCTGGACCAGCTGGCCGACGGTACGGTCCAGCCGGAACCCCAGGACAACAGCCTGGCCACCTACGCCCACAAGCTCACCAAGGAAGAGGCGAAGCTGGACTGGAACCGGTCCGCCGCCGACCTGCACAACCTGATCCGCGCCTTCAACCCCTGGCCGGTGACCCACACCGAACTGGACGGCGAAACAGTCCGCGTGTGGAAAGCGGAGCGCCAGAGTGGCAGCCACAACAGCGCGCCCGGCACCCTGCTGGAGGTGTCCCGCGCCGGCATCACTGTCGCCACCGGCAACGGCCTGCTGCGGCTGACCGAACTGCAGCTGCCCGGCGGCAAGTGTCTGCCCGTAACGGCGCTGCTCAATTCCAGAGCCGACTGGCTGTGCGCCGGGAAACGTTTCCTGTGACCGCCACCGCGTCTTCCACCAGCCCCAAAAATGCGCGCACCCTTGCCGCAGAAATACTGGCGCAGGTACTGCCGCTCACCCGCAAACACGCCACCCCCAAATCCCTGTCGGAACTGCTGCCGCAGCTGAGCGAGGCGGAAAAGGACCAGGGCCTGGTGCAGGAACTCTGCTTTGGCGTGTGCCGCTGGTTCACCCGGCTGGACAAGCTGGCCGCGCCGCTGATCCGCCAGCCGTTCAAGGACCGCGACGCCGACCTGCACGCGCTGCTGTTAGTTGGCCTGTACCAGATGTTCTACCTGCGCATTCCCGATCACGCCGCCATTGCCGAGACGGTGGAAGCCTGCCGCCAGCTGAAAAAGGAGTGGGCGGTGAAGGTGATCAACGGCATGCTGCGCAGCGCCCAGCGCGAAAAACAGAATCTGGAAGCGCAGCTGCCGGACTCGCTGGCGATCCAGACCGCGCATCCGCAGTGGCTGATCGACGCCGTCACCGCCGCCTGGCCCGAGCAGGTGAAAGCCATCCTCACCGCCAACAACCAGCCCGGCCCCATGTGCCTGCGGGTGAACCGGCAGCGCTGTTCCCGCGACGACTATCTGCGTCTGCTGAAGGCGGCGAACATTGCTGCCCGCGCCGGGGAGTGGGCCGACAGTGCGATCTATCTGGAGCAGGCGGTGAACGTGCAGCAGCTGCCGCATTTCAGTGAGGGCTGGGTGTCGGTGCAGGACGAGGCCGCGCAGCTGAGCGCCGTGCTGCTGCATCCGCAAGCGGGCGAGCGGGTGCTGGACGCCTGCGCCGCACCCGGCGGCAAGACCTGCCATCTGCTGGAACTGCAACCGGATCTTAGTGAACTGGTGGCACTGGATGCCGACGCCCAGCGCCTGACGCGGGTGGAGCAGAACCTGCAGCGTCTGCAATTGCAGGCGAGCGTGGTGCATTCCACCCTGGAAGACTACGCCACCCATTTTGAAGGCGAGAAATTCGACCGCATCCTGCTGGATGCGCCCTGTTCCGCCACCGGCGTGATCCG
>CAZBII010000023.1:0-38623 GCA_964491665.1 uncultured Moraxellaceae bacterium
ACGAGATCGCCTTCCAGACCAATCTGCTGGCGCTGAATGCGGCGGTGGAAGCGGCCCGTGCCGGCGAGCAGGGCCGTGGCTTTGCGGTGGTGGCCGGCGAGGTGCGCAGTCTGGCGCAGCGTTCTGCCAATGCCGCGCGCGAGATCAAGTCGCTGATCAGCGACAGCGTGGTGCGGGTGGAAGAGGGCACGCGGCTGGTGCAGGAATCCGGCAACATGCTGGGCAGCATCATCCAGTCGGTCAATGAAGTCAGCAGCCTGATCAGCGAGTTGTCGCAGGCGGCGCAGGAGCAGTCGTCCGGCATCGATCAGGTCAATGTGGCGGTTACGCAGATGGATGAAATGACGCAGCAGAATGCGGCACTGGTGGAAGAGGCGTCGGCGGCCAGTGAAACCATGGCGGAGCAGGCGCGCAAGCTGGGCGAGCAGATTGCCTTTTTCCGGCTGGACGATGCGGCTGCCAGCACGCCGGCAGCGGCAAGAAGAACGGCGCCGGCGCGGGTGACGAAATCCGCTGCGCCGGTGCGGGCGGCGTCGCGTCCGGCACGGGCCGATGATGAGTGGGAAGAATTCTGAAATCGATCGCGGTCATGCAATCTGGCCGGCAGGCATGACAGGGTGCCGGCCAGATTGCAGCGATGGAACCTGAAGAGCCGCTTATGCCTGCCGGTACAACGTAACCCGGTTGCGACCACCTTCCTTGGCTGAGTACAACGCACTGTCTGCGTATTCCAGCACCATCTCTGGCTGCTGCTGGGGCTGCGGATTGACCACTGCCACGCCAATGCTCAGCGTCACCGGCACCCGCTCATCCTTCACGAAGAACGACATCATTTCCACGTTGCGGCGAATGCGTTCGGCCACGGTCACTGCGCCGTCGACGTCGGTTTCCGGCAATATCACGCAGAATTCCTCGCCGCCATAACGTGCGGCGCGATCTGACGGCCAGCGCAGCCCCTTGCGCACGTTGTGCGCCACATCCTTCAGACACTCGTCGCCGATCAGATGGCCGTAGGTGTCGTTGAAGCGCTTGAAGTGATCGATGTCCATCAGCAGCACCGCCAGCGTGTGACCGTAGCGGGCGCAGCGGGCAAATTCCTCGGCCAGGGTGTTGTCCAGATAGCGCCGGTTTTTCAGGCCGGTCAGCTGGTCGGTGGCGCTGAGTTCTTCCAGCTTGTGATTCAGGTTTTCCAGTTCCTGCGTGCGTTCCTTTACGCGCTCTTCCAGTTGTTCGGTGGCCTGTTTCTGCAGGGCCAGCGCATCTTCGCGTGCCTGGCGCAACTGGCGTTCGGTGGTCAGTGCTTCCTGCTGGGCGTTGAAGCGCATGCGCCGTTCCTGGTTGATGCGTTCCGCCAGCGCAAACGACAGCAGAATGACTTCCAGCGCCGAGCCGATCTGGGTGGCGTATTCGGTGAAGGTATTTTTGGGCAGGATGTCGAATTTGTTGAGCGCCAGGATGATGCCGCCGGCGAGCATGGCGGTCCATGCGGTGGTGTAGTAGCGGGCCGCCTGTCCACCCGACAGCCAGCGCGTGGCACCCGAGGTGAACGCATAAATACAGGCGAAGGCCGCGAACGGAATCAGGATGCGGATCAGGATGCTGTAGGTTACGAAAAATGATGCGATGGCCAGCGCGATGCCGCCGCCGGTCAGCAGGTTGGCGCACCAGGTGAAGCCGCGCGCCATCTGGCGCAGTTCGAGAAAGTTGTACGTGAAGATCGCGCCGAATATCACCACCCCGGACAGCGAAACCAGAATGGCCTGATCATTCCACTGCGTGAAGTTGGGCCACAGATACTGGAATGCAAAGCCACTCAGGCTGGCCAGGAACAGCGGCGTGCAGAGCACGAACAGCACGTAGTACAGATAATTGCGCTCACCCACCACCAGATACACAAACAGGTTGTACAGGATCATCACGAACATGATGCCGTAGTAGACGCCCTGGATCAGTGTGTAGGTCTGGTCGGCGTTGTAGAACTCATGCTGTTCCCACAGGATCAGCGGCACCTGCACCGAACTGCTGCTGCGCACCGCCAGGTAAACCGTGATGGTTTCATTGCCTTTCCACTCAACCGGAATCACAAAATTGCGATGGTCGATCGGGCGCATGTCGAAGCGGTATTTGTCGCCCATCTGGTAGAACTGCCGGATCTGGCCGTCGACGGTGATCCAGGCGCTCACATGGTCCAGAACGGCGTAACTGATTTCCAGGAAACGGTTGAGCTTGCCATCTTCCGGATGACTCAGGCTGAGCTTCAGCCACCAGGTGGATTTGTTGTAACCCTTGTTGAAAACCTCGTGCGGATTCGGTGTCCAGCGGGACTCGGGCAGCGCCTGGATGCTCTCGATGGTCTGGGACTGATCCGGATCTTCCACATACTCCACATACGGGTAAAGCGCCGTCTGGGTCTGATCGGATTCCACAGCGAAGGTGTCAGCCCGTGCCATGCAGCACGTAAGCAGCAAGATGACAAGAATCAGTCTCATGGGGTGCTTTCTTCAGAAAGAATTCAGGAAGTGACCTCATGTCAGTGTAGACCACCGCGCGCATTCGCCATGTGTTGGCGGAGTGTTGCAGGCGTGTAGCGAAAACCGGCGTTTCTGTAGCAAAAGTTTATAGGGTGCTCAATTGCGGTTGCGTATTTGGGAAGTGCTGATAGATTAAAAATCGATCAGGCAAGAAAGCCCCGTCAAGCCTGCACGACAAGCATCATAAAAACCAAAAACAACAACAGAGGTAGTCCCATGAAACTCATCAAGTTCGCCCTGGTTATCGCCACTGCCATCAGCCTGTCTGCCTGCGGAATCGATTTGAGCAACGAGTGCACGATCATCTGTTTCTGATCTTCATTTTGAAACCGTCTTCCTCTCCTGCTGTAGCAAAAAAGCCCTGAATACTCAGGGCTTTTTTGTGGGCGACTGGCGTCCCAGCCGCAGCGGCACGAACGACAGGTAGCGCAGCAGCCACGGCGACGCCGCAATAATGCCCGCCACCACCAGCAGGGTCTGCCAGCCTGCCACGGGATGCAGTCCGGACACTTCCAGACCCGCCAGCAGGATCAGGTGCAGGATGTACAGGTTCAGCGCCTGCCGTCCCATCCAGTCCAGAAACCTCAGCGCCGGATGGCGCAGCTGCCGGATCAGCCCCAGAAACAGCACCAGTCCCAGCACCAGCAGCGGCAGCGCCCGCAGCGGGAAGATCCAGCCGTGATTCCAGAAGCGCACCTGCTGCACGGTGGATGCACCCTCGTACAGCCCCAGCAGATCCTGCAGCGAAAACAGCACGGACTGGATGCGGTCGCCGGGGTAGGTCATCACGGTGGAGACCGGCTGGGTAATCCAGGGGAAAGGCGCCGCCAGCGCCAGCAGCCCGGTTATCAGGCTGGCTCCCAGCAGCATGACCAGTCCGGTCCCCGGCCAGCGCTGGTAAATCATCCCCGCCAGCGCCCCCAGCCAGGCCAGGCTCAGCAGGGGCAGCATGCCACCGGCGCCGGCATTCAGCCCGGTCACGCTCCAGCGGTTGCTGTCCAGCAGATACGTGATTGCCAGAGCCGCCAGCGTCAGCGCACCCAGCAGCTGCGGCGGACGCGGCGACACCAGCGCCAGCCCGCAGCTGAACACACCCACTGCAATGATGCCCAGCACGCCGGACGACACCAGCAGGTCCGGCCATTGCACGCCCCGGTCCGCCAGAAAGAACAGCACCGAAATCCCGTACAGGGTGGCCATGCGCGACCCCAGCCGGCGCAGCCATTGCCCCGGCATTTCCCGCGTGGCGCCAAGCGACAGCACCAGACTGAATCCGGCAATGAACAGGAACAGGGCGGAAATGATCGGCTCGATCACCAGGCTGCCGGCAAACGGCCAGTCAAAGGGGCCGGCAGCGGACAGTGGCGGCAGGGGGTGCTGTACCCGGGCCGCGTGGGCCAGGATCATCAGGATCACGGCCAGCGCCCGGTACACGTTCAGGCCGGGAAGCTGCTCCCTGGCGGGTTCAGGTTTGCGTTTCATGGCGGGAAAGGGTTTCCGGCAGGGTTCAATTTATTGTTATTGAAGCGGTTCCGGCCGATTATAAACAGAACCTTTGGCTCAGGCAGAACCCCGTGACAGAAACCAGCACTTCCGAATCCATCATTGCCCAATACCTGGATGCCTGCTGGCTGGAGAAGGGGCTCAGCGACAACTCGCTGGATTCCTACCGGCGCGATCTCACGGCCTTTGCCCGCTGGCTGGCGCAGCAGCATGATCTGTCCCTGCTGGCGGTGACCGACCTGCACCTGAACCAGTACCTGTCCCACCGCTTCCAGCAGCAGTTCAGCGCCCGCTCCACCGCCCGTTTCCTGTCGGCCGTGCGCGGTTTCTACCAGTACCAGCAGCGGGAAAACCGCCTGCAGCATGATCCGTCGGCGCGCATTGATCTGCCCAAGCTGGGCAAGCCGCTGCCCAAGAGTCTGAGTGAAAAGGATGTGGAACTGCTGCTGCTGGCGCCGGATCTGGATGACCCCATCGGCCTGCGCGACAAGGCCATGCTGGAGCTGCTGTATGCCTGCGGCCTGCGGGTGTCGGAACTGGTGTCGCTCACCACGGCGGATATCAACCTGCGGCAGGGGGTGGTGCGCCTGCTGGGCAAGGGCAGCAAGGAGCGATTGGTGCCCATGGGCGAGGAGGCGATCCACTGGCTGATCCGCTATATGAAGGAGGCGCGTCCGGCACTGCTGACATCGCCGGACGCGGATGTCCTGTTTCCCAGCAATCGCGGAGAACATATGACCCGGCAAACTTTCTGGCACCGCATCAAGCATCATGTGCGGGTGGCGGGTATCCAGGCCCCGGTTTCGCCGCACACCCTGCGTCACGCGTTTGCCACACATCTGCTGAATCATGGCGCTGATCTGAGAGTGGTGCAGATGCTGCTCGGCCACAGCGACCTTTCCACCACCCAGATCTATACTCATGTGGCCCGGCACCGGCTGCAGGAGTTGCACCAGAAACACCATCCGCGGGGATAATCCGCGCCAGCGCTGTGAAGCAGTGTCTGGAACTCGGCCTGAATCTCCGGTCTAATAGCTATCCGCATCGCACCCAAGAGAACGCCATTTCATGAAGCTCAAAACCTTGTCCCTGCTTGCTTTTTCCCTTGTTTTCAGTGGTTTGGTCCAGGCGGCTGAACCGGCCGAGTCTGCGAAGATCAAGCAGTCGCTGGAGTCCCAGCTGCCCAACCTGAAAGTGAAATCAGTATCCACCACCCCCGTGAACGGCCTGTTCCAGCTGGAAACCACCAGCGGTGAGCTGCTGCTGGTATCGCCCGATGGCCAGTACATCGTCAACGGCGATCTGCACAAGGTGGAGCAGGGTGGCGTGGTCAACCTGACGGAAAAACGCCGCAGCGAGCAGCGCCTGGGCGCATTGAAGGAACTGAAGGACAAGGATCTGGTGGTGTTCAAGGCCGAGGGCAAGGAAAAGGGTGAGGTCGTGGTGTTCACCGATACCACCTGCGGCTACTGCCGCAAGTTCCATACCGAGGTTCCCCAGCTGAACAAGATGGGCATTACCGTCAAATACGCTGCCTGGCCCCGCAGTGGCCTGCAGTCGCCCGCCGGACAGAACATGGCGAATATCTGGTGCTCGAAAGACCGCACTGCGGCGATGACCAAGGCCAAGACCACCAACGACCAGATTTCGGCACCCACCGGCAAGGCCTGCGACCAGCATGTGATTCAGGACCAGATCAATCTGGGTCACCAGATGGGCGTGCAGGGTACCCCGGCGGTGTTCCTGAAGGATGGCCGTCAGGTGGGAGGCTATGTTCCCGCCGCGCAACTGGCTGCCCAGCTGGGTATCCAGTAAGCGCCAGAGCTTCTTTGCAGCAAACCCCGAATGCCGGCCCAGTGCCGGCATTTTTGTGTCTGCCGGATGGTGGTTTATTTGGTCGGACGCCGGGCCGGTCGAGTTTTCTGCCGGGGCGAAACGTTATAATATGCCCCGCTGGCGCGCGCCCGGTGCGGGGCCGCGCCCGAATTCCCGCTCTTTCTTCTCCGGGCGCTCCAACCTTCCGGCGCCCTTCCCTGAAAGACAGACAATAACAACGAGGTGATTTGCTTGAAACCGGTCAATGTTGGCATCGTGGGGCTCGGTACCGTGGGCAGCGGTACATTCAATGTTCTGAACCGCAACCGGGAAGACATCTCCCGCCGCGCTGGACGCGACATTCTGGTCACCCACATTGGCGCCCGCCGTGACAATCCGGCCGTGAACACCGCCGGCGTGAAAGTGTCCCGCGACATCTTCGCCGTGGTGAATGACCCCGAAGTGGACATCGTGGTGGAGTTGATCGGCGGCACCACCACCGCCCGCGATCTGGTGATGAAAGCCATCGAGAACGGCAAGCATGTGGTCACCGCCAACAAGGCCCTGATCGCCCAGTACGGCAATGAAGTCTTCGCCGCCGCCCAGAAGAAGGGCGTGAACGTGGCATTCGAAGCAGCCGTGGCCGGCGGCATCCCCATCATCAAGACCATCCGTGAAGGTCTGGCTGCCAACCGCATCGAGTGGGTGGCCGGCATCATCAACGGCACCGGCAACTTCATCCTCACCGAAATGCGCGACAAGGGCCGTGACTTCAACGACGTGTTGAAGGAAGCCCAGGCGCTGGGTTACGCCGAAGCCGATCCGACCTTCGATGTGGAAGGTATCGACGCGGCGCACAAGCTCACCATCCTGGCCTCGATTGCCTTTGGCATTCCGCTGCAGTTCGAGAAGGCCTACACCGAAGGTATTACCAAAATCACCCGCGACGACGTGGCCTATGCCGAAGAGCTGGGTTACCGCGTCAAGCATCTGGGTGTGGCGCGCCGTACCGCCAAGGGCGTCGAGCTGCGCGTGCACCCGACCCTGATTCCCGAAAGCCGCCTGATTGCCAATGTCCATGGCGTGATGAACGCCGTGATGGTGATGAGCGACGCCGTGGGCGGTTCGCTGTATTACGGCCGTGGCGCCGGCTCCGAGCCGACCGCTTCCGCCGTGGTGGCGGACGTGGTGGATGTGACGCGTGTGCTGACCACCGATCCCACCAACCGCGTGCCGCATCTGGCGTTCCAGGCCGACAGCCTGAGCGATCTGCCGATCCTGCCGATCGAGGAAATCGAAACCGCCTACTACCTGCGCATGGATGTGAAGGATCGTCCGGGCGTGCTGGCGAAGATCGCCACCGTGCTGAGCGAGGGCGACATCAACATCGAGTCGATCATCCAGAAGGATCAGGCCGACGAGAATGCGCCGGTGCCGCTGATCATGCTGACCCGCAAGGTGCAGGAAAAGAAAATGAACGCGGCCATCGACAAGATCCGCAAGCTGGACGTGCTGGTGAATGATGTCACCCGCATCCGTCTGGAAACGCTCGACAAATAACATTCAAACCCAGTAGTGAAACCATCGGAACAAGACCATGCCAAGCACACGCTATACCGGACTGATCGACAAATACCGTGACTATCTGCCCGTTCACGACGACACCCGTCTGATCAGCCTGGGTGAAGGCCGCACGCCGCTGATTCGCCTCAACAACATTCCGCGCATCATCGGCAAGAACGTCGACATCTATGTGAAATACGAAGGCCTGAACCCCACCGGTTCGTTCAAGGACCGTGGCATGACCATGGCGGTGACCAAGGCCGTGGAAGAGGGCAGCAAGGCGATCATCTGCGCCTCCACCGGCAACACCTCCGCCGCTGCCGCCGCTTATGCCGCGCGCGCTGGCATCACGGCGTTCGTGCTGATTCCCGAAGGCAAGATTGCGATGGGCAAGCTGGCGCAGGCGATGATGTACGGCGCCGTGACCCTGCAGATCCGCGGCAACTTCGACGAAGGCATGCAGCTGGTGAAGGAAGTGGCCAACGAGGCGCCGGTGACCATCGTTAACTCGATCAACCCGTTCCGTCTGCAGGGCCAGAAAACGGCGGCATTCGAAATCGTGGAAGACCTGGGCGGCGCGCCGGACTATCACTGTCTGCCGGTGGGCAACGCGGGCAACATCACCGCGCACTGGATGGGCTATTCCGAGTACCACAAGGCCGGTCTGGCCAACAGCCGGCCGAAAATGATCGGCTACCAGGCGGCCGGTTCCGCGCCGTTCATGCGCGGCCACATGGTGGACAATCCGGAAACCATTGCCACCGCGATCCGCATCGGCCATCCGCAAAGCTGGGACAAGGCCTGGAACGTGCAGAAGGAATCCGGCGGCTGGTTCGACGAACTGACCGATGCCGAAATCCTGGAAACCCAGCGTCTGCTGGCGCAGAGCGAAGGCGTGTTCTGCGAGCCTGCCTCGGCCGCTTCCCTGGGCGGCGCGATTCGTGACGTGAAGAACGGCAAGATTCCCGAAGGCAGCAAGATCGTCTGCACCCTGACCGGCAACGGCCTGAAAGATCCGGACACCGCGATCGGCCAGTGCAAGAACGCCGTCATGCTGACCATCGATGCCAAGCTGGGCGCGGTGAAGGAATCGATCCTGAAGAACATGGCAGGCTAACGCCAGCCGCAGGCGGAGCCGGCAGGACGCCAGGCTCTGCGGTCTGACCGTCCCGTGCCGATGTTGCGCACCGGGTCGGGCAGCACAGATCAGCGATGCTGTTCTGTACAAACAAAAAAAAGGGAGCCGCATTTCCGGCTCCCTTTTTTTTCGAAAGCATTGCTGCGGCAAGCGGTTTTTGCACTATCTTCTAGACCAGACATCGTGTTCGTTCACTTCGCGCAGACGGGAATCCCGTGAAAAAAATCACCCGCCGCCCTCTTTCAGTCCAGCACCAGTTTTCCGGCGCCGTGCATCCGGCGTTGCAGCGCATTTACGCCAGCCGTGGTGTGCTGAGCGACAGCGACATCGATCGCAACCTGAAAAACCTGCTTCCGGCCCAGTTGCTGAAAGGCTTGCCGCAGGCGCTCGACCTGCTGGTGGACGCGTTGCAGCAGCAGAAAAAAATCCTGATCGTGGGGGATTTTGATGCCGATGGCGCCACCAGCAGCGCGCTGTCGGTGCTGGCGTTGCGGGCACTGGGGGCTCACCAGGTGGATTATCTGGTGCCGAACCGTTTCAAGTACGGCTATGGCCTGACCCCGGAAATTGTGGAAGTGGCGAAAGGGCGCAGTCCGGATCTGCTGGTCACGGTGGACAACGGCATTTCCAGCATTGAAGGCGTGGCGGCAGCGCGCGCGGCCGGCATGAAAGTGCTGGTGACGGATCATCATTTGCCGGCGCAGCAGTTGCCGGACGCCAACGCCATCGTCAATCCCAATCAGCCCGGCTGCGATTTTCCGTCGAAGAATCTGGCGGGCGTCGGCGTGATTTTCTACGTGATGACGGCGCTGCGCACGCGCTTGAAGGAAATGGGCTGGTTCGCGCAGCAGAATATTCCCGAGCCGAACATGGCGGATTTTCTCGACATCGTGGCGCTGGGCACGGTGGCGGATGTGGTGCCGCTGGATCAGAACAATCGCATTCTGGTGCACAACGGTCTTCTGCGGATGCGGGCGGGGCGGTGTCGGCCCGGCATCAAGGCGCTGGCGGAAGTGGCCAAACGCAAGCTGGACCAGCTGGTGGCGAACGATCTGGGTTATGCGATTGGTCCGCGCCTGAATGCGGCCGGGCGGCTGGATGACATGTCGCACGGCATTGAATGTCTGCTGACGGACAATCCCGGTCTGGCGAAAGATCTGGCGCTGGAACTGGACCAGCTCAATCACGAGCGCAAGAACATCGAAAACGGCATGCAGCAGCAGGCGCTGGCGGCGCTCAACCAGATTCACCTGAAACCGGATCAGCAGATGCCGTGGGGACTGTGTCTGTACAAGAAGGACTGGCACCAGGGCGTGATCGGCATTCTGGCGTCGCGCATCAAGGAGCGTTTCCATCGCCCGGTGATTGCGTTTGCGCCGGCGGAAAAAGGCGAGATCAAGGGCTCGGCGCGTTCCATTCCCGGTTTTCACATTCGCGATGCACTGGACGCCGTGGCGAGCCGGCATCCCGGCCTGATCACCAAATTCGGCGGTCATGCGATGGCGGCGGGATTGAGTCTGCCGGCGGAAAAATATGAATCGTTCCAGCAGGCGTTCGACAAGGAAGCGCGGCGTCTGCTGACAATCGATGATCTGACTGGCGAGCTGCACAGCGACGGCGAACTGGCGCAGAACGACATCGATCTGCCGCTGGCGAAACTGCTGCGCGATGCCGGCCCCTGGGGACAGGGTTTTCCCGAGCCATTATTTGACGGCGAATTTGAAGTGCTGGACCAGCGTCTGGTCGGCGAAAAACATCTGAAACTGACGCTGGGTTTTCCCGCCAGCAAGCGCGTGATCGACGCGATTGCCTTCAACGTCGATCTGCAGAAATGGCCCAACAAAAATGCGCGGCGGATTTATCTGGCCTACAAGCTGGACGTGAATGAATTTCGCGGCGTGCAGAATCCACAGCTGATGGTGGAACATCTGGAAGCGGTGTGACGCAGGCGCGATTCACGCCGCCTGCATCATTTCCAGACTGACCGCGTCCAGCCGCAATTGCTGCAGCAGATAGCGCAGCGTCGTTTCCTCTTCACAGGCGTTCTGCGCCGAATCCAGCCACGGCAGCAGATAGCGCTGCAGAATGCCCTCCACCAATACCTTTTCGTTCCGCGTCATGGCATGGGCCAGAATTTCCAGCGCCAGCGCCAGATGGTCTGGCGGCAGGCTGGGTCCGGCGCGTTCCATGCCCAGATGCTCCGTGATGCGAATCCATTCCTCGCGACAGGCGCCGGCTTCGCGCTGCAGCTGCGCGCTGAAAATCGGCGATGCCTTGGGCGCAGGATAATCCAGCACAAAACAGCGGTTGAAGTCAGTGGCAATGGCGTGGAAATCACCGGGCAGTTGCAGCGCTTCCCACGCGTCGGCTGCCAGATCGTCGTCGCGCAGCGGACTGAACAGAATGGCCCAGTGCAGAAAGCGGAACGCATCCGGTGTGATCGGTTGGGTAGAGGTCATGGCGGCACCTGTCATGTCAGCGCAATCCAGTCGGTGGAAACGGATTTCAGTCCGCCGCGTTGCTGCTGCGCGCCGGTCCACACCGCGAAGCCGCATTTGCCGAAGCGAACCAGGTTGTCCCATTTCGGAAACAGCCACTGCAAGGTGTAAACGCCGTTGCTGTAATCGGATTTGATGCGCCAGTTGGCCGGTGCTGCCTGTCGCACTACGCTGCCCAGTCCTGTCGCGCTGATGTTGTACAGGCTGGTGCGGTCGGCGCGCCAGAGTGCGCCTTCCACCGGCGCTTCCGGGCTGCCCATCGTGATCCACTGCGCGTTGTCGGCGCCGGGCACCAGAATGGCGGCGGCGTCGGGAAAGGCGTCGGTTTTGCCGGCGATGGAATTGATTGGATTGTCGCAGCGCCAGCGCATGTGGATTTCCATGCTGTCGCCGCTGCGGATCGCTTCCACGTCCATGGTTGCGACTGCCGGTGCCGTGACATCCGCGTAGGCTGCGCGCACGTAATTGCCGGGCGACATCTGCACGGGCGCATTCATCAGGTTAATGGTTTTTTTCATATCGCCATCTCCTGCTGGTTGGCGCCCAGGGCAAAGTTCTTGTTCCAGTCATACGCAATCAGCAGGTCCAGCATTTCGCTGCCGTTGCCGGCCTTTTTCTGTTCCCGTTCCTTGCGCAACACATCCAGCGCGTTATGCACGTTCGGGCCGAACAGCGATTCCAGATAGCCGATGGGAATACGGTCCTGACCGGTGGGCACGCCATTTTCATCCAGCGCTTCCGGGCTCAGCGGCGGCACGTAAAACACGTTGGGTTCCAGACCCCATTCCGGATGCAGCGGAATCGCCACTTTCCACTGTTTGACCAGTTTGTGAATCGGGCCGTTTTCATCGTCGAGGAAGCCGACAAACCGCAGGCGCCCCGGACACTGGCGGGCGCAGGCCGGTGCCACGCCTTCTTCCACGCGCGGGAAACAGAAAATGCATTTCGCCGCGACCTGGCGTTCAGTGTCGAAAAATACTTTCTTGTACGGACAGGCTTCCACGCAGAAGCGGTAACCATGGCAGCGGTCCTGATTCACCACCACGATGCCGTCCTGCTCGCGCTTTTCGATGGCGTGACGCGGACAGGCATCGCGGCAGGCCGGGTGCGTGCAGTGGTTGCACAGACGCGGCAGATAGAAGTGATGGTTCTGCTGCGGATATTCACCGGCGCCGTGATCTTCATCCCAGTTCGGGCCCCACTTCGGATCGCCATCCGGTTTCAGCCATTCCTTCTTGCCGCCTTCGCGGAAAAAGGTTTTGGTGTGATTGAAATTCCAGGCGCGACCGTAATGATTTTCCAGATTGGGAATGGTGCCTTTCTTCACGCTGCCGTCGGCGTTGCGTGAGCCCAGCGCCTGCCAGGTGGCGGGGAAACCTTTGCCCGGCAGGGTCTCCACGTTGTTCCAGTAGGTGTAGTTGGTGCCGGTGTCGGTGTTCCACATTTTCTTGCAGGCGATGGTGCAGGTCTGGCAGCCCAGACACTTGTTCAGGTCCAGCACCATGGCCACCTGACGCTGTACCTTGTTGTGGGTAATGGTGGTCATGCAACTTCCTCCGATCCGGTCCAGGGGGCAATTTCAACGCGGGTGTCCTGCACGGCGGTGCCCGGTTCCCACACGGCAAACTGCCAGTTGATCTGCCCGTAGTCGCCGGCGAAATGCAGCGGTTTCATCAGGCCCGGCGTCAGCCATTTGTAGCTCTCGTGATTGGGGAACTGGTACGGTTCCCAGGCGTGGAAGTAATAGGCCACGCTCGGGCGCACCATGTTGGAATGCTTGATGCGCATGCGCATCTTGCCGTAGTCGTTCGACACTTCACCCCACGCACCGTCGGCCAGATTGCGCTTGGCGGCGTCGCGCGGATTCAGGTACAGCACCGGTTCACCGCGTTGCAGACGCAGCATCATTGGCGTGTCGCGCCAGACGCTGTGTACGCTCCAGCGTGCGTGGCACGACACCATCTGCAGCGGGTAATCGCCACCGGCTTTCGGACTGGGCTTGTAGGTAGGCAGCGCTTCACCGGCATCCACAAACCACGGATGATCAATGTAGAACTGCTGCCGTCCGGTAAGTGTCGGCCAGCGGTATTTTTTCTCGGTGAAGTGGGTGAGCGCATGCAGCACGCCTTCGCCTTTCCATTCCGAGTTGTAGAGCTGGCTTTGCGCTTCGGTGTGGCCGGTGGACGTAAATTTCTTCGCACCCACCTTGCGCAGTTCCTCGATGGTGAAGCCTTCGGTGGAACTGCTGTGATCCAGAATCAGCTGGCTCACCTTTTCCATGTCGTCCTTGGTAAAGCGGCGTTCGAACGAATACAGCTCGGCCAGATTCTGCAGGTCCACCTGGCGGCCGCCGCACGACTGCACCGGTTTGCGATTGCCGGCGCGGGCGATCTGCTGAATTTTTTCCGCCAGCATGTGGTACACCTCCCACTCGTTCTTCGACTCGCCCAGCGGTGGCACGGCGGCATCGCAGAAGTGCAGGTAGGGAATGTAGGCCACGGTGTATTTGAAACACTGTTTTTCGTAGTAGCCGGCGGCGGGCAGCAGATAATCCGCGTGCATGCCGGTGAAGGTCAGCTTCGGATTGATATCAATGATCAGATCCAGATTCGGCCACATGGTTTCCAGCATGCGTTGCGGCAGATTGCTGCGGCGCAGCACGTTGTTGCCGCCAGTGATCCACGCCTTGATGTTGTTCGGCTTGGGCGTGGGCATCCAGCCTTTTTCGGTGGACTCGTCGACATAGGCGCTGAGCGGACGTGAATACAGATCCGCCTGCTCGCGATCCAGATCCGCGCGGATGCCCTGATATTTGTGATTGATGCTGGCGTTGTTGGTGGAACAGGCTTCCGGATAATTGAGCGCCAGTTCGGTGACTTCCCGGTGGAATTCCTGTTCGGTCTTGCGTTTGGTGATCAGGTCGGCGGCCATGTTGAACATGCCGCTGGTGCCGAACAGTTTGAACAGCAGCGTGGCGATCGTCATGGTGTCGTCGTTGGGCAGCGAGCTGGCAATGCCGAAGCCGTCCAGACCGATCCAGCCGGTGGAGTGATAGCCGGAACCTTTCCGTCCGATGGCGCCTTTCAGCGACAGGCACAGGATCTTGCTGCGGTTCATCAGATCGGAATGGAAATAGCGGTTGGAGCCCCAGCTCGACAGCACCATCGGCCGTTTCGCGGTGGCAAAACCCTTGGCGAATTTCTCGATCTGCTGCGGCGCCAGTTCGGTGACTTTCGCGGTGCGTTCCAGCGACCAGCCGCCCAGCTGTTCCTTCAGCAAAGTGCCCACGGTGGCAACCTTGATTGTTTCGCCGGAGGCCAGCGTGACATCGAATTCGCCTTCAATCGCCGGATCAACGCCGTCCAGTTCCAGCCGTGTCACTTCGGTAACGCCTTCGCTGCCGAATGCCAGTGTGGCTTTGTCCGCAATCAGATCCCAGAAATACAGCGCATTGCTGCGGCCGTCTTTCTGCATGTCCTGCTCGCTGAGGAAGCGGCCGGTGTCCAGGCGCACCAGCATCGGCAGATCGGTCTGCTCTTTCACATAGGCCGTGTCCATGTGGCCGTTTTCCCAGATGTAGCGCGCGGTGTATAGCGCCAGTGCCACGTCGCTGCCGGTGGCGATGGGAATCCAGTGATCGGCGTGCACGGCGGTGGCGGAATACTGCGGATCGATAACGGTGAGCGTGGAGCCGTTGTATTTGGCTTCAAACAGAAAGTGCGCGTCGGGCATCTGCGTGACGGCGGGATTCATCATCCACACCACCAGAAAATCCGACAGGAACCATTCGTCACTGCTGCCGCCCACATGGGGGAAACCGAAGGTGAGGGTGGCGCCCAGGTTGAGATCGCCGATCTCGGCCCAGTCGTCGGGAATGGAGGCGCCGAACAGCGAGAAGAAGCGGGTGCGGCCGGCGGTGGTGGGGCCGTAATCGAAATGCGGACCCATGTCCTGCACCACGGCGTTGCTGCCATGCTCGCTGGCGATGTCGATCAGCTTGGTGGCGATTTCTTCCAGCGCCTGGTCCCAGCTGATTTTCTGCCATTTGCCTTCGCCGCGTTCACCAATGCGTTTCATCGGTGTCATCAGGCGGCTGGGGCCGTACATCACTTCGGTGTAGCAGGCGCCTTTCTGGCAGCCGCGCGGATTGAAATCCGGCACGCCTTCTTCCGACGCGGTGTAGGTGGCGCTCTGCTCCTCGCGCACCACAATGCCGTTCTTCACGTAGATGTCCCACTCGCAGGCGCTGCGGCAGTTCAGCCAGCCGTGCGAACCCTTGGCGATGTGGTCCCAGGTCCAGCGCTGGCGATACAGATCTTCCCAGTTGTTGAGGACGGGACGGGTGACGCCGCCGGTTTGCGCAAAGGCGGTGGTGAAGTGGAGTGCTGGCAGTTCCAGGGCGGCAGCGGCCGCAGCCACGCTGGCACTGCCCTTGAGAAATGCGCGACGGTCGAACGGTTTTCCGTTCCACAGTTTCATGGTGCTGCCCCTCTGTAATAGCTCTTGTTTGGGCAAGTATTGGCAGCGGCGAGGGATTCTGTCAGTGACAGGCAGGGAGCATTTGCTGACAGTCGCTGGCAGCCATGATCCAGGTCAACGGATGCGCTGGCGATATTCTCCGGGCGGCTGCCCAAACCAGCGCTGGAAAGCACGGCGGAAGTTCACCACGTTCTGGTAGCCCAGCAGCGCCGAGATGTTTTCTACCGATAAAGAGGTATCACGCAGATGCTGCAGGGCCGCGCTTTGCAGCTCCTGCTCCATGATCTGGCTGAACGACGTTTCTTCCTGTTTCAGCTTGCGGATCAGCGTGCGCGGGCAGACGTTGAACTGCGCCGCCATGTCGTCCAGCGAGCAGTTGTACTGGTTCTGCCGAATGCGTTTGCGGATCTGGTCGGACAGGCGCTGGTTGCGCTTCAGATCCTGCTCGATGGTCTGGCACTGCAGCAGGGCCTGACGGTGCAGCTCGTCGTCGGCAAACAGCGAGCGCCGCTGCAGCAGTTCGGCCGGCAGCACGATTTCGGTGTGAGGCTGGTTGAACTGGCACTCGCCGCGCAGCAGTTCGCAATACAGGTCGGCGTGTTCCGGTTCGGGATATGCAAAGGCGAAGCGGGACTGGCAGGGCACCTGTCCCAGAATGAAATCCACCGAACAGCGGAATGAGGCGGTGACCGCTTCGATCAGGAACAGGCCCACCGGGTCCAGCGCCACATGCGGAACCAGGCGCATGGCCAGGCCGTCGCCGGACTGGCACAGCTGCACGGTGGCGAACTGGGCGCGAATGCCCTGGAAGCGCACCAGTACATCAAAGCCGGCCGCGACGCTGGGTGCCGACGTGGCGGCGATCCCCACCGGGCCGTGCGCAATCAGGTGCAGTTTCGAACCCAGCCGCAGCCCCAGCCCCGGCGCATCCGACATGGCCAGCGCATTGCGGATGATTTTCTGCTGGTCATTCAGGCTGATGAAACGCTCGTTGTTGGCCAGGGCGTCCGGCGCCAGGCGGGTGCCTTCCAGCAGGCGGTCCCAGTCCTTTTCCTCCAGCGCCAGTTCGTGGGCGAGCAGCCGGGTATAGGCCACGGAAAACAGCATGGACGGATCAAGGGCGGTGTCGGTGTCTGGGATGTGCGCGCGCATGTGGGATAAGTATCACGACGGAGCGGTCACAGCCCTGATCCAGCGCAAAAAAGGCCCGGCCCGTGTGCGACATTGCCCTATCCCCTTGTGGGCAGGTTCGGGTTTTGCGCTCGCTGTTTGAACAATCTCACAGACCGTTCATTCGCCGCTATTTTTTTTCCGGTCTCTGCCTACACTGAACCTGTGATTACATTCCGTTACATTGCTAAAAGGGATTCTCTTCATGGCTCAATCGATCGGTTTGCGTGGTGTGTGTGCGGGGATGTTGATGCTGGCTGCGGCACTGGGTTCTTCCGGTGTCTCGGCGCGCAGTCTCAGCGATCTGGACGCGGTGGATCAGGCGGCGTACCAGCGCACGCTGGTGATGCGGGTGGCCAGGGCCCATATCCAGCTGGCAGCCAGCCCCGGTGACCAGGCACGCAAGACCCTGCAGGACAGCATCGATCAGGTGGACCGCGGTCTGGCCCAGCTGGAAGAGAATTCCCCCAACTCCGGCATCAACCAGCGCATCATGAAGATGAAACAGCTGTGGCAGGCATACCGCACCCAGGCCCTCGACAAGCCGGACCGCAGCTCGGTGCTGGCCATGCTGGAGCAGAGCAACAACCTGCTGTTCCAGAGCGATGCCCTGGTGCGCGACTGGCAGGCCCGTCTGCCCCAGCATGTGGGCGAGCGCAGTGAACTGGCGCAGCAGCAGGGCATGCTGTCGGAGCGCATGGGCGTGTATTTCGCTGCCTACCAGTACGGCATCCACGAATCCTGGGTGCAGGAGGAAATGCGGTACAGCATGCGGGCTTTCGACGATGGCCTGAACGAGTTGCGCGATGCGGCGCGGGATTATGGCGACAGCCCGGTGCTGACCCAGCTGGATGCGCAGTGGAAATCGGTGCGCGGCGGCCTGCAGACCGGCGCAGTTGCGTCCTCATCCACCCTGGCGGCCGTGGAGTCGCTGTTCCAGCACAGCGGCGAACTGGGCGCCCTCTACCGCGAAGACGACCGCATGGTGATGCGTCACGGCTACAGTCGCGGTCTGGATATCGGACTGGCGTCCAACCTGCCGCTGGACTGAATCCGGTTCGCGCTCATTGCCACACGAAAGGGCCCTGCCGCACGGCGGGGCTTTTTTATTCCCGCTGGCTGCGCCTGGCGGGGCGGTTCACCCCGGTTTCCGCCAGCGCCGCCAGCAGATCCGCCCGTCCTTCCTGCTGCACATAATCCAGAAATGTCTGCGCCACCGGTGACAGCCGCTTTGCCGCCAGCCAGACAAAATACCAGCGTGTTTCGATCGGCAGCTGCTGTACGTCGAGAGTGGCCAGCCCGGCATCGCCGCCGAATGACAGGGTGTGCGCCGACAGGATGGAAATACCCAGCCCCGCCATGACCGAGTGCTTGATCGCCTCGTTGCTTTCCACCGTCATCTTCACGTTCAGCCGGATCTGCCGCTGCTGCATGTGCTGCTCGATCGCATAGCGCGTGCCCGAGCCGGCCTCGCGCATCAGGAAAGGTTCGCGCGCCAGCTGCTGCAGCGTAATGCCGCGTGCATCCCGCAGCGGATGGTCCTGGCTGGCAATGGCCATCAGCGGATTGGGCAGGAACTCGATCATGGCGATGTCCGGATCGTCGGGCGGGTGGCTGAAAACGTGGAAGTCATCCTTGCCTTCCCGCAGGCGCTCGATGATCTGCTCGCGGTTGGCCACTTTCATCTGCACGTCGATGGCGGGGTAGCGGCGGCAGAAGGGCCCCAGCAGGTGGGGAATGAAGTATTTCGAGGTGGTGACCACCGCCAGCCGCAGGTGGCCGGCCTTCAGTCCCCGCAGTTCGGACAGGGTCATGTCCAGGCGGGCGAACTGTTCCAGCACGTCCCGCGCCGTGGCAACCAGGGCGCGGCCGGCGTCGGTAAACACCAGGCGCCGCCCGATCTGTTCGTACAGCGGCATGCCGATGGCATCCGCCAGTTTTTTCAGCTGCATGGACACCGTGGGCTGGGTCAGGTGCAGCTGGGCGGAGGCGGCGGTGATGCTGCCCTGGTCGTAGACCGCCAGCAGGATTTCCAGCTGGCGCAGGGTGCCCACGTGGGCATGGAGGCGGCTGCTCATGATCAATCCTTAGATGATTGTCTATGTAAAAGTTAAATAATATCTATTTTTATCTAATGTGGCGATGTCGCAACATGCGCTCCATCGGAAGGGCGGTTCCTTCCCTTGCAGGGAGTTCAGACGATGCACAAGCAACAGATCCAGTTTGGGTGGAGTGTGGGTGTGGGCCTGGTTGTGGCGGGCGCAGCCCTGGTGATGGTGGATAGCGCCGGCTGGGGGCTGCTGTATGCAGGCCTGCTGGTGTCCGGTCTGACGCTGATGGCGCAGCGGCGGCCGCAGCCGGTGATGGTGCCGGTTGAGTCCCTGGCCAGGGGAGACTGAAGGCGATGCAGATCGATGTGGTCATCGCCTTCTTCCTGCTGGGCTTCGTGGCGCGCCTGCTGCGGGCGGAAATCCACTTTCCGGCGGCGCTGCACCAGACGCTCACCCTGTTCCTGCTGCTGGCCATCGGCCTGAAGGGTGGGGTGGCGCTGGCGGCCCATGCCAGCTGGGCATTGCTGCCGCAGGCGCTGGCGGTGGTGGCATTCGGCCTGCTGCTGCCGCTGCTGGCGTTTCCGCTGCTGCAGCGGATCGGCCAGTTTTCCCGCATTGATGCCGCTGCTGTGGCGGCCCATTACGGCTCGGTGAGTATTGGCACCTATGCCGTGGGCGCGGCCCTGCTGGAAGCCAAGGCCATTCCGTTTGAATCCTATTTCCCGTTTTTCGTGGCCCTGCTGGAAGTGCCCGCCATTGCGGTGGGACTGATTCTGGCGCGGCGGGGCGAGACGATTGCCTGGCGGCCGCTGCTGTCTGAACTGGGCCGCAACCAGGGCCTGTTCCTGCTGCTGGGTGCACTGCTGATCGGAGTGCTCTGGTCAGGCAAGGTGCAGCCGATCCTGCCGCTGTTCCGCGATCTGTTCCATGGCGCGCTTGCCCTGTTCCTGCTGGACATGGGGTTGCGGGCCGCCGCCCGGCTGCCGGACCTGCGCCGGCACGGCCCCTTCATCGCGGCGTTTGGCGTGTTCATGCCGCTGGTAGGCGGACTGCTGGGTGGTCTGCTGGGCTGGAGTCTGGGGCTGTCCACCGGTGGGGTGTTCCTGCTGGCGGTGCTGGGGGCCAGTGCCTCCTACATCGCAGTGCCGGCGGCCATGCAGGTGGCGCTGCCGGAAGCCAATCACGGCCTGGCGATGACCGCGTCCCTGGGCGTGACCTTTCCCTTCAACGTTCTGGCGGGGTTGCCGGTGTACGCACTGTACGCGCACTGGCTCACCGCCGTCTGATCCTTTCAATCACACTGGAGTACAAACATGTCAAAACCGCTGGTCAGCATCATCATGGGGTCCCGTTCCGACTGGCCTACCCTGCAGAAAGCCACGGAACCGCTGGCACAGCTGGAGGTGCCATTCGAGGCGCGGGTGGTGTCAGCCCACCGCACGCCGGACCGCCTGTTCCAGTTTGCCCGCAGCGCGCCGGAGCGTGGTGTTCGCGTGATCATTGCCGGTGCCGGCGGCGCGGCCCATCTGCCGGGCATGGTGGCGGCGCTCACCTGGCTGCCGGTGGTGGCGGTGCCGGTCATGAGCCACACGCTGCACGGCGTCGACAGCCTGCTGTCGATCGTGCAGATGCCGCGCGGCGTGGCGGTGGCCACCCAGGCCATCGGCGAGGCCGGCGCTTTCAATGCCGGACTCATGGCCGCGCAGATGCTGGCGCTGGAAGATCCGGCGCTGCGTGAACGGCTGATCCGCTGGCGTGAGGACCAGTCTGCTGCCGTTCCCGAGGAGGTGGTCTGATGCGGGTCGCCATCGTCGGCAGCGGACAGCTGGCGCGCATGCTCGCGCTGGCGGGCTGGCCGCTGGGTCTGCGCTTTGCGTTTCTGGTGGAAGTGGGGGACGACACCCGCTGCGTGGAAGGCCTGGGCAGCATCGTGGTGCGCGATCCGCAACAGACGCCGGAGGAACTGTTCCAGGCGCTGGGGCGTCCTGCCGTCATCACCGTGGAAAAGGAGGCCGTGGATACCAGCCTGCTGCGGCAGCTGGCGGTCCACTGTCCGGTGCATCCGCAACCTGATGTGCTGCACGCCAGCCAGAACCGGCGGCGCCAGAAGCACTGGCTGGTGGCGCAGGGCATCGACGTGGCGCGGCACGGCTTTGCCCACGATGCGGCGTCGCTGCAAACGGTCGCCCGTGAGGTGGGTTTTCCGCTGATCGTGAAAGCGGCGGAGCAGGGGTACGACGGCCGCAACCAGTGGCGTCTGGCAAACGCGGCCGCGCTGGAGGATTTTGTGGCGCAGCAGCCCCAGGGCGACTGGGTGGTGGAGGAACAGGTGCCGTTCCTGCGGGAAATGTCGCTGCTGGCGGTGCGGTCGGTGCAGGGCGAGATCCGCTTCTATCCGCCCACGGAGAACCGTCACGTCAACGGCGTGCTGCGATCCTCGCTGGCGCCGGCCATCGATCTGCCGGAAGCGGCGCTGCAGCAGGCCCGCACGCAGGTGGCCGATCTGCTGCAGGATGCTCAGTATGCCGGCGTGCTGGCGCTGGAGTATTTCGTGCTGGAAGACCGGCTGTGTCTGAATGAAGTGGCGCCGCGGGTGCACAACAGCGGTCACTGGACGCAGCAGGGCAGCAGCACCAGCCAGTTTGAAAATCATCTGCGCGCGATTCTGGGCTGGCCGCTGGGTGCCTGCGACGCGAAGGGGCACGCGGGTATGGTGAATATCCTGGGCACGGATGCGCCGCCGGAAACCGTGCTGTCATCGGCGGTGACGCTGCATCTGTATGACAAGCAGAAACGCCCTGGCCGCAAACTGGGCCATATCAACGTGCGGGATGATGATCGTGCGCGGGTTGAGGCGGAGCTGCAGCGGCTGGAGCGCTGTCTGGGCGGCGGCTGACGAATCCCGGCGGCAAACCGGGATTCGGGCTGGCCGCATTTACGGCGTGATGACGATCTTGCCGCTGGAGCTGCGGTTGAAAATGGACTCGAATGCCTCGCCGGTGCGTTCCAGCGGGAACACATGGTCGGGCTTGGTTTTCAGCTTGCCGGCCTGCGTCCACTCCACCAGCTGCTGGATCACCGGCGGCACAATGGCGGGATTTTCCATGGTCTCGCCGCCCCAGTTCACGCCCACGATAGAGCAGCGTTTCAGCAGCAGCAGGTTCGACGGAATTTTCGCAATGCCGGTGACAAAGCCCACGATCAGGTGACGTCCGCCCGGCGCCATCAGCCGCAGCGCCTGCTCGGTGAAATCGCCGCCCACCGGATCGTAAGTCACGTTGATGCCGCGCCCCATCACCGCCTTCACTTCATTGCGCCAGTTGTCGCTGGAGGAATCCACCACCACATCGGCACCGGCCGCCAGACAGCGCTGGCGTTTGGCTTCGGTGGACGCCGCCGCAATCACCCGCGCACCCATCGCCTTGCCGATTTCGATGGCGGTGGAACCGGTGGTGCCCGATCCGCCCAGCACCAGCACCGTTTCCCCGGCTTTCAGGTGACCGCAGTCGCGCAGGCCGTACACGCCGGTGGCATAAGCGACAAAAAAGTTCGCCGCATCCACCAGCGGAATGTCTTTGGGAATGGCAAAGCACGACAGCGCATTCAGCGTGATCTTTTCCGCCAGACCGCCCAGCAGCGCGAAGCCGGCCACATGATCGCCCACTTTCAGGTGTTTGACACCTTCACCCACTTCCTCCACCACGCCGGCGATGGAACTGCCCGGCACGAACGGCAGTGGTGGCTTGATCTGATATTCGCCTTTCACCAGCAGGCCATCGAAAAAACCGATGCCGACACCGGCCATGCGCAGTTTGACTTCACCGCTGCCGGGCGAACGCTCGGGCAGGTCGGAAACACGGAGGGATTTGGGATCGCCGAAGGCTTCAACTTGCAGTGCGCGCATGTGAGGTCCTGTTGTTATTGGAGTTGAATGAATGATCGGTCAAGGCCGGAGAGCAGCATAAAAGCTGCCGCCCGCGCCGTCCATGACCTGGGTGTCCAGCGAGCGGGGGCATTTCTGTCAGGGCAGGCCATCCGCTGCTAGGCTTGAAAGATTAGCCAGAGCCCGATGGACGTCATGTCTTCACTGCGTTTTCTGATTATTCTGCTGTGCGCGCTGGCCTTTGTGCCAGTGACACAGGCTGCGCCGATTATGGCGGACGGGGATGAAATCCCGCTGCAGGGCGCTGTCCGTTTTGTCGAGGATGCGCAGCACGCGTTCACCCTCGACAGCATTCGCGCTCCGGACGTGCCCTGGGCCGATTACGGCGCAGCGGTGTTCAATCAGGGCTACTCCAATTCCACCTGGTGGCTGCGCTTCCAGCTGGAGAATCCGTCCGCGCAGCCGCTGGCGCGCCTGCTGGAAGTCGGTTACGCCGCGCTGGATCATGTGGATGTCTACGTGCTGGCCGGCGACGTAGTGCTGCAACAGTACAACATGGGCGACAAGCAGCCGTATCACCAGCGGCCCGTGGATCATCGTTTTTTCGTCGCGCCCCTGCATTTTGATTCCGGTCAGACGCTGGATGTCATCGTGCGGGTGCGCAGCAGTGGCGCCGTGCAGACACCCCTGACGCTGTGGGAATACGGCCGCTTCCACAGCGTGAATTTCACCGCCACCATCGTGCAGGGGCTGTATTACGGCGGCATCCTCACCATCGCGATCTACAACCTGCTGATCTTCTTTGTGCTGAAAGACCGCAACTATCTCTACTACGTGATTTTCATGCTGTGCACGATGATGACGCTGGCGGCGCAGTCCGGTCTTGCGTTCCGTTTCCTGTGGCCGGATGCCACGATCTGGAACGATCTGGCCATTGTTTTTTTCACTGCGGCAACGGCGGGCTTTGCCGCCATATTCACCGTGCGTTTTCTGCGCCTGGAAATACTTTCGCGACCGCTGCAACGTCTGCTGCAGGCCGCTGCCGGCTTCAGTGTGGCGCTGATGGCGTCCTGTTTTGTGGCGCCTTATCACTACATTGCCGTGATCATTCTGCTGGATGTGGTGCTGGTGGTTGTGCTGGCAGTGGTGGCGGGCCTCCATGCACTGATCAGAAAGGTACCTTCGGCGCGCTATTACATGCTGGCGTGGTCCATCCTGCTGGTGGGCGCGATGGTGGTGGTGTTGTCGCGGCTGGGATTTCTGCCGGTCAATCTGTTCACCGAATATTCCACCCAGCTGGGTTCGCTGCTGGAATCCATTCTGCTGTCACTGGCGCTGGCCGACCGCATCAATACCGAGCGGCGCCTGCGCTTCCAGGCCCAGGCTGATCTGCTGTCCGCCTCGCAGCGTGCCAACACCGAACTGGAGCAGCGGGTGCAGGAACGCACGGCTGAACTGGAGCTGCTCAACCAGCGGCTGCAGCAACTGTCGGAGACCGATCAGCTGACGGGACTCGCCAATCGCCGCTTTCTGGAAAGCCGGCTGCAGCAGGAATGGTCCCGTTGCCTGCGTCACCAGCGCGTGCTCACGGTCATGTTGCTGGACATCGATTTCTTCAAGCAGGTGAATGACCGGCATGGCCATCCGGCGGGGGACGCCTGTCTGCAGCAGGTTGCCAGCCTGATTAGTGATGGGCTGCGGCTGGCGTCCGACATCGCGGCCCGTTACGGCGGCGAGGAATTCTGTCTGGTGCTGCCGGATACCGACGCGGATGGCGCCGTGGCTGTGGCCGAGCGGATTCGCCGGCGCATTGAGGGTACGCCCATACCCATTCCCGGCAGCGAATTCAGCGTGACCGCCAGCATCGGTCTGTGTTCCGCCATTCCGGCGCAGGACATGCCGATCGCGGAATTCATCCGGCGCGCGGACGCAGCGCTGTACGCCTCCAAGCAGGCCGGACGCAACCGCGTCACGCAATCCGCGCCCTGACTGGCACACTGGGGCGGCCGCGCCGGTTGTGCTAGTCTCTTCCCGCCCGTCCGGGCAACTTCATTGTTTCAAAACCATAACTTTCTGTTTGGGGATCTACCTATGTCATTCAGTAAAAGAGCGGCAACACTCTGTGCCGTTTCCTGTCTGTCTGTTCTGCCTGTGTCGCTGATGGCCGAAGAGGTAACGGCACCTGCAGGCGTTACCACAGCCGGCAAATGGTTCTTCAACGGCAGCGTCGAGAACGTGACGTTCGACGAAGCCGTGGCCGATGAACAGTACGTCGATTCATCCGCCCTGCAATTCAATTTCGATGCCGAATATTTCTTTACCGACACGCTGTCGGGGGTGGTGGGGTTTGGCATCATTTCCTACGACGACAACAATTCCTTCTCGCAGGAAACCGAAAACGTCTACGGTGGCGACGAGCAGACATCGGATTCCAGCGCCAACGGCATTCCTTTCTATTTTGATCTGGGCTACACCCATTTCTGGGACAGCAGTCTGCCGACGTATTTCACCGCGCGTGGTGGTTACGCCACCATGCTGGATTCAGAGCGCAGCATCGACAACTGCAGCGATTGTTATTCGGAAGACATCGAAATTGACGCGGGCGCGTACGCGCAGGTCGGGGTGGGAGTCAATCTGGCGCGCTTCTTCACGCTGGGTGTGTACTACAAGACCTACCTGTCCGGTGACATGGAAGACGCAGCGGGATTGAGATTCTCGTTCGGCAATTTCCGCGCACAGTAAGAACTCGCGCAGGAAGACTGCATGGGGCCGGGCAACGCCTGTATGACAGGTCAGACGCCCGGCCCGCATTTTAAACGGTTGGATCAGCGGCCCTTGAATACTGCCTTGCGACGTTCCATAAACGATTTCACGCCTTCGGCTGCGTCTTCACTCTTCATGATCGGCACCAGATCCTCAAAGCACTGTTTCACAGCGGTATCGTGATCTTCTGATTCAGTGGTGCGAGTGCACTTCAGCAGACCCTGCACACCCAGCGGGGCGGCGTCGGCAATTTTCTGCGCATATTCCATCGCCTTGTTGAACTGCTCGCCCGGTTCGGTGAGCTCCTGCACCATGCCCCAGCGGTAGGCGTCTTCGGCGCTCCAGCGATCGCCGGTCAGCAGCACTTTGTGCGCATTGCCCCAGCCGACTTCCTTGTGCAGACGCAGCGTCGCGCCACCGCACGGATACAGACCGCGCTGCACTTCCAGCATCTGGAACTGCGTGTCTTTCGCGGCAATGCGGATTTCGGTGTTCAGCAGGATTTCCACGCCCCAGGTGAAGCAGTAACCCTGCACGGCGATGATCAGGGGTTTGCGGTGACGCTCACCGGTAAGGCCCATCGGATCGATTTCATCGGGCTGCACCGGGAAGGCCGAGCCGCTGCCGAAAATCGGCGCCCACTTGTCCAGCTCAACGCCGGCGGTGAAATGCTTGCCGGCCGCATGCAGCACCGCCACGCGCAGTTCCGGATCGTCATTCAGGCGTTTCAGCGCCTTGCCGATGGCGTGATAGATCTCCGGCGACAGCGCGTTGTATTTCTCGGCGCGGTCAACATAGATCACCAGAATGTGGCCTTCCTGACTGACTTTGACGTGGTCCATAAAATCCTCTGCAAGTAAGTGGCGCAATGAAAAATCGAATCGTTATGTACGGTGCGGCGGTAGCTTGCCACAGCGGTATTGCCCCCCACAACAACGCCGGTGGCGCCGAATGTTTGCATTGGCCCGCAATCTGTGTAATTGTCGTTTCCGACTAGTTTAGGGCGGAATGCGACACAGCCATGATCAACGTATGCGTACTCGGATTTGACTATGCCTTTGCCACGTCCATCGTGGGCGTGATTGATCTTCTGTCCACGGCCGGCACAGCGTGGAACTATTTCCAGGGCAAGAGCCTGGCGCCGAAATTCCGCGTGCAGCTGGCCAGTCGTGACGGCAAGCCGATCCGTTGCCTGAACAACGTCGTGCTGCAGGCCGACTGCAGTTTTGCCCAGATCGGCAAGCCCGACATCCTGCTGGTGCCCAGCATCGGTGCCGATGTGGAAAAGGCCCTGGCGCGCAACCCGGAGCTGGTGGTCGTGCTGCAGCGCTACTACGAGCGGGGCACGCAGATCGTCAGCAACTGCACTGGTGCCTATTTTCTCGCGGAAGCGGGTCTGCTCAACGGCCGCAAGGCCACCACGCACTGGGCCCATGCCGAACGTTTCCGTAACCGGTATCCGCTGGTAAATCTGGTGCCGGAACAGCTCATCACCACCGACGGCCGCATTTTCTGTTCCGGCGGCGGCACCGCCTGGTTCGACATGGGCCTGTATCTGATCGAGCTGTACATCGACCACGAGACCGCCATCGAAACCGCCAAAGCCATGGTGATCGACGCGGGCCGGGATTCGCAGCTGTCCTATTTCGCCCTGCACCAGAACAAGTATCACAACGACGAAGCCATCCGCTCGATCCAGGAATGGATCGACGAGCATTACGCCGAGGATTTTTCCCTGGCCTGGCTGGCCGAGGAGAAGGCCATGAGCCCGCGCACCCTGATCCGCCGCTTCAAGTCTGCCACCGGCGAGTCCCCGCTGGCCTACCTGCAGACCGTGCGCATCGAAATGGCCAAGCGCCTGCTGGAAACCAGCAAGCAAACCATTGCTGAAATCACCCAGCACATCGGCTACGAGGATGTCAGTTCGTTTTCCAAGATGTTCAAACGGAAGGTGGGGCTGTCGCCACGGGAATACCGGGGCCGCTTCGCCAAGCACGTGATGGAATGATTGGCGGCGGCGCTGGCACCGGACCCGTCCCCCCGGTAAAATACGCCCCTTTCCCTGCCACAGTGATCCGCAAATCCCATGGAAATCAATCCGATCCTGAACAAAATCAAAGACCTCAATGCGCGCAGCGAAGCGCTTAGGGGGTATCTTTGACTACGACCTCAAATGCGAGCGTCTGGACGAAGTAAACCGCGAACTGGAAAACCCCGCCATCTGGAACACGCCGGAAAAGGCCCAGGAACTGGGTCGTGAACGCGTCGCGCTGGACCAGGTCGTCACCACCCTGAAAAAACTCAAAGCCGGCGTCGCCGACCTCAAGGAACTGCTGGACATGGCAGTGGAGGAAAACGACGAGGGCACCGTCGGCGAAGTGTCCGCCGAACTGGACAAGCTGGAAACCGAGGTGTCCAACCTGGAATTCCGCCGCATGTTCTCGGGCAAGATGGACGCCAACAACTGCTATCTGGACATCCAGGCCGGTTCCGGCGGCACCGAGGCGCAGGACTGGGCCAGTATGCTGCTGCGGATGTACCTGCGCTGGGGCGAGCGCCGTGGCTTCAAGACCGAACTGGTGGAAGTCTCCGACGGTGAAGTCGCCGGCATCAAGTCCGCCACCATTCATTTCGCCGGCGAATATGCCTACGGCTGGCTGCGCACCGAAACCGGTGTACACCGTCTGGTGCGCAAGTCGCCATTCGATTCCGGCAACCGTCGCCACACGTCGTTTTCGTCGGTGTTCGTGTCGCCGGAAATCGACGACAACATCGAAATCGAAATCAACCCGGCCGATCTGCGCATCGACGTGTACCGTGCCAGCGGCGCCGGCGGCCAGCACGTTAACCGGACCGAATCTGCAGTGCGGATCACGCACCTGCCCACCAACACCGTGGTGCAGTGTCAGGCCGAGCGTTCCCAGCACAAGAACAAGGATTTCGCGATGAAACAGCTGCGCGCGAAATTGTACGAACTGGAAATCCAGAAGCAGAACGCGGAAAAGCAGGCCCTGGAAGATTCCAAGTCCGACATCGGCTGGGGTAGCCAGATCCGTTCCTACGTGCTGGACCAGTCCCGCATCAAGGATCTGCGCACCGGCGTGGAAAACTCCAATCCCGGCTCCGTGCTGGACGGCGATCTGGATGAATTCATCGAAGCGAGCCTGAAATCAGGTTTGTAAGCAAAGGCAGAATCATGAGCGACAACAATCAAACGCCTCCCGCCGTCGAACAGGACGAAAACAAACTCATCGCTGAGCGTCGCGCGAAACTGGCGCGCAAGCGCGAAAAGGGCAATGCGTTCCCCAACGGTTTCCGCCGTGAACACTACTGCGGCAACCTGCAGAAACTGCATGGCGAGAAAACCAAAGTGGAACTGGCCGAACTGAACCTGCAGGTCAGCGTGGCCGGGCGCGTGATGCTGAATCGCGGCGCTTTCATCGTTATTCAGGACATGAGCGGTCGCATCCAGCTGTATGTGGATCGCAAGGGTCTGTCACCTGAAACCCTCGACGACATCAAGACCTGGGATCTGGGCGACATCGTCGGCGTGGCGGGAACCCTGTGCAAATCCGGCAAGGGCGACCTCTACGTCAATATCGAGCAGTGCGAGCATCTGGTGAAATCCCTGCGTCCGCTGCCGGACAAGCACAAGGGCCTGACCGACCAGGAAATGCGGTACCGCCAGCGCTATGTCGACCTGATCGTGAATGAGGAAGTGCGTGAAACTTTCCGCATCCGCAGCGCCGTGGTCGACGGCATCCGCGACTACCTGAAGACCCGTGGCTTCATGGAAGTGGAAACGCCGATGATGCAGGTGATTCCCGGTGGCGCCACCGCACGTCCGTTCACCACGTTTCACAACGCCCTGGATATCGAGCTGTTCCTGCGCATTGCGCCGGAACTGTATCTGAAGCGGTTGGTGGTGGGCGGATTCGAGCGCGTGTTCGAAATCAACCGCAACTTCCGCAACGAAGGTCTGTCCACCCGCCACAACCCGGAATTCACCATGCTGGAGTTCTACCAGGCCTATGCGGATTACCGCGACCTGATGGATCTCACTGAAGACATGCTGCGCAATCTGGCGGAAGAAATTCTGGGTACCACCCAGATTCCGTATCAGGGTGAAACCTACGATTTTGGTTCGCCGTTCGCCCGCATGTCGGTGTTCGATTCCATCCTGCATTTCAACCCGGATCTGAAGCCGGATGACATTGCCAGTGTGGATGCCGCCAGGGCGGTGTGCGCCAAACTGGGGGTGCCGGTGAAGGATTCCTATGGGCTGGGCAAACTGCAGATCGAGATTTTCGAAAAGACCGTCGAGCATCGCCTGAAGAATCCCACGTTCATCACCGAGTATCCGACCGAAGTGTCGCCGCTGGCACGTCGCAGTGACGCCAATCCGTTTGTCACCGACCGTTTCGAGTTTTTCGTCGGCGGTCGCGAGATTGCCAACGGCTTTTCCGAGTTGAACGATCCGGAAGATCAGGCCGAGCGTTTCATGAAGCAGGTGCAGGACAAGGACGCCGGCGACGATGAAGCCATGCATTTTGATGCGGATTACATTGCCGCGCTGGAATACGGCTTGCCACCGACGGCGGGCGAGGGCATCGGCATTGACCGTCTGGTGATGCTGTTTACGGATTCGCCGTCGATTCGCGATGTCATCCTGTTCCCGCACATGCGGCCGCAGGCGTAAGCCTGTCCACCGGGACTCCATGCGATTCTGCGGCAGAATTTGGCTGCTTCGCATGCTGTTCTGGTGCAGTCTGCTGCTGGGTGGCCAACCGGCATTCGCAGCAGAAGTCGATCAGTCCACCTTGCCGCCCGGCCAACCCGTTGTACTTCCGGACAGCAAAAGGATGTACTGGATGCGGAAGTGAACCGGCTGGTGCAGCGTGCCGTGACGCTGGCCAACGGCCGCATCATGCTGGTCGATCACAAGAGAGGCTCGCGCTGGGTCCAGCCCGTCTGTGATGAAGCGCGTCTCTACCAGTTTCTGAGGGCGGAACTGGCGCGCTCCTGGTGGGGCAGCCGGATGGCGCGGAAAAGCACGGCAATCAAAAAGGCGGGGCAATAAAAAAGGCAGCTTGAACAAGCTGCCTTTTTCGATAATAGCGTCTTGCGACGATATTACTTGATAACCTGGATGTTCTCGGCCTGGGGACCTTTCTGGCCCTTGGTTACGGTGAACTGAACGCGCTGACCTTCAGCCAGGGTTTTGAAGCCGGTGCCAACGATTGCGCTGAAGTGTGCAAACACGTCAGGGCCGTTGTCCTGCTCGATGAAGCCAAAACCTTTGCTTTCGTTGAACCATTTAACAGTGCCAGTAGCAGTGGACATAATCTAATCCTATCTCTATCAAGAGTAACTTTTACGATTGTACATTTGTACGATGGGTTTCAGCTGAAGGAGTGATGGAATTGACTTATGAATAACAGGACGAGGTACTAACGTGGGACATCGTAATGGTTTTAACATAAATACCAGCCGTACTTTCCAGCTCGCCTCATCATATACGCTTTGCCCCGGAAGTCAACGATTGTTTCGGGGCGGTTCTGGCGGATGTGCTGGCCGGGTGGGAATTTATCGTTAGAATCCGTGGTCTTGCCACCCCGACCCTGGTCCCGAAACATGAACCCGTTTGCATTGTCTTCAACCCCTTACAGCGCGTTGCCAGCTCCTTTGCTGATGGCGAATGGCCTGAACATGCAGGCCGTTTTCAACATCGATGATCTGCCGCCCGCCATGCGGGAGTCGCTGTCCGGACTGGGCATGGGGGCGCCGCGCTACCGGCAACTGCTGTTATTTGGGCATGGTGGAACCGCGTTCTGGACACGGCTGCAAGAGGCGGGAATGACAGGTCCTGATCCGGTTGATGCGTTTTCGCGCCAGGTGGTGGAGCAGTTTCTGGCGGAGGATTTGCCGGGGGTGCTTTACCGGGTGGCCTACCCCGGTATGGCGGCGGTTCCGCTGCAGGCTCTGGGCAAGCTGGCGGGGTGGCACCATGATTCGCCCATGAAAGTGGGCATCAATGATTACTGGGGATTGTGGTATGCCTACCGGGCGGTGGTGGTGGCCGACAGCCGGTTGCCGGTGAGCGCGCCGGTAAAGTCGGTTTCGCCCTGTCTGAGCTGTGTCGACAAGCCTTGCGTGCAGGCCTGTCCGGCGGAGGCATTGACGCAGGATGACTGGCGCCTGCAGCGTTGCATGGATTTCCGGCTGCAGCCTGCTTCGGCCTGTGCAGGCACTTGCGTCGCGCGTCTGGCCTGTCCCGTTGCCGGTGAGCATCGCTATTCCGACAGCCAGATGGCTTACCATTATGGTGTTTCGCTGGCGCACATCGTGTCCTGGCGTAACTGCAAGCGTTAATGCGCGGACGTTGACTCAGCGAATGACGGGCTGGTTGGGAAGCTCGTCCGGATTCTGCGTTGTGGCGGGGAAGTGGCGCGTGAGTTCTGCGGTCATGGTGGCGATGGCCTGCAGTACGCCCGCTTCGAAGCGGCCGGCGCGAAAATCCTGCGTCAGGCGATTGCAGATCTGTTCCCAGAAATCCGGTGCCACCTGTTGGTTGATGCCGCGGTCAGCCAGGATTTCCACGGCATGTTCGGCCAGCAGCACATAGATCAGGATGCCGGTGTTGTCGGCAGTGTCCCAGACGCGCAGGTTGGAAAAGAAATCGGCGGCGCGATCCCGGGCGCTGACGCTGCGCAGGATGTCTCCGACTTCCAGCCCGTGTTCCACCACAAAGCGGATCTCGCCGCGATGTTGATGCTCGCTGGCGGCGATGGCGGTTTCGATGCGTGCAAGTGAAGGTGCAGGAAAATGGCGCCGGACCTGAAACGGGAATGCAAACAGGTGCTGGCCGAGTCGTTGCAGTTTATTCATGTGGTTCTCCTACCAGCGCCCGGATGCGCCGCCGCCGCCAAAGCGGCCGCCACCACCGCCACCAAATCCACCGCCGCCACCAAACCCGCCTCTGGAACGGCCTCCGCGAAAGCCGCGCCGGTTGTTGTCGCCTGTGACAAACAGGAAAGCAAACAGCATCACGAACAGCAGCAGTTGCATTGGCAGTCCGGCCAGCAGTCCGCCGGCCAGCATTACGCCTGCGATGCCGGTGCCAGCCAGCATTTTGCCCAGCAGCGGGCGCAGGAACAGGCGGGCAAATAGCAGCGACAGGATGCTGCCGGCCACGAACCAGTTCGGCAGCTTGACGGGCAGGGTGTTGCTGTATTGGCGGGCACGGGCGTCGGCGGGGCTGGTCGCGAGGTCGCTGCTGGTGGCCGGGTTCTGCAGGGTTTCCAGGATGGCGTCGATTGCGGCGTTGAGTCCGCCGGCAAAGTCATTCTGGCGGAAGCGCGGCGGCACGACGTCGCGCAGGATGCGGCTGGACGCAACGTCGGTGAGCGAGCCTTCCAGACCATAACCCACCAGGATCTGTGAGGTGCGGTCCTGCATTGCGATCACCAGCAGGATGCCGTTGTCCTTGTGCCGGCTGCCCACCTCCCATTTTTCCGCCACCCGCATCGAGTACTGGAAAATGGTTTCCTCCGCGGTGGTGGGCACCAGCAGGATCGCCAGTTCGGCAATACCCTGCTGGTGAAGCTGGCGCAGGCGTGATTCGAGAGCCGCTCTCTGTTCGCCGGTCAGCGTGTTGGTCTGGTCGGTGACAAAGGCGCGGTAGGGCGGAATGTCGGTGGCGGCGTGGACGGTTCCCGGCGCGAGACTGCCGGCCAGACAAGCCAGCAGCGTCAGTGCGACCAGCAGCGGTTGTTGCAGAAGTTTGGGCATGACGCGATCCGCTTATTGCGCCGGCGTGCTGAAATCCACCTTTGGCGCGGTGGAAATTTCCGCCTCGTTGCTGACGGTGAAGTTGGGTTTCACGTCCATGGAAAACAGCATGGCGGTGAAGTTGGTGGGGAACTGGCGCACGGTGAGGTTGTAGTTTCTGACAGCCTCGATGTAGCGCATGCGGGCCACGGTGATGCGGTTTTCGGTGCCCTCCAGTTGCGCCGACAGATCCTGGAATGCGCGGTCGGCTTTCAGCTGCGGATAATTCTCTGACACCACCATCAGGCGTGACAGGGCGGAGGTCATCTGTGACTGGGCGCGGTTGAAGGCTTCGAATTGCGCCGGATCGGTGAGCGTTTCGCTGGTCAGCTGCAGCTTGCCGAGATTGGAGCGGGCGGTTGCCACTTCTGTCAGCACTTTCTCTTCGTGGGTGGCGTAGCCCTTCACGGTGGCCACCAGATTGGGCACCAGATCCGCCCGGCGCTGGTACTGGTTCAGCACTTCCGACCAGGCGGCATTGATATTTTCGTCCTGTCGTTGCAGGTCGTTGTAGCCGCAGCCGGAGAGGAAGGAGAGCGATGCCAGCAGGGATAGCCACAGGGTGAGGGTGCGCAGGGTTTTCATGCAGGGCTCCGGCAGGGTCAAAAACAGGGTTGTCTGCATTGTATGGGCGATGGGGGGTAATGCAAGCCTGTTGCCGGTGCAAAAAAAAGCCCCCACGCGAAGGTGGGGGCAGCGAGGAGATAGCGGGTTGCGCGCTACGGGGTAGCGGCGCAGGTGGTGGCCGGCAGCGAGTTGATCCAGCTGGAAACCAGCTCGACGCCTTGCGTGTGCACGCTGCTGCGGCCCAGTTCCGGCATGCGGATGGCGGCATCATTCGATTGCTGGCGATAGACCAGAATCGATTGCGCGGCGTTGCCGGGTACGATGTCCCATTTCAGTCCGCCGGAACCGACACCGGCGGCGACCGGAGGTTTGCACAGGCCGTAGTGGGCATCGAGCGCGCGGTCGGGGGTGAGCCACAGGCCGGTGGCGCGGGCGCGGCCGGTTTCGCTGTGACAGTGGGCGCAGTTGATGTCCAGGTAGGCGCGGGCGCGCTGTTCCTCGGTGCCGTCGGACGGATCGTTCCACACCGGCAGGCGCGGCGCAGTGGCGGGATCGGGCGCGCCGGTCAGCAGGCCCAGACTGCTCCAGCGAACGAGCTGGTTTTCCACGCCGCTGTCGTAGTGGTAGGCGTTGTTGAGGAAGCGCGCCTTGGGACCGATCGGCAGGTTGCGGAAGGTTTCGTCGCCTTCGGCTTTCACGCCATGACAGTTGGTGCACTGGTTCATGTTGGGAATGCGGTAATGCACGGCGACGTCATTGCCGTCCGGATCGGTGATGGTGGCATCCAGCGCGCCGCCGCCGAGCGCCAGTGTCGCTTCGCTCAGGTCGTCGTTCCAGATGTAGGTGACGCCGGTCCAGCCGCTGGCGCGATGAATCAGCAGGCGGGTTTCCACCACTTTTTCCACGCCGGTGTTGAGCGGCAGTGAGAAGGTTTTGGCGATGATGGTGCCGATCGGGAAAGCGAACGGACCGGTGTCGCTGTAGATGGCGGCGGCGCCGTTGGGCACGTACACGACGCGGTATTTGTGCGCGTAGTCGCTGAACAGCGGGGTGGTGAGATCGTAGGGCACGGCGCGGGATGTGTTGGGTGTGCCGAGCGGGTTGTTGTCGACGAACAGGCGGTAGCTGGACAGGGTGGGGCAGTTCACTGCATACGCATTCCAGTTGACGCCAGTGCTGTCGTCGCCGGCACACAACGCCGCGATTTCCTCGTCGGTGTATTCATCGGTCGGCGCGGGCACGGTGTCGAACACGGTCAGGTCCAGATCGACTGCGCCGAAGTCCACTTGCGTGCAGTTGGTTTCCACCGGGTAGCCGAGTTTGGCGGGAGTGCCGGGCACGCCGAGCAGTTGCAGGAACCAGTTGCTCTTTTGCAGCTGCAGGTTGCCGAAACTGGCGCGGGAACCGGTGGGGCGATAGTTGTCCTGGAAGCACCAGTCGGCGGCGGAGAGGTCGGTGTGGGTCTGACCGTCCACCACGATGTCGGACACCGGCGCCAGTTTCAGGATGAACAGCAGGTTCGCCAGCAGGTTGAATTCGCCGCCGTCGAAATACCAGCTGCGCTGTTTCTGCATGGTGTTGTTGTAGGCGTAGATATGTTCGGGATAGGGATCGTAGCCTTCCGGCAGCGGAGTGCCGTCGAGGATCGCTACCGAGGCAAAGCTGAAAATCGCGAAGTTGGTGGTCTTGTTGCCGGTGATGACGTTGTCGAATACGTGCACCCAGTCAGTGGACAGCACCATCACGCCGGTGCCGGTGGGCACCTTGCCGACGATGTTGCCTTTGGGCGCGAAGTTTTTGGTGTTGTTGTCGATCACCTGGTTGTTGTAGACGCGGGTGTGGTGGCCGGCCTGGGTGAGGTTGGGCATGTCGAACACCAGGATGCCGCCGGTGTTGTGGGTGGCGACGTTTTCGTACACGTCGGCGTTGGTGGAGTTTTCGATTTCAATGCCGGCGACGTTGTACTCGGCGCGGTTGCGGCGTACCACGATGTCGCGCGACTGGCCGACGTAAATGCCGGCGTCGGACGCGCCAATCGAGATGCTGTCTTCAATCAGCACGTTGTCGCAGTTGATGGGATAGAAACCGTAGGAGCCGTTCTGCTCCGCCGGACCATTGGTCCATTCCACCCGCACCCGCTGCACGACCACGCCGTTGGAATTCTCGATTTTCAGGCCGTCGCCCGCCGTGTCTTCAATCGCCAGATCGGAAATCGCAAATGCGTCTGCCTGCACCAGAATGCCCTGGGCGCCCTGTGGCTGCTGCGCAAAGGACAGGATGGTTTTGTCCATGCCCTGACCTTTTATCGTCACGTGTGAGGTGTTGAGGATCAGTTCGTCGTCGAAATGGTAGGTGCCTTCCGGCAGCTCGATCACGGTGCCGGGTTTTACCGAGAGGAATGCCGCTTTCAGATCGAACGGCAGGTTGGGGCCGGCTTCCAGCGTGATCACACGTTCGTAATCCCAGCTGGCGGCAAAGGTGAATCCCGGTGCAAGAACAAGTGAAACAACAATTGAAAATACAAGACGGTACAGCGCTGTTGGACTGAACAGGCGGCGGTGCATGGCGGCGTCCTCGTGTGGTTGCCGGAAGGGTTGTAGTTATTTTGGGAGAAGCACTGGCTGGGACATTAGTACCAGAACCTCGCGGCCGCGGTCAATGTGGCAGAGGGACGGACCTATACTGAAGTTGAACACCGGATATCGGCGCTGCGGCGACGGCGAGGGGACGCACTGCAGACGGCTGGCCTGTCGCTACGGGAGGGCGCTGTCATGTGGAAGAAGGTGGTCGGTCTGGTTGGTTGTCTCTGGTGGGCGGGCGGCATGCAGCCGGCGCTGGCCCGCGATCTGTCCTGCGGCTGGATGCGAACGGAGGCTGGCAAGGCGCATACCGTCTATCTGCGGCATGACGGACGCTGGCGCAGTTACCGGCTGTATGTGCCGGCGGGCTATCGTCCCGGTGCGGCGCTGGTGCTGGATTTTCATGGCCAGACATCCAGCGCGGTGCAGCAGGCCGGGCTTTCCTGCTGGCAGACTCTGGCCGACCGCGAAGGTGCAGTGGTGGCCTGGCCCCAGGCGCTCGGCTTTCCTCCCACCTGGGACGCCGGCGATTACTGTTGCAACCCGCGCGGACAGGATGATGAAGGCTTCGCGCTGAAAATCGTGCAGTGTCTCACCGATGCATCCACTTCCCGGTTACAGGTCGACCGGAGCCGGATTTACGTAACGGGTCTGTCCAATGGCGCGGCCATGGCGGGCAAGCTGGCCTGCGATTTTTCCGATGTGTTTGCCGGCGCGGCGCTGGCGTCGCAGAGCTTCCCTTACCGGCGGGCGGAATCCTGTCGGGCCACCGATGAGCGGGGCTGGCAGAAGCCGGCGTTTCCGCTGCTGGAAATGCGGGGCAGGCGGGACTTCATCGTGCCGTACTCGCTGTCGCTGGGCTGGTCCGCCACGGCGAAAACCAGTCTGGCGCGCTGGGCCCAGGCCAGTCATTGTGCGGGCGATCCGGTGGTGTCCGACATCTGCGACCAGCCCGGCAGTGCAGCGGACTGCGAGCCTGGTCGCGGCGCCTGCGCGACCTACGACAACTGCGAGGGAGGCGTGGCCGTGACCCAGTGCGCGCTTGAAGACGGCCACTATCTCTACGCCAATCCGCACCGTCTGGATGTGTGCGCGGCGGCCTGGCACCAGTTCCAGCGCTATTTCACCGGGCGGCATTGACGTTATAGTGACGGCAATTCAACGGGACAGGGAGTCGGTCAGTGCGCACCCGCATCAGGCGAATGGGCAGTCTGGTTTTGCCGCTCGGTCTGCTGGCGCTGTTTGCGCTGTGGACGCTGTCGCCGTGGGGAGCCAGTGTCGAACAGCGGCTGGGGCTGGAAATGCTGTTCCAGTGGCGGGGCGAGCGCACGCCGCCGCCGGGCATTGTGGTGCTGGCCATCACGCGGGAAAGTGCGCAGGCGCTGGGCGTGTCGGACAAGCCGCATCAGTGGAGCCGCTCCGTGCATGCGCAGGCTGTGACGCAGCTGCAGGCGCTGGGTGCCCGGCAGGTGGTGTTCGACATTTTCTTTGAACAGCCACGCGATGCAGCGGGCGATCAGGCTTTTGCTGATGCGCTGCGCCGGGCTGGCAATGTCCTGCTGTTCGCGCGGGCCGAGCGCCAGCTGATTCCTCTGGGTGGCGATGACGTTGCCGACCAGCAGCGGATCGTGCCGCCGCTGGCATTACTGGCCGAAGCTGCGCAGGGCACCGCGCCTCTGATCCTGCCGAAAATTCCCGCGCGAGTGGACCGCTTTTTCCTTCACCATCCGGCTTTTCCGCAACAGCTCACCCTGCATGCGCGGGCACTGCAGTTGCTGCAGCCGTCCTTTCATTTTCCGGCGACGGATTCGCTGCTCTACAATTTTTACGGCCCGCCGCGCACGCTTCCCACCATCGACTATGCCCGTCTGCTCCGGCAGCCGGAAGCGGTGGCGGCGCTGGTGAAAGACGCGGTGGTGTTCGTGGGCTACTCGGCCACCTATCAGCACGATCAGCGCGACGGTTTTTACACGGCCTTCACGGCGGACAGCGGCCTCGACATCAGCGGCGTGGAACTGGCGGCCACGGCATTCGCCAATCTGGTGGATGATTCCTGGCTGCGGGAAATTCCGCCCGGATGGCAGTTCGTGCTGGTGTGGCTGTACGGGGCGCTGGTGTTTGTGCTGGCGCGCTCGCTGGCGCCGGTGACGTCGGCGCTGGCGCTGTTGCTGACGGCGGGGATTGCCAGTCTGCTGGTGTATGTTGCTTTCACGATGCAGCAACTCTGGCTGCCCTGGTTCAACGGTGTGCTGT
>CAZBII010000024.1:0-38454 GCA_964491665.1 uncultured Moraxellaceae bacterium
AAGATAGGCAATAAATTAAAACATCTGATTGATCGCGAATTGATGCGCGTCGAAATGATGTTTGGAAAAACTCGTGTTCGCGCCAGCATGCGAAATGATTACCGGTTCTGGCGGCAATGCTACTCCGAGAAAATGTTGAAAAGTTTGACGCCAGATTTCGGATTCGGAATCATCTCTGAAAATAGGCCAGCCTTTACGATCGTTGTTGTGGATAGTGGTGTTCGCCGTCATCTGCTGCGGGCAACCTTGCGCTCGATTTTTTGCCAGAATTTCCAGGATTGGGAGTTAATAGTTGTTTCGGCGCAGCCAGTTGATGTCCTGTGTGATGCGTCGATAAAGAGGTCCACCAAGCTTGCGCGGGAATTTAGGGTCATTGCACCTGGTTCTGGTAGCTCGAGAGCTGACATTATGGATGAAGCCTTGTATAGAGCTAACGGTGAGTGGATTGTTTTTGTCGATGCGCAAGACAGGCTGTCAGAGGGTGCGCTGCGTGCCTATGCAAATGCAATAGGCAGAAAAGAAAATGCGTGGCTATGTTATGGAGATGAAGCCTGTGTGGATTCGCGAGGTCGGTTTTTGGGGCCGTATTTCAAGCCAAGCTGGAGTTTAAATTATTTTTTTGCCGTCGATGTGCTCGGTAAGGCCGCCGCGTTCCGCACACAAAAAATAATCGAATTGGGTGGCTTCGGGTCAATGTGTGAAGGCGCTGAATATTTTGACTTGGTGTTGCGTTGTGTTGAGCGATGTGGGGGCGATTTTGTCGCTCATTCCCCGGAGGTTACCTATTATAATTATATTGCGGAGAGCGATGAAGACAATTTTTGGTGTAAGCGCTTGCAATACAATGCATCGGCTGTGTTGGTGCTGGAATCGTACCTGAAGCGATCGAATGTCTCAGCCAAGGTCAATAAAAGCAAATATGGTTTGCGCGTTCTGTATGAACTGCCAGCCAGTCCACCGCTGGTTAGCCTGATCATTCCAACACGAAATGCAGGTCGTCTTGTCAAACAGTGCATAGATAGCATCCTAAGAAAAACGACATATGCCCATTATGAAATCATTTTGGTGGACAACGGCTCGGATGAGCCTGAGTCGTTGGATCTGTTTGCACAGTTGGCGCAGGATTCTCGAATCAAGTTGATCCGCGATGACAGGCCTTTTAACTTTTCGGCACTTAATAATTTGGCTGCTAGCAGGGCTTCAGGAGATGTGCTTGCCCTGGTTAACAATGATATTGAGGTGGTATCGCCCGGATGGCTTGATGAGATGGTGTCCTTGGCCATGCAGCCTTGGGTTGGTGCTGTTGGTGCCAAGCTTCTATACCCTGATGGTCGTCTCCAGCATGGTGGTGTGATCTTGGGTATCAAAGGTGTGGCGGGTCATTCCAATAAGGGAATTGATCGCGAGGATGCTGGTTACTTTTGTCGGGCTGCAGTTGTTGGTGAGTATTCTGCAGTGACCGCTGCCTGTCTTGTTGTGCGTAAGTCGCTTTATGATCGTGTGGGCGGGCTCAATGAAAACGAGCTTGCCGTTGCATATAACGACGTTGATTTTTGTCTGAAGCTGGCGGAGATCGGGTTGCAAAATATCTGGACTCCGTATGCGGAGCTTTATCATCATGAGTCTGCTTCCCGTGGTTATGAGGTGACTCCGGACAAACAGGCCAGGCTTGTCCGGGAGGCGCGGTACATGCGTGAGCGCTGGGGTTGTCTTCTTCAGAATGATCCGTTCTATAACCCCAATTTAACGTTGAGTCGGGAGGATTTTTCATTGTCGTGGCCACCAAGATGTCAGGCATGACATTGCGTTCCAGCGCTGTTTTGTGAGGCAAGAAGCTGGGGTGGGTTGGGGCAAAGTGATACAATCCGCAGCAAAGTCTGTTTGTGTGGGGCGGGATGATCGGTATTCAGGTCCGCTTTTGTGCTTCTCTTTCCCGTTGCGATTGATGTCGAAATCAGGAAGCTTCGTTTCGAGTAATTTAGTGTGAATCAAGATGAGCAATGAGCCGTTGTTGGGATCTGCCAAGCCTGCGTCACAACTTCAGACCTATATTCGGTTGTTGAAGTATTTAAAAGGTTTGCTGGGTTGCTTTTTTCTTAGTATTGCAGGTTTTGCCATTTTTGCGGCTTCCCAGCCGATGCTCGCAAAGGTGATGGAGCTCGTTATCAATTCCATTGAACACAAAGATTCTGAAGCGCGCTGGATATATCCATTTTTGGCGGTTGGGGTCTTCTTTGTTCGTGGTATCGGGTCGTTCATGGGGGTTTACTATAACGAGTATGTTGGAGCCAGTGTGGTCAATAGGGTCAAGCTTGAGGTTTTCAGGCATCTGACTGTACTGCCAGCCAAATTCTACAATGAAACTTCGCAGGGATTTATTCTGCATAGCCTCAATAATGGGGTTGGTCAAATTCAGGCCGCAGTAACTAATGCTCTGAAGATTGTTGTGAGGGAAGGGTTGACTATATGCTTTCTTTTGGGATACGTGTTTTATCTCAATTGGAAGTTGTCACTGGTCTTTCTTTTTCTGTCTCCTTTTCTGGCGCTTCTGGTAACCAATTCGACAAGAAAGCTGAGAAAGATTGGTCGGAAAAATGAAGATGTTGCGGGCAGGTTGGTTCAGGTTTCCAAAGAGCTAATCACAAATTATGGGGTGGTTAGGGGGTTTGGTGCTGAGGAGTACGAGACCGAAAGATATAAAGATGCGCTGCATCGCTCTTTCAATATGCAGATGAAGGTCAGAAAGGTGTCAGCGGTTTTTGGGCCTTTATCGCAGCTTGTGGTATCTATGGCGGTAGCGACCATTATTTTCTTGTTGCTCCATCCAGCTTTTCTCACAAACAGCAGCACTGGTGAGCTGGTTGGTTACTTGACTGCGGTGGCATTGCTACCAAAATCCTTGCAGCAGCTCAGCGGTGTAAATGTAACGATTCAGCGTGGTCTCATTGGGGCTGAAATGGTGTTCAGGTTGCTGGATCTACCGCCTGAAAAGGATGAGGGAACCTACGAAGTCGATACGGTGCGTGGCGATATCGAGGTGAGTAATCTCAGCTTCCGTTATCCAGGGTACGAGAAAGAAGTTTTGCATGAAATCAATTTCCAGGTAAAGAGTGGAGAGATGATTGCGCTGGTTGGCAGGTCTGGCAGCGGAAAGTCTACTTTGGCGGGATTGATTCACCGCTTGTATGAGATTGAGAGCGGCCGCATTTTTCTGGATGGCGTTGATGTCAACGATTACAAGTTGTTGAATCTGCGCAAGCATGTATCGGCAGTCAGTCAAAATATCGCACTGTTCGAAGATACCGTCAGGAATAACGTTGCCTACGGAGATAGATCCTATTCTGACGAAGAAATCAGAAGAGCATTAGTCTGTGCCCATGCGGAAGAGTTCATTGTAGATTTACCGCAAGGTATTGATACCATGATTGGTGAAAACGGGCTGCGGTTGTCGGGAGGGCAGCGCCAAAGGCTTTCGCTTGCTAGGGCTTTCCTGAAAAATTCGCCAGTGCTGATCCTTGATGAGGCAACATCGGCTCTGGACAATGAGTCTGAAAGCATTGTTACAAAAGCCATTGAAGAATTGGCGCAGACTCGCACCACGATTGTCATTGCACACAGACTTTCGACAATTATGCGAGCGGATCGTCTCCTGGTTATGGACGGAGGCAAGATCGTTGAGGCGGGCACCCATAAGGAGCTACTGCAGAAAGGTGGTTACTACGCTGATCTATATCATGCCGATTATGAAGGTGTGTCTGCCTCCTGATCTGAAATGAGTGTTGCTTGATGAATCTGGAGTTCTGGCAACGGTGTTTGCGTTTGGCTAAAAACGTTTATTCGACTGCTTATAAGTGCAATGGATATGAAAAAAGTTTTACTGATTGGAAGCAGTTACAGCTCTGCCCCGATATTGACAGTGTTGCGCAAAAGAGAGTTCCACATATCTGTCTGCGGCGCGTATGAGGATGATCCGTGCCATGAGCATGCGGATAAGTCTTTCTATCTTGATTATTCGAATGCGGAAGCCCTCGTGGCATTGATTGCCGCAGAAGATTTCGACTACATCGTCCCAAGCTGTAATGACTTTGCATACATGTCGGGGGTGCTGGCGGCAGCGCGCTTTGATTTCCCTGGTTTTGACACACCGAATGTCGCCGAAATTCTTCATACAAAACATGCCTTCAGGCAGTTTACCAAAGCGGCAGGAATACCGGCGCCAGCGTGGGCTATGGGGGGTGATTCTGCGGCGCTATCTTTATTGCAATTGCCCGTTCTGGTCAAGCCGGTTGATGCCTTCAGCGGAAGGGGGGTTTCCAAGGTTTGTGTGCGTGAAGATCTTGCTTCCGCCATAACAACTGCCAGAAATAGCTCACGCAGTGGTGATGTGGTGGTTGAGGAATTTGTTGATGGGAAGCTGCACAGTCATTCGGCGTTTGTAAGGAACGGAAAGATTGTTCAGGATTTTTTTGTTGATGAATTCTGTTCGGTCTATCCCTATCAGGTTGATAGCTCAAATCACCCTTCTCTCCTGTCAGCTTTCGTCCGTTCCGCAGTGCGCGAAACCATGGCTAGAATAATTGGTGAGCTTGGCTTATGCGACGGTCTGCTCCATACCCAGTTTATCTGCGATGGCGAGACATTCTGGATTATAGAATGTATGAGGCGAGCGCCGGGTGATCTCTATTCGAATCTGATTGGTTACTCGACTGGTGCGGCTTACACCGAAATGTATACTCAACCGTTTATTGGAGAGGAAATAGTGGTTCGGCCATTGTTGCCTATCCCCAGGAATATGGCTCGACACACGATTTCTGTGGCAGAGCCCAGAACATTCTTTTCATTCTCGCATTCAATCCCTTCCTCTAAGGTTACTGTGGTGCCGCTGAAGTTGAGTGGTCACAATTGCCAGGAAGCCCCCTATGATAAAATTGCCATTCTGTTTGCGGAGCTCGCTTCTCCGGATCTAATGCGTGATTTGGTGCCTGTACTAAGAGAGCATGTGAACATAAAGACCATTGAGGAAAACTGCTTTGACTGACTTCAGAAATAATTGCAGCCCTATTCGACTTGCCTTTCTGGGTGGTGGGATAAATTCAGCCGTGGGTCGGGTGCATTATTCTGCTGCTCAGCTGGACGGCTTTTTCAAGTTGACGGCAGGTTGTTTTAGTCGTGATGAAGTGGTTAACCGGGAAACGGCTGTTGCCTACAATATTCCAGAGAAAAACGTACGCAGCTCTCTCTCGGATCTGGTCAAGCTGCACAAGCTGGAATTTGATGCTGTCGTGGTGCTTACCCCTACCAGCCAGCATTTCGGCGATGTCGCTTTTTGTCTGCAGAACGGTATCCCTGTGGTTTGCGAGAAATCGCTGGCAACATCCGTAGAGGAGGCTGTGTCGCTGCAGAAGCTTGTGCAGCAGCAAAACGGATTTCTTGGTGTCACCTATAACTATACCGGCTATCCAATGGTTCGAGAGTTGCGGGCACTTATTCGCCGTGGTGACTTGGGTCGAATTCAACAGATTATGCTGGAAATGCCTCAGGAAGGATTTAGCAAGCTGAACTCTGCAGGCGCACCCATAACGCCGCAGGGCTGGAGATTGGCGGACGGTGGCATTCCGACAATTTCATTGGATCTTGGTGCTCATTTGCAGATGTTTGTGGAGTTTCTTGTAGGTGAGACGCCTGAATCAGTTGTTGCCTCCAGCGACAGCTATGGGAATTTCAAACAGATTGAAGACACTGCATTTTGTATTGCCCGCTATTCGAGCGGAATGACCTGCAATTTCTGGTACACCAAGGCAGCGCTGGGGTACAGAAATGGCATGCGCATCCGATTGTTTGGATCAGAAGGATCAGCTGAGTGGCTTCAGATTGATCCGGAAAATCTTCGCTTGTCCGATGTTTACGGAGAGCGCATCAATCGAGACCGTGGCAGCCTTCAGATCATCGAAGCGAACAAGCCACGCTATACGCGATTCAAGGCTGGGCATCCAGCCGGCTATATCGAGGCGTTCGCTAACTACTACTGTGATATAGCGAATGAACTGGGCTCCTATCTGGAGCACGATTATCGGTCTTCACCCTTTGTATTCGGTGTTGATTCGGAGGTTAAAAGCATGCGGCTTATGGAAGCTATTCATGTATCCTCAAAAGCCAAACGTTGGGTGTCGCTTGATGATTGACAGTACCCTTTTGCTGCCTGTGCCTAACGCTGAAGAAAAAAAAGATATAGCCCGTCGGTTCTATGAGCGTTTTTCCAGTCCTGGCAAAACGCAGTGTTTCCTTTTTGGCTATAACCGTTATGCAGACGAGATTCTAAGAAACTTCAGAATATCGGGCGTTGTTGATGATTACACTGCTGCGCAGGAGATCCGGTCAGTACCCGTTTTAAGAAGTTCTGATCTTCCAAAAGATGCCTTGGTTTTGTCTCTTTCCGGAGGCAGGCCGTTGACGGCACGAAATTTGTTGAACAGCCAGGGCGTAGAAAATCTGGACTATTTCTCGTTCCGCAAGGTTGCGAAAGAAAAGCTGTGTCCGGTTCATTTCAATGAGGGTTTTGAAAAAGATTTTTCTGAAAATTATAAAAAGTATGAGTGGGTTTATGATTGCCTTAGAGATGCGGAATCTAAAGCCACTTTTCAGAAACTTGTAAATTTCAGATTTCAGTATGACCTCAGCTTTCTGGAAGGCTTTTGTCACCGCGAGGATCGGCAGTATTTCGAGCCATTTCTTGGCCTTCAGGTTGAAAACGAAACTTTTGCTGATGTCGGCGCCTATGATGGTTATACCAGCAAAATGTTTATCGAGCATTGCCCTCGCTACAGATACATTCATCTTTTTGAGCCCGACCCGAGCAATATGGCGTTGAGTCGACGGAATCTGGCGGATTGCAGGAAGGTTTTCTTTCATGGTGTTGGTCTGGCGGCAACATCAGGAACTCTGCGTCTGACTTCCAATAATTCAGGCTCCATCTTGTCTGATAAGGGTGAAATTGAAACTGTTATTGATCGACTGGATCGAATTGTCGGCGATGATTTTAGTTTCATAAAAATGGACACTGAAGGTGCTGAGCTGGGTGTGTTGGAAGGTGCAAGAGAAGTAATTAAACGATGCGGTCCAAGATTGGCTGTTGCAGCTTACCATTACATGGAAGGTACCGCTCCATTCTGGCAGATTCCGGAGAAAGTGTTTTCCATTCGGCAAGATTATGATTTGTATGTGCGTCATTACACGGAAAGTATTTACGAGACAGTAATGTTTTTTGTTCCAAAAGGTCTTCAAAAATAAGCAAATGAGCATTGATCGCTGCAAAATTATTGAACTTCCCAAGATTCAGGACCACCGCGGTAACCTGACTTTTATCGAGCAGGGGCAGCATGTGCCCTTTGATTTCGAACGCGCTTACTATTTATATGACGTTCCAGGTGGAAGTAGTCGCGGCGGGCACGCGCATCGCGAGCTAGAGCAACTGATTGTTGCGGTTTCCGGAAGTTTTGATGTCACGCTGGATGATGGCAAAAACAGAAGGGTTGTTACTCTCAACAGACCTTATCAAGGTTTGTACGTCTGTTCACTGATATGGCGTGAGCTTGATAACTTCTCCTCTGGTTCTGTTTGTCTGGTGCTGGCTTCCCGACATTATGATGAAACGGATTATTACCGTGACTACGAGGCATTCAGAAAGGAAGTTGTCGAGCTATGACGGGCATCCCCTTTTTTGATATGTCTGCAACTTATGCTGATGTCGGTGTTGGTCTGGAAGAGGCCGCTCTGCGTGTGCTGCGTTCAAATCACTATATAGGCGGAGCGGAGGTCGAAGCATTTGAGCAGGCCTTTGCCCGGTATGTGGGGGCGGATTACTGTGTCGCCGTTTCAAACGGTTTGAGTGCTCTCCATCTGGCGTTACTGGCTGTGGGTGTTGGGCGGGGGGATGAGGTAATTGTTCCATCCAACACTTTCATTGCGACTTGGCTGGCGGTTTCTCATTGTGGTGCAAGTCCAGTGCCGGTTGAGCCAGATCCGGAAACCCATACTATTACCGCTGCAGCAATTGCCGGGAAATTAAGTCCGCGCACGAAAGCCATAATTCCAGTTCATTTGTATGGGCAAAGTGCAGATCTGGACCCAATTGTCAAGCTGGCGCGGGCGAATGATCTTCTTGTGATTGAAGATGCTGCCCAAGCACAGGGGGCGCGCTACAAGGGAGAGAGGATTGGTAGCCATTCTGATATTGTGGCTTGGAGTTTTTATCCCGGGAAAAATCTTGGAGCTCTGGGTGATGCGGGTGGAATAACTACCAACAACAAAGAGATGGCAGACAAAATTGCGTTGTTGCGCAATTATGGCTCCAGAGAGCGCTATTATCATGAGATTATAGGTTACAACAGCCGCATGGACCCTTTGCAGGCGGCGTTGCTCTCCGTCAAGCTAAAGAATCTCGACGAATGGAATGAAAAACGTGCAGTCATTGCCAGGTACTACAGCGAAAATATCAGCCCGGATATATGCGCTGTTCCGCTAACGCCGGATTGGTCTACTCCTGTCTGGCATCAATATGTTGTTCGAACCCCGTTGAGGGATAAGCTGCAATCCTGGCTAAAGCAGCGCGGTGTGGAAACTCTGATCCATTATCCGCTGCCACCTCACCAGCAGCCCGCTTACAGTGAGTTCGTGGGATGTGTCCTGCCTGTCGCAGAACAGCTTGCACGCGAAATTCTTAGCATTCCTATTTTCCCTCAGCTTTCCGCAGGGCAAGTGGAAGCCGTTGTTGCTGCGATCAATAGTTTCAGAGCGGATAAGTGAGTTGGTGAATAAAGTACCTAAAGTTACACTGATTATTTGCAGCTATAACCAAGAGGCTTATATAAGGGAGGCGGTCGAAGGTGCGTTTGCCCAGACCTACTCCCCTATAGAAATCATCATATCGGATGACAGCTCAACAGATAATACATTTCAGATTATTGAAGAAATGGTTGCGAGATACACTGGCTGCAATACGGTCATCGTTAATCAAAATGAAAAAAATTTAGGCCTCATTGATCATGTCAACAAGGTTTTTGGCATGGCAACAGGTGATCTAATTATTGGCTCTGCGGGTGATGATATTTCTTTGCCTGAGCGCGTGGAAACCATGGTGCGCTTATATATGGAGCGTGAAGGAAGGCCCACGCTTTTTCATGGTTGTGTGTTCAAGATTGGGCCAAAGGGAGAGGAGTATGGTCTAATGTCGCCGGAGTGGGGTGTTGGCCGTATTGATTTGAAAGAAACGGCGCTCCGGGATGCATTGTATATTGGTGCATCTTCCGCATTCACTCGAGAGTTGTTGGACCGCTTTCCGCCCATAAAATACCGGAATGCTTACGAAGATTTGATTTGGGGATTCAGGGCATCACTTATTGATGCGGTAGCTTTTCTTGAAAAGCCTTTGGTCAGATACCGTATTGACGTCGGGATTTCGTGGAAGCTTCATGAAGTAAGTGAAGAGTCATTCAAGGAAATTGCGAAGCGTCAGCAAAGAAGGCTTCTAATGCTTAAGGATGTGGTGGCTCAGAGGTTGCTGGATATAAATCACATCACTAATAGCCCAGAATATGATTGTGTTCGGGAATCGTTAAGAAAGAAGCAATTAAAAATTGAAATCGATCTTGCCTTGCTGGCCCCTTCGCTTCAGACAGTGGTGCTTTTTATCTCCAATCCGCTTTTGTTTTATAAGCGCTATCGGTCATTGAATAAATTGAGGCGTCGACTCAAGTAGGTGTTTTATAGTTGTGCTAGGCAGTTGCTTGGATTGTGATGCAGGATGTCGTCAGAGCTGTTTTGAGAACTGTGTTGGTGCCGGCGTAGTTGGGGCTGATGATTGATCATGAAAAACAAGGAATGTGCGATTGTATCGAAAGATCTGCCTCGGCTGAGGAAAAAGCTATCCAAGCGTGTCAAAAAAGTACGGAAAGCCTGGTTCAGGCTAGAGTCCCAGGCGACCGCCCTTGATTCTGGTCGTTGTGAGTTAATTGATGCGCTAACACCTGGTCATAGACAAGCTTTTCCACCTCCGATATTTCATGGACGACAGCCGTTTGATCCGGTTTCTGCCTCCGTTTTGGGGGTGGCGGACCCCATATCGCTTACGAGGCATCGACGCGTACGCGTACTGGGTGGATGCAATTTTCTTCTTCATGGTCGTGTGGCAGTCCATCCTGACTTCTATGTGCCGAAGCGAGATCGCAGCCCGCTTGAGCTTTATGGAAATTCTCGTTTTGATGAGGAGTTTTTGCGCATTCGTATTCCGATGGGATTGTCTGTAGGAAAAATTCCGCGAGCGATCAATCTTTGCGATCAGACACCGCATAACTATGCGCACTGGCTGATGGAAATTGTGCCCAAACTGGCATTGCTGGATGAACGACTGGAATGGAATGGGTGGCCGGTTTTAGTGGACGCAGGAATTGGCGCCAATCAAATGGAATCCATTCGTGCGGTCTATCCTTCGGTTAGTGAGATTATCTGCCTGCGTTCCTATGAATATCTGCATGTGGATGAATTGATTAATGTTTCCCCTACAGCATACTGCCCTCATGAGTTCCGTGATTTTCATGCGGCTCAGAGGTCGGGGTTCCAGTTCTTTTTTTCGGGCTGGTCACTTGAGCGTTTACGGGAAAGACTCAGGCAAACGTATTCTCGCTATGGGGGGGGGCGTCCTCGATGGCTTTATTTGAAACGCACTCCGCTCTGGACTTATAACAATCGCAACATTCAGAATATTGATGAACTTGAAGATCTCCTCGATGCGCGTGGCATCGAGTTGCTCAATGTCACAGGCATGACGCTCGGGCAGCAGGCCAAGCTGTTTATGAACGCAGAGCTGATCGTAGCCCCGACCGGAGCAGCTCTGGCGAACATGATATTTGCGCCACCAGGTTGCCATATAATCGTTTTGTCTGCGGCCTATGATGGAGCAACCTATGAATATTTCCACCAAATTGCGTATTTGCTGGGTCACAAACTGTCATTTGTAATCGGGCCTCAACTTGAGGATGACGATTATCATATGAATCGTGACTACATTGTTGAGCTCAGTGATCTGAAGCTTGCTTTGGATCGGGTGCTTGCTGATATGGTGATAGGTGGAAGAAAAGTATGATATGTTTCTTTTGTTCCTGGTAAGTTATGTTGTTTAACTCTTCAGAATTTCTGTTTCTATTCCTGCCTGTTACACTGTTGGTTTTTTTTGGCGTTGCGCGCTGGAATGTACGTGCTGCGCTGTTGAGTCTCGCGCTGGCGTCACTGTTCTTCTATTCGTGGTGGGATTGGCGTTTTCTGCCTGTGCTGCTGGTGTCTACAGCATGCAACTTCCTGTTTGGTCGTGGGATAACGCGGGCTGAGTCGGCGGGAAAGATATTGCTGACAATTGCCGTCGCGTTCAACCTGTGTGCGCTTTTCTTCTACAAGTACATCGATTTTGTCATCGCTAACTGCAATCAGCTGGTCGGCACTGGCTTTCCGCTTTTGCATGTAGAGTTGCCGCTGGGAATTTCCTTTTTTACTTTTACCCAGATTGCCTATCTGGTGGATGTATATCGCGAGAAAGCGAAGGAATCACGGGCAATAGATTACACCTTGTTTGTCAGCTACTTTCCCCATCTGATTGCCGGTCCGATCCTGCATCATGCGCAAATGATGCCGCAGTTCCGGAATAAGGCCATCTTCACGCCGCGGGCAGAAGCATTTGTCATCGGCTTCGCATTTCTGACGATAGGTCTGATTAAGAAAGTATTGATAGCAGACTATATTGCCAAATATGCGACGCCCGTTTTTAGCGTCGCGGGCGAAGGCGCTCCGCTGGGTTTCTATGAAGCTTGGGTTGGTGTGCTGGCATATACGCTGCAACTTTATTTTGATTTTTCCGGTTATTGCGATATGGCCATCGGGATATCGCGGATGTTTAACATCGACTTGCCGATCAACTTTGCTTCACCCTATCAGTCGCGAAGTATTGTGGAATTCTGGCGGCGTTGGCATATGACGCTCTCGGGTTTTCTTCGCGATTACTTGTATATTCCGCTTGGAGGCAACAGGTTTGGTTCTGTGCGGCGTTATTTCAACCTGTTTCTGACCATGTTGCTGGGAGGGCTCTGGCATGGAGCCAACTGGACCTTTGTTGTCTGGGGTGCGCTGCATGGTGCTTTCCTGATTGTTAATCACGGTTTCAACCACTTGCGGGAGCGCTGGTTGTTGCCTGCTGTTCCCGCTCCGCTTGGGGTTCTGCTGACGCTCACTGCCGTCATGTTCGCGTGGGTGCCGTTCCGGGCGGACAGTATGGCTACAACCTGGTCGATATGGTCTGCCATGCTGACACTGCCTGCTGCGTCCATGGAGACCGTCAATGCCTCCGGCGTTCCGGTAGAAAAGGCGGCGAGAATTCTGTTGGTGTGGCTGCTGGTGGCGCTGGTTTTCCCCAATAGCCAGACCTTGGTCGGGCGTCTGCAGGAACGGTTTACCAGCGCGTCGGGCGGTACTGTTCGTTGGGCTGTTTTGGGCGTCACAATGGGGGCGCTATTTGCTATTACGGTAATGAGCCTAGGCAATGTTTCTGAATTCCTCTACTTCCAGTTCTGATTCCGCGCGTGATGCTCGGATTATGCGATGTCTGCAGGGCTTCGTTTACGGCTTTTTGCTGCTGCTGTTGCCTGGGGTGTTGCTGGCATATTTCATGGGGCCGATTTCGGGTGATCTTGTGCGGGTAGGTAAGTTGGGCGAGCGTTATTTTGGTGCGCGGCATCCGCAAGATTCTCTCGAGCGGCAGCCCAATCCGCCACGGTCAGTTCCGGATGTGCTGGTGCTGGGGGATTCATTCTCGGTGGATAATTTTTGGCAAAGCCGGCTGACGGAACGGACTGGACTACATACGGAAACCTATCATTACGATGACGTGCCCTGTATCGATCGCTGGATCCGGGATGCGTTGGGTGGTCGTCTGGTGTCTGGTGTAAAAATCATTGTGGTGTCTTCTGTAGAGCGGAATTTTTTTGACCGTTTTGGCGGTGACATGCCGCAATGTGATGCGCCTGCGACAGTCATGCGCGCGCGTCCTGTAGAGGCAAAATCTTTTCCCTCGCCAGGATCGCCATTTGATCTTTTTCCGATGAATATTGCACACCAGTTGAAAACCGCGCTGCATCAATATCAGGTGATGAGTCATCGCGGACGCATGCAGTTTGATCGTGCAGTGGTGGTTGATCTAACGCGAAAGGATCTTTTTTCTCACCAGGAAGCCGACAGGCTTCTCTACTACCTGGATGATGACAAGCAGCGGAAAAGGGTAACGCCGGAGATGGTGGAACGGGCGGTAGCCAATCTTGAGCTTTATCAGCAGCTTGGGAGGCAAGCAGGTGTCAAACTGGTTTTCAGTGTGGTGCCAAACAAGAGCAGTGTCTATGCACCCTGGGTTGTCGAGGGACAAATGCCCGCGGTGACCACCGAAACGCTATATGCCAGGTTGGTGGAGCTGTTCGGGCCGTCGGCGGATTTGCTGACGCTGTTTCGGCAGCAGGCGCAGGAAATGAAAGATTTTTATGCGCCCAACGATAGTCATCTTAGTCTGACAGGTTTTCGTGTGTTGGGTGATCAGATTGCTCTTGCGCTGCAGCCTCCTGCACAGCAGTGAAGCGCATCATCCGCCGGGTAAGCGCCCCTGCGGTTGGCCGTTGGGAAGAAACGCTTTTTCTCCCCGCATGAAAGCTAAAGTTCCCTTCAAGCGTGCCTTGTACTGGGCGCGTTTTGCAGACTTGGTGGCCAGCAGATACTTGAGTGCATACAACGCCAGAATCCGCTTGGGGTTTTTCTTGCCGACTGCTAGGCCGTGCTTTGTGTAGTAGTAAAGATGTGACCAGCCGATGTGCCAGTTTTTGAGATATTCGATGCGACTATTGGGCGTGCTGGATTGCTTAGCTAGGTGTTCGATATATAGATCACTGTCCAGCAGAATATCCATGCCTGCTGCACGTACGCGGTAGCATAGGTCGGTTTCCTCCGAGAACAGGAAAATGTTCTCGTCGAACGCTCCGATCTTGCGAATCAGTGGAAGATTCAGCAGCATAGCCGCGCCGATTACCCAATCGCGAGGTAGCAGACCTTTCTGTGAATGATCCTTGCCTGTCACTGCGGGCGCCAGAATGGCTGCATGGGCGCCCTGTGATTGCATGTGTGAGAGCAGCATATCCACGCTCGCGGAGGTTGCCTTCATGTCCGGATTCAGCAACAACAGATAGGGAGTGGTTGTTGCTGCGATGGCTCGGTTCGCTGCGCGGCCGTATCCGATGTTAACGTCGAGCTGGACAAGCTGGACATTCGGATAGGATTTTTTGATCAGTTTGCCCGATTCATCGCTGCTGGCATTGTCCACCACGATAATGTCATGTCGGCATGTACGCAGCAGTTCATCCATGCAGCTGCGAATGGCATTGTGGCTGTTGTAGGAAACGATCGCGATGGTGAGTAGTCTGTCGTTGGGCATTATGCAACCTAGCGTCGTTCCAGCAGCGGGCGCCACCAGTGCTCGTTCTGCAGATACCAGGCAATGGTTCTGGTAAGGCCTTCCTCGAAATCGAGAGAGGGTTGGTAACCCAGTTCCTGCCCGATCTTGTCGGCGCAAATGGCGTAACGGCGATCATGCCCCGCGCGATCAGTCACGAACTGGATGCGGGTTTCGCACGCGATGCCCTGAGCGGCGGGACACGCTGGAAAACGGGACGCCAGGCTGGTGTCAGTTCCGAAAGCGGCATCCATTTTCTGGCACAGCACTTTCACGAGCGCCAGATTATCCCACTCGTTGACGCCGCCGATGTTGTAGGTTTCGCCGACACGACCGTTTTTCAGAATAAGGTCGATGCCTCGGCAATGATCATCAACAAACAGCCAGTCGCGGATGTTCTTGCCATCACCGTAGATGGGCAGTGTTTTGCCGTCCAGCAGATTGGTGATGCAGAGCGGAATCAGTTTTTCCGGGAAATGATACGGGCCGTAATTATTCGAGCAGTTGCTGGTGGTAACCTGCAGTCCGAAGGTGTGGTGATAGGCGCGCACCAGGTGGTCTGAAGCTGCCTTGCTCGCCGAGTATGGCGAGTTGGGCTGATACTGGTTGTTCTCGCTGAAGGCCGGATCGTGTGCTTCCAGCGAGCCGAAGACTTCATCTGTGGAAATGTGGTGAAACCGGTGCTGTGGGCAGCGGCCTTCCAGCAGCCAGACCTGGCGCGCGGCTTTCAGCAGTGCATGCGTACCGATGACGTTGGTTTCGACAAAGGCATCGGGCCCGGAAATGGAACGGTCCACATGACTTTCCGCAGCGAAATGGACGATGGTATCGATCTGGAGTTCGCGCAGCAATTTTTCTACCAGCGCCTGGTCGCAGATATTACCCTCCACGAACTGGATCCTGTTGTCCTTGATCAGCGGAGCCAGGCTTTCGATATTGCCGGCGTAGGTGAGTGCGTCCAGCACACAGACCGTATCCTGCGGATATTGTGAAACCCAGTAATAAACGAAGTTGGTGCCGATAAAACCGGCGCCACCGGTGACGAGCAGCTTAGGCACGTGCTTTCTCCTGGCGAGCAAGTTCCTGCAGGGTCGCGCGTAATGGTGTGCGCCAGTGGCTGATGGGCATGCCACAGCTGCGGTAGGTTCCGGTCTTGTCCAGCACGCTGTAGGTTGGGCGGCGTGCAGGGGTGGGATATTCCGCTGAGGTGATGGGCAGGATCTCAATGGCGCTATTCAGCAGGCCCAGCGCGAGCGCTTCTTCCTGGATGGCGACAGCGAAGTCATACCAGCTGGCAACGCCAGCGTCAGTGCAGTGATAGATGCCGGCGGCCGGCGGATTCAGGATCATGGAACGGATCAGGCTGGCCAGCGTTGACGCGCAGGTGGGGCTGCCGATCTGGTCGGCGACCACTTTCAGCTGCGGACGCTCTTTCATCAGTCGCAGCATCGTCTTCACAAAATTGTTGCCGAAGGCGGAGTACAGCCAGGCGGTGCGGATCACATAGCCTGTTTGCGGCAGCGCCTGCAGCACTGCTATCTCGCCGTCCAGCTTGGTTTTGCCGTACACGCTCAGTGGATGGCAGGGCGCATCGGTGGGATATGGTGTGCCGCTGTGTCCGTCAAAAACGAAGTCGGTTGAAATGTGAAACAGGCGGGCCGGATATTGTGCGCAATTGGCTGCCAGGGTGGCGGCAGCGCGATGATTGATTGCATCGGCCAGCGCGCTTTCTGATTCGGCCTTGTCCACTGCCGTGTAGGCGGCGGCGTTGATCACGGCATCGGGGCGGAATTCGGCAAATTTCCTTGCCACGGCCGCCGCATCCTCCAGATCGAGGGTGGGGCGGTCGTGTGCTTCCACCGTGTGGTCGGCAAAAAGCGGTCTGAGCACCTGGCCCAGCTGCCCGTCTGCTCCGGTAATCAGGATTTTCATTTAGTTGGCGTCCTCGAATACATCGGCGGTCTTGAAGGAGGCACCCTTGCGGTCCTTGTCGGACAGTACAACGTCGGCAAGGCCTGCAAGCGGCCAGGCAATGGCGAGGTCGGGATCGTTCCACATCAGGGTGCGGTCATGTTCGGGTGCATAGTAAGTGGTGCACTTGTAAACAAATTCCGCCGTGTCAGACAGCACCAGAAAACCATGGGCGAATCCCGGCGGCACCCACATGATGCGTTTGTTGTCAGCGGAAAGATGCATGCCGGCCCACTTGCCAAAGGTGGGTGAGCTGCGGCGCAGATCGACGGCAACATCGAACACTTCGCCACTGACCACGCGCACCAGTTTTCCCTGGGGCTGTTTGATCTGGTAGTGCAGGCCGCGCAGGATGCCCTTGCCGGACAGGCTGTGATTGTCCTGTACAAAAGTGGCGTCGATGCCGAGTTCCTCGCACCAGCTCTGGCGCCAGGTTTCCATGAAAAAACCGCGTGCGTCGCCGAATACGCGGGGTTCGAAGCAGAGAACGTCTTTCAGGCCGGTATCAATCAGTTTCATGGTTCACTTAACAAAGAAAGGATATTTGTCGTCGAGGACGCGTTGCAGGTAAAGCCCGTAACCGTTCTTGCGCAGCGGGGTAATCAGTTTTTCCAGTTGCTGTTCGTCGATGTAGCCCATGCGATAGGCAATCTCTTCCGGACAGCAGATTTTCAGGCCCTGGCGTTCTTCGATCAGGTTGATGAAGTTGGCGGCGTCCAGCAGGGAATCGTGGGTGCCGGTGTCCAGCCAGGCGGTGCCTCTACCCAGCAGTTCCACCTGCAGGTCGCCGCGATCCAGATAGGCCTTGTTGACGTCGGTAATTTCCAGTTCGCCTCTGGGCGAGGGCTTGATGGACTTGGCAATGTCCACCACATCGTTGTCGTAGAAGTACAGGCCGGTAACTGCGTAGGATGATTTGGGGTGCTCTGGCTTTTCCTCGATGTCGACCACTTTTCCGGTGCTGTCGAAACTCACCACGCCATAACGCTTGGGATCTTTGACGTAATAGCCGAAAATGGTGGCGCCTTTCTCCCGCGCAGAGACAGTTTTGAGTTTGTCCGACAGACCTTCGCTGTAATAGATGTTGTCGCCCAGAATCAGACACGCGTTGCTGTTGCCGATGAACGACTCGCCAATGATGAATGCCTGCGCCAGGCCGTCTGGCGAGGGCTGTTCTGCATAGGTGAAATTGACGCCCCACTGGGAACCGTCACCCAGCAGGTGCTGGAAGCTTTCCCGGTCGCGGGGGGTGGTGATGATCAGGATGTCGCGAATGCCGGCCAGCATCAGGGTGGAGACGGGATAGTAGATCATGGGCTTGTCGTAGACGGGCATCAGCTGCTTGCTGACGCTGTACGTGAGCGGGTGAAGCCGGGTTCCACTTCCGCCAGCCAATACTATTCCCTTGTATTTCATCGTGTTATCTCGCGCGGCTTGGGGTGATCTGAGAAAATTGAGGCGCTATTATATCGGCTCGGGTTGCGCTTATCGAGCGCACATCGGGCTTTATTCTGTGGGGACTGAGAGGTGATCGGAGTGGTTTTGGGCGGGAAAAGCGGGGAGAGGGGCGTTAATGGTGTGCAGACTCCTGAGCCGCTGATTTCGATTGCGATGTGCACATACAACGGCGCCCGCTTTGTTGTCGAGCAGCTGGACTCCATCCTGCAGCAGTCTTATTCCAATCTGGAAATTGTGATTGGCGATGATGCATCCACCGATGAAACCGTGGCAATTCTGCGCCGTTACCAGGCTGACGATCCGCGCATCCGCCTGCTGGAAAGCGAGCGCAACCTGGGGTTCGTGCGCAATTTCGAGCGGGTGATGTCGGCGTGCACCGGCGAGCTGATTGCACTGGCGGATCAGGATGACATCTGGTTTCCCGACAAAATCGTCACGCTGTATCGGGAGATGGGTGCGGCGCAGCTGATCTATTCGCGGGTGCAGGTCGTGAATGAAGCCGGTGAGCCCCTTGATCGCGAATTTCCCAAGGTCCGGCGCCTGGAGGGTCGGTGTGCCTTGTCGCTGGTATTCGACAACTGCGTGACCGGTCATGCCTGTCTGATCAGGAGGGAGCTGCTGGCGCAGGCGCTGCCGTTTCCGGCCAGCGTCAAGGTGCACGACCAGTGGCTGGCCATCGCGGCGGCGGCCAGCGGTCAGCTGAAGGCCAGCCAGCAGGTGCTGTCCTACTACCGGCAGCATGACAATAACGTGATTTTGGGAAACAGGACCCGGCGGAAGGAGTCCCGTTACCGGCAGAAGCAGCTGCGGGATGACAAGCATGTCGCGCTGATGGAGGCGATGATGCAGTCCGGCATGCTGGAGGCGGGCGAAGTAGCGTTACTGGAAGAATGTTCCCGGTTGCTGCGCCGAAACAGCCGCGTTTTTTACAACGCCCGGCTGGCAGCGTTTTTGCGGGGGCGTGGCAGCGTATTCCTGTGTCTTTTCAGAAATCCGGACAAGGTCCGGAGCAAGCTGTGCAGGGGTAGCTGGTTTTTGCGTTTGCTGCCGTTTGCCTGAAAATTTTGGCGGTGAGTTAAATCACCGTATCCGCTTGCTCTTCCCCTGAGAACCTTTGGGTTTGGTTGCAGGACTGAACGCATCCCGGTTTGCCAGATAATGCAGCTTCCGCCGCAGGCTGCGGTGCAGTTTGTTCAGGTGCCATTGCAGCGCGATCCACAGGCGCCGGTCGAGGTTGCCGCCGGTTTTCACCACTGTGGAAGGATTCGCCAGCTCATATATCGCATGCGGCTCGACGCTGAAGCAATGCAGGTCGAACAGGAAAAAGCTGTCATACAGCTTGTCGATCGGCATGCTGATATCGGCGCCGAACTCGAGAATCTTCCGCATGCCGGAACGATTCAGCACATAACCCTGCGTACCCAGCGCGCCGCGCACCGGCCGTACCAGTGTGTAGCCGGCGGCCAGCGGCTGCACCACTTTGCGCTTGCGGATTTTCAGCGACATCAGACGCACCAGGTCGGCGTCGTCATCGAGCGTCACGATGCTGCGCAGCAGGTCGCCCAAGCCCGGCTCGGCCACCACGTCGTCTTCGAAAATGCAGACGTGGGACAGGCCCTGCTCCCAGGCGTGCCGGATCAGGCGGTAATGCGACAGATAGCAGCCCACTTCGGACGAAGTCAGGGGCGCCTTGCGGTTGACCAGCGCGCGGGCCTGGTCGAGTTTTTCGTCCCCCTGCAGGACCGGCATGGCCTTGCGGCCGTCCACGGCGGGGAAAATGGCGGCCTCGATCTGCTGTTCGCGCAGCGTTGCCAGCAGTGACTGGACCACGTCCGATTGCGGGTTGAGCGAAATGATCCAGGCGTTGATGTGCATCTGATTCGGTGTTTTGGCAAGGGGCCGCAGGGCCGGTTGAAACGCGGCCAAGTTTGCGGCTTTGATCTTTTCTTGGCAAGGGGACGATTCCACAAAAGCCCGCGGCTTTTCTTGGGTGCGCCGGGGGTGGCGTTTATACTGCTGCACTGGTCTTTTTGCTTTGGAATCAGCATGCCCGCGCGCTGGCTTTACACCCTCCTGTTCTATCTGGCTGTTCCCTTCCTGCTGCTGCGGCTCTGGCAGCGCGGGCGCGCGAATCCCGGTTACCGCGAGCGTGTGCGGGAACGGTTCGGTTTTTACCGGCAACCAGCGCTCTCCGGCAGCCTCTGGCTGCACACCGTGTCGGTCGGCGAATTCATGGCGGCACAGCCGCTGATCGCCCGTCTGCTTGCGCGCTATCCCGATCTGCCCATCGTTATCACCGCCATGACGCCCACTGGCTCGGAGCGGGTGCGTGCGGCCTTTGCCCGCGAGATCGAAGCCGGTCGCATCGTGCATGTGTACCTGCCCTACGATCTGCCGGACGCCCTGTCCCGTTTCCTGCGTCGCTTCAATCCCCGCCTCCTGATCGTGATGGAGACCGAGCTGTGGCCGAACCTGATCCACTGCGCGCACGCCCGCAAGGTGCCGGTGCTGATCGCCAACGCGCGGCTGTCGGAGCGCTCCGCCAGTGGTTACCGCAAGGTGAGCCTGCTGACCCGGCCCATGCTGCGGGAGATCGCCGTGATTGCGGCCCAGTCGGAAGCGGATGGCGAGCGCTTCATCGAACTGGGGCTGCCGCCGGCCTCGCTGCAGGTGACGGGGACGGTGAAGTTCGATCTCACGGTGGATGATGCCCTGCTGCAACTGGCCCGCGACCTGCGCCAGCAGTGGGGCACCCAGCGCAGGGTGTTCATCGCCGCCAGTACCCATGAGGGCGAGGACGAGCAGGTACTGGAAGCCTTCCGCCTGATCCATTGTGAAATGCCGGATGCGTTGCTGGTGCTGGTGCCGCGCCATCCCGAGCGCTTCGAGCCGGTGGCGGCGCTCCTGGCCAGGCAGGGCTGGAAAACCGCCCGTTTCAGCCGGGGCGAACCGGTGATGGACGCGACCGAAGTGGTGCTGGGCGATGTCATGGGCCAGTTGCTGAAACTGCTGGCGGCAGCGGACGTGGCCTTCATCGGTGGCAGTCTGGAGCCGGTGGGCGGGCATAACATGCTGGAGCCGCTGGCCGTGGGCACGCCGGCCCTGACTGGCCCGCACGTGTTCAACTTCGCCGTGGTGGCCGAACTGCTGACCGGACTGGGCGTGCTGACCACCGTCACCACGCCGCTGGGGCTGGGTCAGGCGGTGCTGGCCCTGTTTCGGGACGAGGCGGAGCGGCAGCGGCTGGCCCGGGCCGGGCGCGAGGTGGTACAGCAGCATCGGGGTGCGCTGGAGCATCTGCTGCATCATATCCAGACCCTGCTGGCCCGCTCCAGCTGACCCATTCCCCGCGGAGTCACATACGGCCGTTGTTGCTGCCCCTGCCTGCGCTGTATATAGTTCCCGCCATTCCCCTCCTGTCCGGCAAATCCGCGTGTTTTCAGTGGAATTTGCCGGCTGAACGCCAGACCAAGTGAGAACCATGAGCGCAACTTCCAGTGATTTTCTCAGCCAGAACGCCCAGGTGGACCAGGCCTCGGTGCAGCCGTTTCCCAACTCGCGCAAGGTGTATGTGCAGGGCAGCCAGCCCGACATCCGCGTGCCGATGCGCGAGATCTCGCTGCACGACACGCCCACCGACATGGGCGGCGAGAAAAATCCTCCGGTGTTTGTGTACGACACCTCCGGCCCCTACACCGATCCGGCTGCGGTCATCGACGTGCGCAAGGGGCTGGCGCCGATTCGCCAGGGCTGGATCGAGCGTCGCCAGGACACCGAACTGCTGACCGACCTGACCTCCGCCTATGGCCGCCGCCGCAAGGCCGACCCCATGCTGGAAAACCTGCGCTTCGGCCACCTGCACGTTCCCCGTCGCGCCAAAGCCGGCGCCAACGTCAGCCAGATGTATTACGCCCGCAAGGGCATCGTCACTGCGGAAATGGAGTTCGTGGCGATCCGCGAGAACATGAAGCTGCAGGAAGCCCGCGAACTGGGCCTGCTGCAACAGCAGCATCCGGGCGAGGCGTTCGGCGCCCGCATCCCGCAGGAAATCACCCCGGAATTCGTGCGTCAGGAAGTGGCCGCCGGCCGTGCCGTGATTCCCGCCAACATCAACCACCTGGAGCTGGAGCCCGCCATCCTGGGCCGGCACTTTCTGGTGAAGATCAACGCCAACATCGGCAACTCGGCACTCACTTCCTCCATCGAGGAAGAAGTGGCGAAGATGACCTGGGCCACCCGCTGGGGCGCCGACACCGTGATGGATCTGTCCACCGGCAAGAACATCCACGAAACCCGCGAATGGATCATCCGCAACGCGCCGGTGCCCATCGGTACGGTGCCGATTTATCAGGCGCTGGAAAAAGTCGGCGGCGTGCCGGAAGAACTCACCTGGGAACTGTTCCGCGACACCCTGATCGAGCAGGCGGAGCAGGGCGTGGACTACTTCACCATCCACGCCGGCGTGTTGCTGCGTTATGTGCCGCTCACCGCCAAGCGTCTGACTGGCATTGTGTCCCGCGGCGGTTCCATCATGGCGAAGTGGTGTCTGGCCCATCACAAGGAAAACTTCCTCTACACCCATTTCGACGAAATCTGCGAGATAATGACCGCCTACGACGTCACCTTCTCGCTGGGAGATGGCTTGCGTCCTGGCTCGATCGCCGATGCCAACGATGATGCCCAGTTCGGTGAACTGCGTACCCTGGGTGAACTGACCCTGAAGGCCTGGGAGCACAGCGCCCAGGTGATGATCGAAGGCCCCGGTCATGTGCCCATGCACATGATCAAGCGCAACATGGAGGAGCAGCTCGAGCACTGCCACGGCGCGCCGTTCTACACCCTGGGCCCGCTGACCACTGACATCGCCCCCGGCTACGACCACATCACCTCCGGCATCGGCGCCGCCATGATCGGCTGGTACGGCACCGCCATGCTTTGCTACGTCACGCCCAAGGAGCACCTGGGCCTGCCGAACAAGGACGATGTGAAGCAGGGCCTGATCACCTACAAGATCGCGGCCCACGCGGCGGACCTGGCCAAGGGTCATCCCGGCGCCCAGATCCGCGACAACGCCATGTCCAAGGCCCGTTTCGAGTTCCGCTGGGAAGACCAGTTCAACCTGGCCCTCGATCCGGATACCGCCCGCGCCTACCACGATGAAACCCTGCCCAAGGACGCCCACAAGGTGGCCCACTTCTGCTCCATGTGCGGACCCAAGTTCTGCTCGATGAAGATCACCCAGGACGTACGGGACTATGCTGCAGGTCAGGCCGCTGCCCAGGCTGCCGAGGCGGAGCAGGGCATGCAGGAGAAGTCCGCCGAGTTCAAGGCGCAAGGTGCTGAAATCTATCACAAAATCTGAGTTTTTCCGCTGCCGCGTTGAGGCAATCGGGTTTTGTGGCTAGCCTTTAGGGATAGTGTCAGCCCGCATGCGGGGAGAGTTCCATGGACGTAAAAGACGGCCCCTGTTTCTCGGCCGAAGATGTGCAGATCGTTGAGAAAACCACCGTTTATGACGGGTTCTTTCGCATGCACAAATACCGGCTCAAGCACCGCATGATCGAGGGCGGCTGGACGCCGGTGATCACCCGGGAATGTTTTGACCGCGGTCCGGCGGTGGGGGTGCTGCTGTACGACCCCTACAAGGACACAGTGGTGCTGGTGGAGCAGTTCCGCATCGGCTGTCTGGAGGCGCTGGAAGGTCCCTGGCAGCTGGAGCTGGTGGCCGGCATTCTGGACGAAGGCGAGTCGCCGGAAGATGTGGCCCATCGCGAGGCGGTGGAGGAAGCCGGCAGTGACGTGCTTGATCTGGAGTACATCGCCGAGTACTACCCCAGTCCCGGCGGCAGCAATGAAAAGCTCTATCTGTACTGCGGCGGCATCGACTCCGACGGGGTTGGCGGCGTGCACGGCCTGAAGGAAGAGTCCGAGGACATCTGGGTGCAGGTCTTCCCCCGCGAGGAAGCCTGGGGCATCCTGCAGGAAAACTACATCAGCAACGCCGCCACCATCATTGCCTTGCAGTGGCTGCAGATGAACTACAAACGGTTGCAGGAAAAATGGCAGTAAAAAACCGGCGTTATGTCCCTGATCTGCGCAAGCTGCTGGGTGATTGCGAAATCAATTACCACCGGCTGATCCGTCTGCTGCCGGCGCTGGACGATCAGGACCACTGGCTGTTCGGTGTCGACGCCAATTCCGACCAGCTGCGCCAGGTGAGCATCTCGGTGCTGGAGCGCAGCCGCTACACCACCACCGTGGCCGTGGCGCAGGAATCCCTGCTCAATGACTGGGTGCCCAAGCCCACGATCACCGTGCGGCTTTATCACGATGCGCAGATGGCGGAAGTGCTGTCGTTCCAGCGCAACCGCTACCTGCGCGAACGCTACGAATATCCCAACGACAAGATGTTCCAGCGCGATGAAAAAGCCCAGCAGAATGCCTTTCTGGGCGAGTGGCTGGAGTTCTGCCTGCGCTCGGGCCGCGCGTTGGTCCGCTTCAAAAGTTGTGACTGATTTCGCACTTCCTCCCGCCGTGAATATTCACTGACGGGATTCCGGCAAAAACGCCGACCCACTTAACATCTTGCAAATAAAACCCGTTATACTGAAAAACGGCTGACCCCGGATTCTGGCGGCATGGGTATTTGTGGGTTATGTTTGAAATGCAGACTGTGAGCAGTCCAGTATCCCGGTACCCGATCATCGACCCCATTAATGGAAATGGATCAACCCTTGGTCTCACGTGCTAACCAACCTTCAATCCGCGTTATCCAGCTGTCCGATTGCCATCTGTTCAAGAATCCGGAAGGCAAGCTGCTTGGTCTGAACACCGAGCACAGTCTGGGTGAAGTGATGGATCTGATCGAGGCGGAACAGCCCGACATGGATCTGGTGTTGGCGACGGGTGACCTGTCCCAGGATGGCACGAGCGATTCCTACGCCCGCTTCCATCAGCATATGGCGCGCTTTGCCTGCCCCGTTTACTGGCTGCCGGGCAATCACGATCTCACCGACATCATGGCCAATCACCAGATCGCCCAGCGCATGAGTCCGTGCGTGATCGATCTGGAAAACTGGCACATCGTCATGCTCGACTCCACCATTCGCGGCAAGGTGCCCGGCAATTTCACTGCCAGCGAACTGCAGTTTCTGGACGGGGCGCTGCAGGCGTCCGCCGGCAAGCATGTGCTGATCGCGCTGCACCACCAGCCGGTGCCGGTGGGAAGTCACTGGCTGGACCAGCAGATCGTCGGCAACGCCGCCGACTTCTTCAAGGTGGTGGACAAATTCAGCAACGTGAAAACCATTCTCTGGGGTCACGTGCATCAGGTGTTCGAAACCGTGCGCAACGGGGTGAAACTGATGTCGGTGCCCTCCACCTGCGTGCAGTTCAAACCCAGGAGCCAGGACTTTGCGGTGGACAGCGCCGCGCCGGGTTATCGCTGGCTGGATCTGCATGCCGACGGCCGGGTCGACACCGGCGTATCCCGCGTCACTGGCGTGGAATTTGTGGTTGATTACAGCGTGAAGGGCTATTAGCCTTTCGCTCCATGCCCACACCCCTGCATCTTTTCTACATTCACGGTTTCAACAGTTCACCCCAATCGGCCAAGGCGCGTCTGCTGGCGCAGGCGGTGGCTGATCTGCCGCATGTTCACTACCATGTGCCCGCGCTGCCCTACGATCCGGCGCGCGCGATGGTCATCCTGCGGGCGGAAGTGGAAGCCTGTCTGCCGCAGCGCATCGGTCTGGTGGGCAGTTCCATGGGCGGCTTTTACGGCACCTGCATCGCGGAGCAGTACGACCTGCCGCTGGTGCTGGTGAATCCCGCCGTGCGGCCGTACGAACTGCTGCGGGATTACCTGGGCGAAAACGAAAACATTTACACCGGCGAAAAATACATCTTCACTGAAGAGCATATTCGTCTGTTGCAGCTGCTGGATGTGGAACCGGTGACCAAGCCGGAACGCTACCTGCTGCTGACCCAGACTGGCGATGAAGTGCTGGACTACCGGCAGGGCGTGGATAAATACGCCGGCAGCCGCCAGATTGTCGAGACCGGTGGCTCCCACGGCTTCGATCACTTCGGGCAGCACATACCCACGATTTTTTCCTTCTTTCAGCTTTAGTTTTCCGGAACAGGCAACACATGGCAGCCGACAATTACACAGCCGAATCCATAGAAGTTCTCAGCGGTCTTGATCCGGTGCGCAAGCGCCCGGGCATGTACACCGACACCACCCGTCCCAACCATCTGGCGCAGGAAGTCATCGACAACAGTGTCGACGAAGCGCTGGCCGGCCACGCCTCCAGCATTGAAGTCACCGTGTACAAGGATGGCTCCTGCGAAGTGAAGGACGACGGCCGCGGCATGCCGGTGGACATCCATCCGGAGAAGGGCGTGCCGGGCGTGGAAGTGATCCTCTGCACGCTGCACGCGGGCGGCAAGTTTTCCAACAAGAATTATCAGTTCTCCGGCGGTCTGCACGGCGTGGGTGTGTCGGTGGTGAATGCGCTGTCGCAGGCGCTGGAAGTCACCATCCAGCGCGACGGCAACATCTACCGCATGGGTTTCAAGAACGGCGACAAGGCCACTGATCTGCACATCGTTGGCACCTGTCCCAAGCGCGCCACCGGCACCTCGGTACGCTTCCTGCCCGATCCCAAATATTTCGACACGCCCAAGTATGCAGCGTCGCGGCTGGCGCACCTGCTGCGTGCGAAAGCGGTGCTGTGTCCCGGCCTGAAAGTGAAATTCACTGATGAAAATACCGGTGAAGTGCAGGAGTGGTGTTACCAGGATGGACTGAAGGATTACCTGCAGAGCGCCAATCAGGGCTGGACGGTGCTGCCGGAAGAACCCTTCGTCGGCAGCATGCAGGCGGAAACCGAAGCGGCGGACTGGGCGGTGCAGTGGCTGCCGGAAGGCGGCGAACTGGTGACGGAAAGTTATGTGAACCTGATTCCCACTGCGCAGGGCGGCACGCATGTGAATGGTTTGCGCACCGGTCTGGCGGAAGCGGTGCGCGAATACTGCGAGCACCGCAACCTGCTGCCGCGCGGCGTGAAACTCACGGCGGAAGATGTGTGGGAAAAATGCACCTTCGTGCTGTCGGTGAAAATGCAGGACCCGCAGTTCGCCGGCCAGACCAAAGAAAAACTGTCGTCACGGCAGACCGCCGCGTTCGTGGCCGGTGTGGTGAAGGATTCCTTCAGCCTGTGGCTGCACCAGCACACCGCGGAAGGTGACGCGCTGGCGGATCTGGCCATCAATAACGCGCAGAAACGTCTGCGGGCCAGCAAGAAAGTGGTGCGCAAGAAAGTCACCGCCGGCCCCGCGCTGCCGGGCAAGCTGGCGGACTGTTCCAGCCAGGAACCGGAGCGCTCCGAACTGTTCCTGGTGGAAGGGGATTCCGCCGGTGGTTCCGCCAAGCAGGCGCGCGATCGCGAGTTCCAGGCAGTGATGCCATTGCGGGGAAAAATCCTCAATACCTGGGAAGTGGATTCCAACGAGATTCTGGCAGCGCAGGAAGTGCATGACATTTCGGTGGCGATCGGGCTGGAACCGGCGTCGGACGACCTGAGCAACCTGCGCTACAGCAAGGTGTGCATCCTGGCGGACGCGGACTCCGACGGCGCGCACATTGCCACGCTGCTGTGTGCGCTGTTCCTGCGGCATTTCCGGCCGCTGGTGCTGGCGGGGCATGTGTATGTGGCGATGCCGCCGCTGTACCGCATCGACATCGGCAAGGACGTGTATTACGCGCTGGACGAAGCCGAGAAGCAGGGCATTCTCGATCGCATCAAGGCCGAGAAAAAACGCGGCGCCATCCAGGTGACGCGCTTCAAGGGTCTGGGCGAGATGAATCCCATGCAGCTGCGCGAAACCACCATGGCCACCGAGACGCGGCGTCTGGTGCAGCTGGTGGTGGAACCGGGCGACGATTCCAACGAAGCCATGGATCTGTTGCTGGCCAAGAAAAGGGCGCCGGATCGCAAGGAATGGCTCGAATCCAAGGGGAACCTGGCAGTCATCTGATTGCGCGGGCGCCCGTTGCGACATCCGTTATACTGATCCGGTTTGGGGCTATTTCACCGGGACTGGATCAGCATGGATTTTTTCCTCTGGCTCAACCGCCGCTTCGGCAATCCGCTGGAGTGGACGTCCGCTGCCAAGGCCACGTTGCTGCTGGCGGTGACCACCGCCATGCACCTGTATTACACCCTGTGGGCACGTTACGCGCTGTCGCAGCCGGCGCTGGCCGAGCCGGTGAATATCGCGGTGCTGCAGGCGGAACTGGGTGTGTTCTACCAGATCCTGCTGTGTTCCATTGTGCTGACCCTGCTGGTGCCGCTGTGCCGGCGTCTGTTCGGCGACACGGTGTTCTATGAATATCTGGGGGCGGCCTATTACGGACTTTCCCATTGTTATTTCGCCTGGCTGATCGGCACGCTGTCGTTGCCGACCGGCATTGTGCTGGCGGGTGCGCCGGTGCTGGGCTTCATCTTTTTCAATCGTGGCGCGGTGACGGCGGCCTTTGTGCTGGCGGCACTGGCGCTGGTGCTGCTGACACTGCTGGCGGTGGGCGGGCAGCTGCCGTATGCGCCGCTGCTCAATCAGTTCGTGTCGGCGGAAGGCCGGTTGTCGCCGTTCTGGGCGTTCAGTTTCATCACCTACAGCATTCCGCATCTGATCTTTCTGTTCGGTCTGGCGTATCTGGTGCTGCGGCGCTGGCGCGAGCGCGAGGAACAGGCGCGCACCATGAGCCGCATCGATCCGCTCACTGGCCTGTACAACCGCCGCAGCATCCTGGTTCATCTGAACCGCGAGCAGGATCGCAGTGTGCAGCAGAATCTGCCGATGGCGGTGGTGATGCTGGATCTGGATCACTTCAAGCAGATCAACGATACCTGGGGGCACGAGGCGGGTGATTATGTGCTGATTGCGGCGGCGGAAGTGCTGCAGAACAACGTGCGGCAGAATGATCGCGTGGGCCGTTATGGCGGAGAGGAATTCCTGCTGGTGTTGCCCGGTGCCGACACGGAAGGCGCGCGCAAGCTGGCAGAGCGCTGTCGCGCGCAACTGGAACAGCTGGAGGTGTTGCTGACGGATGGCAACCGGTTGCGGGTGTCCGCCAGCATGGGACTGTACTGCAATGAACACAGTCGCACGGTGCTGCCGGAGGAGATGCTGCGCCGGGCCGACAAGGCGCTGTACGCCGCCAAGGAAAGTGGCCGCAATCGTGTGGTGGTGGCGGACGCCCGATAGAGCGGCGTGCGGTTTGCCGTTTGCATTTTTCACACAATTTTCCGTTGCTGCCGAATCCGCCGATTCGGTATCGTTGCCGCATTTCCGGCGCGGCACAGACCGCCCGCCATCGCTGACCGCAAGGGGCTTGCTGCGTGTCCCATCCTTTCGATTTTCTGGTATTCATCGGGCGTTTCCAGCCGTTTCATGCCGGCCATCTGGCGGTGGTGCAGTCGGGGCTGCAGCAGGCCGGGCGGGTGATTGTGCTGTGCGGTTCGGCGCGGCAGCCGCGCACCGGCTGGAACCCTTTTCGCTGGCAGGAACGGGAGGCCATGATCCGCGCCTGTCTGGCGCCGGCGGAGCAGGACCGCGTGCTGGTGGCGCCGCTGCTGGATGCCACTTACAACGAGAATGTCTGGCTGCGTGACGTGCAGGCCACGGTGCAGTCGCTGGTGGCGGTGCACTGGCAGGGCATGCAGTTACCGCGCATTGGCCTGATCGGATGCGCGCAGCAACAGTCGGGCTACTATCCGCAGCGCTTTCCCCAGTGGGAAGCGGTGGATGTGGGCCCGGTGGCGGAAGTGAATGGCACGGCGATCCGCACCCGCCTGTTTGACGGCGCACCGCCGGTCAGCCTGGGCGCCGCATTGCCGCAGCCGGTGCAGCAGTGGCTGGCAGAATTTGCCGGCCGCGCGGACTGGCAGGAACTGCAGGCAGAACTGCGTTTCATTGCCGGGTACCGGCAAGGCTGGGCGAATGCTCCCTATGAACCCTATTTCGTCACCGTGGATGCGCTGGTGGTGATGTCGGGACATCTCCTGCTGATCGAACGCAAGGCGCGTCCCGGCATGGGGCTGCTGGCGCTGCCCGGTGGTTTTGTCGATCCGAAAGAACCCGTGCTGGATGCCTGTCTGCGCGAACTGCACGAGGAAACCTGCATCCAGGTGCCGTTGCCGGTGCTGCGCGGCGCCATCCGGCAAACCCGGGTGTTCGATGCACCGTTCCGCGCCGCCCGTGGCCGCACCATCACGCACGCATTCCATTTCGAACTGGAGCCGGGGCAGGCATTACCGCTGGTGGAAGGGGGCGACGATGCGCGCACGGCGCAGTGGGTGCCGCTGGCGGATCTGGACCCGGAGCGCCTGTTCGAGGATCACGGCGCCATCATCCAGGCGCTGCTGGGTCTGTGAGGGCGGTGCAGGATTTACTCGGTGGAAACGCGGCTCGCGATGCCGGTGTCGGCCAGTGCCGAAGCCAGAGGTCCGCGCGCGCCATTGCAGGTGAGGAAGGCCGACGAGGTCAGCCACTGCGGGTCGGGGTAGTAGGCAAACACGTATTGCCCGTCTTTCAGCGTATTGATCAGACCCTTCGCCACCGCCGGACGTACCGCCGGGCAGCCCAGACTGCGACCGATGCGGCCCTGGCTGGCGATCAGCGCCGGGTTCACGTAAGGGGCGCCGTGAATCACGATGGCGCGGTCGAAGGCGTTGTCGTTGACGCCGGCTTCCACGCCTTCCATGCGCAGCGACAGGCCATGCTTGCCCTGGTAGGAATTGAGGGTGCGGAACAGGCCCAGGCTGGACTGGAAGCTGCCGGTGGAATTGGAAAAACTGCTGGCGTAGTTTTCGCCGGAATTGCGACCGTGTGCCACCAGTTCCTGGTACAGCAGTCTACGCTTCTTGAGATCGAACACCCAAAGGCGGTTGCGGGTGGACGGCAGGGAATAATCAATGACGGCAAGTCGGTCGGGTTTTTCCATGCCACCGCTGGTGGCGCACTGCATGGCTTCCACCGCCAGGTGAATGACATTGGCCTTGGCGGAAGGGGCGGCCAGCGCCAGATCCTGGGCCAGGCTGTTGGCCTGGGAGAGGGCCGGCGCAAAAAAAGTCAGCGCCAGCAGCAAGCGATACAGGTTTTTCATCACAACACCCTAACCACATTTTTATTACTGCCAAACGGAGTTTGATTGGCAATGATTCTGAGTATCTGGTTGCGCCAGTGGATTCTGCTGCTGGCTTGTGTCCTGGTAACGGCCTGTGCGGTTCAGCCGCCGGCACCACAGGTTTCCCATCCACGTCCGTCTGTGTCACCACAGTCCCTTGAGTCGACCCGTCCCGAGCTGCCTGCGCTGTCGGCGGAGGATCTGGCCCGGCTGGCGGAGCAGATCCGCAGCGGAATCAGCCACCTTCCCGAAGACAGCAGACACCCCGTTTCAGTTCAGGGCATGTCCCTGAAACAGGGGGTGGATGCCTTCTACCGTTTACGGGGTTACCGACCGGCCTGGCATGATCCGGCGCTGCTGGATCAATTGCTGCTGGAGCTGGCGGACCTGCACTACGACGGGCTCGACTCTGAAGAGTATAGTCTGTCGTCGTTGAAGCAAAAGCGGGACCAGTTATCGAAATTGACATCCGTCAGCGCCCGCGCCGAACTGGACCTGCTGGCGACGCGTTCCTGCATGCTGGCGCTTATTCACCTGTACCGGGGCCGCCTGGACCCCAACCAGCTGGACCCGCAGTGGAATTTTCCCACCCATGCCCTGAATCCGCAGGCCGGTGTGCAGGCGCTGAACGAGGCGGTAACAAAGCGCAAGCTGGCGGATGTATTCGACCGGGCCCGGCCCCAGCAGCCGGTCTACCTGCAGTTGCGCAACGGGTTGCGCCAGCTGTATGCCATTGAGGAACAAGGGGGTTGGGCGCCGGTTCCGGATGGCCCCACCCTGAAGGCCGGCATGCGTGATGCGCGGGTGCCATTGCTGCGCAAGCGTCTGGTGCTGGCGGGGGCGCTGGGCAAGGCTTATGTCGAAGGCAAGGATTACGACGCAACCGTGGAGGCGGCAGTGAAGCGCTTCCAGCAGGAGCAGAACCTGGATATCGACGGCGCCGTGGGCAAGCAGACCCGCGCCGTGCTGAATGTGCCGGTGGCGGCGCGCATCGATCAGGTGCGGGCCAATCTGGAGCGCAGCCGCTGGCTGCTGCACGAAGTGAAGGGCGATTTCGTGCTGGTGGACATCGCCGGCTACCGTATCCATTTCTTCCGCGACGGCAAGTCCGTCTGGACCTCCCGCGTCCAGGTGGGCCGGCCGGTGCGCAGCACGCCCATCTTCAAGTCGAAGGTGACCTATGTGACCTTCAATCCCACCTGGACCATTCCGCCCACCATCTTCAAGGAAGACGTGCTGCCCAAGGTGAAGGCCGATCCGGAGTATCTGGCGAAAAACCGCATCCGGGTGCTGGGCCCCGGCGGCAAGGAGCTGGACGTGGCCAGCATCGACTGGAGCCACCCCGGCAATGTCCTGTTGCGGGAAGACGCCGGTGAGCAGAATCCCCTGGGCAAGGCGGTGATCCGTTTCCCCAACCCCCATTCCATCTATCTGCACGACACGCCCACCAAGGCCAACTTCGGCCGTGGCCAGCGCGCGTTCAGTTCCGGCTGCATCCGGGTGGAGCGGCCGCTGGAACTGGTGGAACTGCTGTTCAATGATCCGCAGAAGTGGAATCGCGAGGGCATCGACGCGGCCATCGCCACCGGGGAGACGAAGGACTACGGCCTGAGCCTGCCGGTGCCGATCCTGCTGACCTATTCCACGGTGGGACTGGCCAGCGACGGGCGGGTGGTGTTCAAGCAGGACATCTATGATCGCGATCCGGCGCTGATTGCGGCGCTGAACCGGCGCGGGCGGTAACTGGACATCGGCAGGCGGCGCTGCTGGGTGATACCGGCAGGTGCGGCGAGAGATCGGAAAAAGGGGAGGCCCGGCGGGCTTCCCCTTTTTTGTTGGTGCGGAGGTGTGCCGGCGGGATTACTGGCTCTGCATGTCCACCTGTTGCTGGTGATCGTCGGCCTCCAGCAGCAGACGCTTGGACTGGCCCGGTTGCGGCGACCAGGGCAGCCAGGCCGCCGGCAGCGGCGGCTGGGTCGGCCGGACCTGGTTGGGATCGCCCGTGCGGGCGAACGCGGCCAGGCTGTGCATCATGCTGGCGGACAATTGCAGCCGGCCCGGTGCGTTCTGCGTGCTGTAGCCGTGACCGAACAGGGCGACATCAAAATCACCCAGCAGGAAAGGCACGTCGCCGCCATGTGCTGCGCCGTAAATGGTGCGCCAGGGTTCCGGCTGCTGGTTCCAGTTCCATTGATAGGCATACAGCGCCGGCTGCTGCGAGGCCAGCAGCGGCAGCAGGCTGTAATCCTGCAACTGCTGCAACTGCGCCGTGGTGGCCGGGGCGCCGCACAGATTGGCGTACGCGTTGTAGCCGCCGACGATGAAGCCTTCCGCGCCACAGGTGCCCACCTGCGGACGGTCCACTGGCAGCAGTTCGGGAATGATCAGGTCCTCCACCGTGAGTGGGGTGCTGGCGGGATCGTCGGGATTGAATGCCAGCATGCTGGTCCAGCGCTGGTAATCGGTGACCTTGAAGGCGGGGCGGGTGAACAGCTTGCCTTCCTCCCCGGTGAGTCCCATCAGGACCGGTACGTTGTTGAACTGGCCACTGGCAATGGCGGCGGCCGGGTCGGCCGGCAGTACCAGGCCGTCGCGCAGGATGGCGGGAGTGAGGTTCAGGCGTGGGTCGAGGCTGATGGCGGTGAGCAGTTCCTGCGGCGAGCGGCTGTAGAGAAATTCCCGCAGCTGCTCCGGGGTCTGTGACAGCAGCCATTGCGTGGCGGTGTCGGCGTCGGTGGCCAGGCCGTTGAGCAGCGCCAGTGCCATCAGCAGGCCGTTGGTGTAGTTGAAGCTGGTCTGCGGCGCCTGGTTGATCAGGCCTGGGCTGAGCATGACGGCCTTGTGGAACAGACCCTGCGCCAGCGGCGAGGCCATCAGGCTGAACACGCTGGCGGCGCCGGCGGACTGGCCCATGACGGTGACGTTGGCCGGGTCACCGCCGAAGGCCGCGATGTTGTGCTGCACGAACTGCAGGGCCTGGATCAGGTCGAGGGTGGCGAAGTTGCCGGAATTGGTGAGCGCGGCGCGGGAATCGCTGCCGTCGTCCGCCACTTTCAGCGCCGGATGGTTGAGCCAGCCGAACAGGTTGAGGCGGTAGTTCACCGACACGAAGACGACGTTTTCCTGTTCCGCCAGCGCCGCGCCGCGATACAGCGAGCCGGTGCCCACCATGTGGCTGCCGCCGTGGAAAAACACCACTACCGGCAGCTTTTTCTTCGGTGACGCCGGGCGCCAGATGTTCAGGGTGAGGCAGTCCTCGCTGCCGATGGGCTGGCCGAGGGTGTCGCGCAGGGACAGGTCGGCGTCGCCGCTGTTGGCGGACGGGCCGTACAGGCTGCCCAGCTGCATGCAGGCGCTGCCGTATTCGGTGGCGGCGCGCACGCCTTCCCAGGGCTGGGGCGGACGCGGTGCCTGCCAGCGCAGTGCGCCCACCGGCGGTTGTGCATAGGGCACGCCTTTCCAGCTGACGACCTGTCCTTCCGCTTCCAGCGCGCCCTTGACCACGCCCACATCGGTTTTCACCGTGGTCTTGGCCGGGCAGCCCGCCAGCAGGCCGGCGGCGCAGGCAATTAACAGCGGTTGCCAGAGATGTCTTCCTTGTTTCATGTGCTGATTTCCTTGTCGATTGTAATTGGGAGGGTTGCGGCCGCCGGTCATGGGCGACGCGTGTCCAGCCGCAGCCGTGTCTCGGATACGGTGTGCGCGGCCACGTCCCGTTCGCGGAACGGCAGCGCATGCAGGCGCGGCGCTTCCGAGTACAGGCGGGTCTGGTCCAGCGCGTGTTCCGAGTCGTAGTCGGTGGACTGGGAGTAGGTCATCAGGCCGCGGCCGCGCGGACCGTGACGGGTGAAGTCGACGGTCATGATCCAGCTGGAGCCGTAATCCACGGCATAGCCCTGGGCGTCGGCGCTGAGTTCGGTGCCGGGCAGCGGCGTGAAGAGGCGGCGCGGCAGCAGGGAGCCGTCGCTGCCGTACACCGGGCGGAACACGTTGAAGCCGCCGTCGACATTGTGGGCGCCGGCCCAGGGGAAGCGCTCGCCCAGACTGCCGTCCGCCAGGGTGCGCTGCACGAACTGGCCGTCGCCCAGCGGCACATCCACGGCGAGCCCTGCCGCCTGCAGATTCAGCACGGCCTGCGCCAGCTGCTGCAGCGTGATGTCACTGGCCAGCAGCGTGTGCGGAGTGTCCAGCGGTTGTTGCGGATCGAACGGCACCGTCCACTGCGGATTGCGTGCAAACTGCATGGCGAATTCGCGGAAGACCAGCGCGCCGCGACTGTCGCGGTGGAAGCGGCGATCCCACTGCGCCAGTGCGTTGCAGGCGGCGGCGATCGTCACGGTTGCACCACTGTTCATTGTTACGGGCGTGGCGCCCTGGCTCTGGCACTGTAGCAGCAGATCGTCGAGCACTGCTTCCGCCAGATAGCTGCGCTGGCTGAACACGGCATTTTCCAGTTCGCGTGCGCTGAATTTGCCATTGTCTCCGGCGCTGTCCTGCAACATTTTCTGCCCCATGCGCGAGCGCAATGTCTGCTGGTTGCCAACCTTGCCAAACAGGATCGACGGCTCGGTCAGCGGCTGCGCCGGATTGGTCAGCCAGAAACTGTCGTTGGAGTTCTGCACGAAGTCGCGGCGCTGCAGTTGCGGTGCTTTCTCAAACGGCACGCTGCTGCTGAAATCGAACACGGCGGAGTTGCCGGGCAGGATGGTGAAGCCGGCCTGCCGGCGCAGTTCCATCAGTTGCGGATTGGTGCGCAGCGCCTGTTCGGCCGCGTCACCCAGTTGCGGTACGGTGGAGTCGTCGATGTAGAACGCATTGCCGCGCTCGTCAGCGACGATGGTGTTGTTGAAGATCACGCCGTTGAATTGGCGGAAGGTGGTTTTGAATTCGTCGAGAGTGCGCGCCAGGTTCATGCCCAGCCAGTGATCGACGATGTCGGGATTGGCGTGGTTGGCGTCCTTGATGGCGAAGGCGCTGAACTGGCCGTTGTTGCTGCCCCACGCCATTTTGCCGGGCACCACAAACAGCGGGCCGAATTCGCTGTAGAAAACCGGCTTGCTGAACGGCAGGGTGACGCCGGGCGCCACCGCCACATCCAGCGTCAGCGTTTTGCGCGTGACGGGTTTGGCGACGCCATCGACGAGATACGTCATGCCGCTGGCATCGGCGGGATCGAGCGTCAACTGATAAGCAATGACGTGTTCCGCAGTGGAGAACGTGTGGGTCCAGGCGAGGTGTTCGTTGTAGCCGATATTGACGATGCCGGGTGTGCCGGCGATGGCGGCACCCATCACGTCGAGCACGCCGGGAATGGTAGTGTGCAGTTGCCAGAAACGCAGGTTGCCGGTGTGGGGAAAATGCGGATTGGCCAGCAGCAGGCCGCGTCCGTCAGCGGTTTTGTCGCCGCCGATGGCCCAGCCGTTCGAGCCCAGTTCCTGCGGGTTGGTTTCTGGCAGGGTGACGCGGGCAGGATCGAAGGCGGCCAGTGTCACTGCCGGTGTTTTGCCTGCGCCAATTTTTGCCAGTGCATCCGCTGCCGGCACCGGTGCAAAACTTTCCCCCGGCGGCGCAGCCAGAAAAATCGGCCCCAGAAAATTCATCGAACCCGGCAGCAGGGCGGTGGCGAGCAGCGACGTCAGCAGATCCACTTCCGTCATCGGTTGCACCCAGGGCTTGCCGGCGCAGGCCGGATCGACATGGGCGCTGCCGGTTTCTTCCAGATAGTGATTCACGCCCTGGGTGTAGCCGGAAATCATTGCGCGCTGGTTGGCGCTGATGGTGTCAATCATGCTTTCGGCCTGGGCCCGCACTTCCAGCGCCAGAAAACCGAAATCGCTGATCAGGTGCTGGGCGTCGCCGGAACCGGGCACCAGATCCGGCCCCAGATATTGCGCGCGCCGGCTGTTGTATTTCAGCAGCAGGTCTTGCAGCACGCAGAAGTTGTCCTGCGCGTAGGCATAACCCACGCCGAAGCTGAGACTCTGCAGATTCTGCGCCTTGATGTGCGGTACGCCGTGATCAGTGCGGCGAATCTGTGCTTCGAGAATGCCGTCGGGGTCGAAGGCGGTGAGGTCTTTTTGCGGGCAGCCGCTGGTGAGAATGGCGGCGGCAATCAGTGCGGCGATGGAGAACGGGCGCAGGTTTGGCATGGCATTTCTTCCCTGATGGTGTGAATGGGGCTTCCAGTCCCGATGCTGTACTGCTGCACCCGATCATCGGTACAGGCCGGCCCATTCTGCACCAGAATCGGGCCGGTTGCAGCGACTGTTCAATCGAGCGGATAAACGGGCTTGTCCTTCGATTCGCAGATCCAGTTCAGCCACAGTTTCTTGTCGCTGCCTTCCTGCAGCGTCACGTAGTTGCGCGAGCGCAGGTACTGGTCAGAACTGTAGGGCTTGAGCATGGCAATCTCGATGCTCCTGTCCTCGTTCAGATGCTCGGTGTTGTCGTTGGTCACCGCCATGATGCCGTACCAGGCGATGCGGCTGGGGGCCGGATGCACGATGCCGGACGACACCACCTGATGCACCTTGCGCGACTGCTGGGGATTGCGCCGGTCGTTGATCACGCCCAGGCAGCCGATGTGCACGTCGCCGGACAGGATCACGGTACGGCAGTTGCCCTTTTTCTGCCGCTGTTCCACGTTGGCCAGCAGGCGCATGATCAGCCGCGCGCGTTCGCCCTGATGTTCCTTGGCGCGCCAGTGATCCTTCAGATCGTCGGTGAGTTCCTCGTCCCAGGGCGTGGCATCCAGCGCGGTTTCGGTGAAGGAAAAGTCACGGTACACCACCGGCACGGCGGACAGCAGCAACAGATCGCCTTCGGTGACGTTGCTGTCGACGTGTTTCAGCACATCGTCCCACTGCTGCTTGCTCATCACCTGTGTGAGTGTGCGTTCGGCGCGGTTGTCCAGCGCGACGATGTGGTAGCCGCGGAATTTCAGGGCGAAGGCATAGTGATTCGCAGCGGGATTGAGCAGGCTGCGGTTCTTGCGCCCGCGAATCTGCAGCAGTTCGAAATAGAATTTGGCGCGTTCGAAAATCGCCTGGAATACCGGTGACTTCTGCAGGTCTTCGGGATAGCTGCCCCAGCCGTCGAAGATGTCGTGGTCGTCCCACATCATGACGCTGGGGATGCTGGCGAACAGATCCACCATGGCCGGATCGCTCCAGCGCTGCTGGTACAGTTCGTCGTAGAAGCGGTCGATCTGCTGCAGCATCGTTTTGTTGGTGGGGCGTTTGGCTTTTTCGTTGCGCTTGAGCTTGCTCCATTCCTTCAGCGCCGGCACCGTGCTCCACATTTCATC
>CAZBII010000025.1:0-36606 GCA_964491665.1 uncultured Moraxellaceae bacterium
ATTCTCGTCGGCGAAATGCGGGACCTGGAAACCATCCGGCTGGCGCTGACCGCAGCGGAAACCGGCCACCTGGTGTTCGGCACCCTGCACACCACCAGCGCCGCCAAGACCATCGACCGGGTGGTGGACGTATTCCCCGCCGCGGAAAAGGCCATGGTGCGGTCGATGCTGTCGGAATCCCTGCAGGCGGTTATTTCCCAGACCCTGCTGAAGAAAAACGGCGGTGGCCGGGTGGCGGCCCATGAAATCATGATCGGCACGCCGGCGATCCGTAACCTGATCCGCGAAGACAAGGTGGCGCAGATGTATTCCGCGATCCAGACCGGCGCCTCGCTGGGCATGCAGACGCTGGATCAGTGTCTGTCGGATCTGGTGCGCAAGGGCCTGGTGAATGTGGAACTGGCACGCGAGAAGGCGAAGAATCCGGATGCGATCCGGTAAGCGGTGAGGTGAGTAATGGAATTTGAAGACCTGTTGAAACTGATGGTGGAAAAAGGGGGCTCCGACCTGTTCATCACGGCCGGGGTGCCACCGTCGATGAAAGTGCACGGCCGCATCGTGCCGGTGACCAAAACCGCGCTCAGCCCGGAGCAGACCCGCGAAACCGTATTGGCGGTGATGAACGAAGGCCAGCGCAAGCAGTTCATCGAAACCCACGAATGCAACTTCGCCATCAGTGCCCGTGGCATCGGCCGGTTCCGGGTCAGCGCGTTCTACCAGCGCAACCTGGTCGGCATGGTGCTGCGCCGCATCGAAACCCGCATTCCCACCATTGATGAACTGGGTCTGCCGTCGGTGGTGAAAGACCTGGCCATGACCAAGCGCGGCATCGTGATTTTTGTGGGTGCCACCGGTACCGGCAAATCCACCTCGCTGGCGTCGATGATCGGCCACCGCAACAACAATTCCAAGGGTCACATCATCAGCATCGAGGACCCGATCGAATACATCCACCAGCACAAGGGCTGCATCGTCACCCAGCGCGAAGTGGGGCTGGACACCGAGAGTTTCGATATCGCCCTGAAGAACACCCTGCGGCAGGCGCCGGACGTGATCATGATCGGCGAGATCCGCACCCGCGAAACCATGGAATATGCGGTGGCGTTCTCGGAAACCGGTCACCTGGTGCTGGCCACCCTGCACGCCAACAACGCCAACCAGGCGCTGGACCGCATCATCCACTTCTTCCCGGCGGACCGGCACGGCCAGCTGTGGATGGACCTGTCGCTGAACCTGCGTTCCATCGTGGCCCAGCAGCTGATTCCCACCCCCGATGGCAAGAGCCGCCGCGCCGTTATCGAGGTACTGCTCAACACCCCGCTGATGGCCGACCTGATCCGCAAGGGCGAAGTGCATCTGCTGAAACCGCTGATGGCCAAATCCCGCGAACTGGGCATGCAGACTTTCGACCAGGCGCTCTACGATCTCTACAGCAAGGGCGAGATCACCTACGAGGATGCGCTGTCCCACGCCGATTCGCCCAACGACCTGCGCCTGATGATCAAGCTGGGCAACGAGTCGGCCGATTCGCTGGCAGAGTCCACCAAGGGCCTCACGCTGCAGGACGACGATTCCTCCCACAAGCGCTGGTAACGCCGGCCGCAAGCGCCCGAACCCCTCCCCGGAAACCCGCCTCGCGCGGGTTTCTTTTTGGCTGCCGCTACCCCTCACCTCCGCTTACATCGTTGTAATTTTGTAATACCCCAGTCCAGTTATCACATTGTCAACTTGTTGGCCTATTTGGCCAGTTCCAATGGCCGGGGATGGCGCTAACATCCCCCGGCACTTTGCTGACAACGGAAGTTTTCAGAGCAGGAACCCTAAATGGAATCGCATCTGCACAATTCTCCGGTTGCGACAGGCTGGCTGGGCCGGATGGCACTCTCGTATCGTGCCGGTCTGCTGATGGTATTGCTGGTGGCGGTGCTGACGCATCTGCCCACCTCATTCGGCCGTTTCTCCACCGACGACTATCTGATCCGGGCCATGACCACCGGCGACGCCGCGCTGCTGTCCCACGGTTTTGCCAAGGCCGATCCGGACAAACCCCTGTGGCGCAGCCTGCTGGACGGTTTCCATTTCTATTCGCCGGACGCCGGCACCCTGGCAACCTACCGTGAGTACGGCAATCTGCCCTGGTGGACCTCCGATCGTGCCACCATGAATCCGTTCCGGCCGCTGGCCGCCTTTACCCACTGGCTCGATTTCCAGATTGCGCCGGATTCCTTCAGTTTCCAGGCCTTCCACACCCTGCTGTATGTGCTGCTGTTTGCGGGCTGTGGCTATCGCCTGTTCTGGCGCATATCGTCGACACCGTCGGTTGCGCTGCTGGCCAGCCTGCTGCTGATCGTGGATTTCAGTCATGTGCTGAATTTCAACTGGATTGCGGCGCGCAATGTTTTCATGGCGGGTGCGCTCGGCTGTGCGGCGCTGGAACGGTTTCTGGCCTGGCGCCAGACCGGTTCGCACCGGGCGCTGGTCCTGTCGCTGCTGCTGTTCGCCACCGGCCTGCTGACGGCCGAGGCCTCGGTGGCGCTGGGTGGTTACCTGTTTGCCTACCTGCTGTTCGTGGAGCGCTGCACATCGCGCCGGCTGCTGCTGGCGCTGCTGCCCTATGGCGGTGTGGTGGTGGTGTGGCGGCTGGTCTATAACGGGCTGGGCCTGGGCGCCGATGGCATTGGCCTGTATGTCGATCCAGGCCGTTCGCCGGGAGATTTTGTGGTGAGCGCGGCGCAGACATTGCCCATGATGCTCGGTTCCCTGCTTACGACGGTGGACGGCGCGATTACCTCGATGGCACCGGAGCGGCGTATCTGGATGGTGGCAGTGAACGGCTTGCTGGTGGTGGCCTGCACCCTGATTCTGCTGCCCCTGCTGCGCCGGAATGCCTGGACGCGTTTCATGCTGGTCGGTTCGATGCTGGCGGCTGTGCCCGGTGCGGCGCTGATTTCGGCGGGTCCGCGCAGTGGCCTGTTCCTGTCCATCGGCTTCTTCTGGCTGCTGGCGATGTGGCTGCACTGGCTGGTGCGCGAGAACAGCCATCGCGTCAATCGAGTCTTTCTGGCGGGCGTCCTGTCCGTGCACCTGTTCCTGCCGGCGCTGGCGGGATTTCTCTATACCTCGCAGCTGCTGCCGGTGGCCTACACCAGTGACGAGCAGTTTGGCAGTGTGGCCAAATCGCTGTCGGCGGCAGCGGGGCGGCGCACGCTGGTGGTGGTGAATTCGCCCGCGCCGAACCTGATGTTCTATCTGCCGTTTGAATGGCGCTACGAGCATGGTCTGGTGCCGGATGCGATGAATCTGCTGGCGCCGGGGCTGGTGTCGTTCGATCTGAAACGGTTATCCGCACGGGAATTCGAGCTGGTGGCGCCGTCCGGTCTGCCGCTGGACCACACCCAGCGTGCCGAAGACCTTAACGGCCACCGGCCCTGGTTCTCCTCGGCCTATTCCTACCTGTTGTTGCAGGGACTGTTTACCTCCCCGGAAACCCGCTTCTATCCTGGCGTGCAGCGCCAGACTGCCGACCTGCGCATAACCGTGAAGGAACTGGTGGAAGGGCGGCCGTCACGGCTGCGCATCGAATTCACCGGGCGCGAGCAGCCGGACGACATGGTGTGGCAATGGTACGACTGGAAGACCCGCGAATACCGGCTGCTGGACGTGCCGGCTGTGGGTGCGACCCGGCATTTCGCCGGGCCCTTCGACACGCAGACCGAAGCGGTGGTGAAACTGTGCCTCAACTGCGATGAGTGATCGCGCCGTCCTTCAGGGTCAGCCGCACCTGACCGTGCAGCTGCTGGCCCAGGAAGGGCGAATTCTTCCCCTGTGACAGCATCGACTGCTCTGTCAGCTTCCAGCGCTTGCCCGGATCGAACACGCACAGGTTGGCATTGCTGCCGGTTTCCAGATGGCCCGCATCCAGCCCGGCCAGTGCTGCCGGATTGGTGGCCACCCGCTGCACCCATTCCAGCTCCGTCAGCACGCCATCGCGCACCAGCCGGTAACTGAGCGGCAGGAAAGTGGCGAAGCCGGAAATGCCCGGCTCGGTGGAGGGGAACGGCTCGGATTTCGCCGCCGCCTCGTGGGGCTGGTGATCGGAGCACAGCACCGAAATCACCCCCGACTGCAGGCCGGCGATCAGTGCCAGCCGGTCCTGTTCGCTGCGCAGGGGCGGACGGGTGTGATACTGGCTGTTGAAACCGTCGATCATGGTATCGGTCAGGAACAGCTGGTGTACCGCCACATCCGCCGTTACCGGCAGACCTTCGCGCTGCGCCGCCGCAATCAATTCCACGCTGCGGGCGCACGAAAGCTGGCCAAAGTGCGCGCGCACGCCGGCCTGTTGCACCAGCAGCAGATCGCGACTCAGCGCCACGGTTTCCGCGGCATCGGCAATCGCCGGCAGGCCCAGCCGGGTGGCGGTGGAACCGGCATGCATGCCGCCTTTCGGACTCAGCGAACTTTCCTCACTCTGGAAAAACACGATCAGGTCGAAGGTGCTGGCGTATTCCAGACAGCGCAGCAGGGTCAGGCTGTCCTTCACCGGCTGACGCAGTTGCGACACCGCCACGCAGCCGGCTTCCTTCAGCGCATGCATTTCCGCCAGATGCTGGCCCTGCAAACCCTTGGTGAGCGCGCCGATTGGCAGCACATGGGCGTAGCCGGACTGGTGCGCCCGCTCCTGGATCAGCGCCGCCACCGCGCGGGTGTCGATTACCGGCTTGGTGTCGGGCGGGCAGCACAGGTGGGTGATGCCCCCGGCGGCCGCCGCGCGGGTCTCACTGTGAATGTTGCCCTTTTGCGTCTGGCCCGGCTCGCGCACGCGGGCGCACAGGTCCACCGCGCCGGGCATCACCAGCATGCCGGTGGCGTCAAATTCCAGATCGGCCTTGAAGCCCACCGGCGGATTGCCGATGCCGACGATCAGGCCATCCGCCACATACAGGTCGGTGACCGTGTCCAGTTTGTTGCGCGGATCGAGCACGCGGCCGTTGCTGATGCGGATGCGCTGGTTGAACGCAGGACGGGAATAATCCATCACTCACCCCCTTCCGCGCCGGACTGCTGTCCGCTCATCGCCATCGACAGCACCGCCATGCGCACGGCAATGCCGTAATTCACCTGCGGCAGGATCACCGACTGCGGACCATCGGCCACCGCCGATTCGATTTCCACGCCGCGATTGATGGGGCCGGGGTGCATCACGATTGCATCCGGTTTGGCAAACGCCAGCTTTTCCATGTTGAGACCATACAGACGGTAGAATTCGGATTCGCTCGGCAGCAGCGCGGATTCCATGCGCTCCTTCTGCAGGCGCAGGGTGGAAATCACGTCCACGTCTGCCAGCCCCTGCGCCATGTTGTAAAACACCTTCACGCCCATGGCCTCGATGTCTTTCGGGATCAGGGTTTTCGGCCCGATCACGCGAATCTCGCGCGCGCCCAGTGCCTTCAGCGCGTGAATCTGCGAGCGCGCCACGCGGGAATGCAGGATGTCGCCGATGATCGCCACCGTGAGATTTTCAAACGCGCCCTTGTGGCGGCGGATGGTGTACATGTCCAGCATTGCCTGCGTCGGATGCGCGTGACGGCCGTCGCCGGCATTGATCACCGCCACATGCGGACAGACGAATTCGGCAATGAAATGCGGTGCGCCGCTGTCGCCGTGGCGCACGATGAACATGTCGCTGTCCATGTATTCCAGGTTCCACAGCATGTCCATCAGGGATTCGCCCTTGGAGGTGGACGAGGCGCTGATATTGATGTTGAGCACGTCCGCCGACAGGCGCTTGGCCGCCAGTTCAAACGTGGTACGGGTGCGGGTGCTGTTTTCGAAGAACAGGTTCACCACTGTCTTGCCGCGCAGCAGCGGCACTTTCTTCACCGCCTGCTTGCCGACACTGACGAAGGATTCCGCCGTATCGAGGATTTCGGTGAGCAGCTCCCGGCTCAAACCTTCAGTCGTGAGGAAATGGCGCAGCTGGCCTTGTTCGTTCAGCTGCAGCTGGTGCGGCGGCGTTCTTGATGCGTGTGGTGTGGGCGTCATGGAGTGTGCGGTCAACCAGAGTGAGGCAAGTGTTTACTGCGAGAGCGTCAGCGACAGGGGCGCCGGGCCGGCCAATTTTACCCGCTGACCGGGCTGCAGTGCCATGCGAATTCCGCTGATATCCGGCTGGATGGGCAGTTCCCGGCGCGGAATGTCCACCAGCGCGGCGAGCAGCACGGACGCCGGCCGGCCATAATCGAAAATCTCGTTGAGCGCGGCGCGGATGGTACGGCCGCTCATCACCACGTCGTCCACCAGAATGATGTGCTGGTCGTCGATGCTGAACGGCAGGGAGGACGGCTTCACCTGCGGATGCAGGCCCTTGCCGCCGAAATCGTCGCGGTAGAAGGAAATGTCGAGCAGGCCCAGCGGCTGTTGCAGACCCAGCGCGGCATGCAGGCGTTGCGCGACCCAGGCACCGCCACTGTGAATGCCGATCATGGCGGGCGGCTTGGGCAGGGCGCGGATTTTCTCCTGCAGCGCGGTGGTCATGCTGGCCAGCAGCGCTTCCACGTCAGGCATGGTCATTGTTCTTGTTCCTTCTTCAGGCGGGGCCACTCGTTGGCGAACCAGGATTGCAGGATAAGACTTGCGGCAATGCTGTCAACCAGACTGCCCTGGCGCTGGCGCGACTCCCGCGCCTGTTCGCGGGCATCGAACGAGGTCAGGCGTTCATCCATCGCAAACCAGGGCTTGCCGAAGCGGCCGTGCAGGCGTTGTGCGAACTTGCGCGCCCGTTGCGTCATCTCGAATTCGCTGCCGTCCATGTTGACGGGAATGCCCACCACAAAGGCATCCGGCTGCCATTCCTCAATCAGCTTCGCCACAGCATTCCAGTCCGGCTGGCCTTCTTTGGCGCGCAGTTCCGGCAGGGGGGTGGTGGTGAGGGTTTGGGTCTGGCCGACAGCCACGCCGATTTTCTGGGTGCCGAAGTCGAAGGCGAGCAGGGTGATGCTGGACGAGGTGGAAAAAGTTGCCATGCAGGGATTCGCGAATAAAGAAATGCAGAAAAAGGAATGGGGCTGGTTCAGGGCAGGATCATGCGTTCACGCGTGCCCGGCCTGCGCCGACAGCAGTGACATGTCCACACCCAGTAACGCAGCTGCGGCCTGCCAGCGCTGTTCATACGGTGTGGCGAACAGAATGTCGGGGTCGGCCTTCACGCTCAGCCAGGCGTTCTGCGCCATTTCGTAATCCAGCTGGCCCGCACTCCAGCCGGCATAACCCAGCGCAATCAGGCTTTCCGGCGGACCGGCATCCTGGGCAATCGCTTCCAGAATGTCGCGCGAGGTGGTCAGGCAGATATCGCCTTCCACGCACAGGGTGGTGTCCCAGCGGTGCGGCAGGTTGCGATGCAGCACGAAGCCGCGTTCCATCTGCACCGGTCCGCCGCACAGTACCGGCACTTCATTGAAGTGTTCGCGGTACTCCTTGATGTGCAGGTGGCTGAGGATATCGCCCACTGTGAGTTCCAGCGGCCGGTTCACCACGATGCCCATCGCACCTTCATCATTGTGTTCGCAGATGTAGGTAATGGAATGGGCAAAATTGGGATCGGTCATGCCCGGCATGGCAATCAGAAAGTGGTGCTTGAGGGACGAACTTTTCAGCGCGGTCATGTGTACAGTATTGGGGCAGAGTGGATGCGGTTCAAGTGAATTTTGTGTGTGTCCGGTCGCGCGCCGCAACCGCCAAAGTCAGCTAAATCCGCGGAAAAGCTGCAGATTCCATGGCCAGCGGTGGCATCAGAAGCTCGACAGGCGGTCGCCCTTTTCGAACTGCCAGGTACGGATGATTTCGAGGATATCGGTGTCCTGGCGGATCTCGGGCGGGAAGGTGGAGAAGGGGGCGGCCAGCCGCACGATCTGCATGGCGGCCTGGTCCAGTACGCGGTAGCCGGACGATTTCAGGATGCGCATCTCCTGCACCGTGCCGTCGGCGCGAATCGCCACCATCAGGCGCAGGCTGCCGTAAATCTTGTTGCGGCGCGCTTCCGAGGGGTAGTTCAGATTGCCCACGGTTTCGATCTTCTTGCTCCAGGCGTGCAGGTAGTAGGCGTCGCGGGTTTCCTTGGTGCTGACGGAGGTGAGCTGGCGCTTGCGCGGACGCTTGGCGTGGGTCTGCTTCTGTTCTTCCAGCTGTGCTTCCAGGCTGGCGATTTCCAGGCTGCGCTGGATCATGGCCAGACGCTCTTCCTTGCTGATTTCCACTTTCTTGTCGTCGGGGCTGGGGCTGGCGATGGCCACCTTCTGCTGGCTGCGGCTTTCGGTGGTGACGATCTGCCGGCTGTCCGGCTTGACCTGCAGCTGTGTAGCGCTCTGCTGCACCGGCTGGATTTCGCGGATCTTGCTGTCGGCGAAGTCGGCCAGTTCGTTGGTGGTGGGCAGCGCGGTCTTGTCGAGGTCGCCGCTACCCTGCTGGTTGGCCTGCGCCAGATAGTCGGCTTTCTCCGGCGCGGTATCGCTGCGGCTTTGCGCCAGCACGATTTCCAGCGAAGTGGCCGCCGGTTTGGGTTCGGTAAAGGAGAAACCCACGCCCATGATGACGACGGCATGAAACACTGCTGCCAGAAACAGGGTGAAGGTCAGGCGGTCGGAGGCGGATATGTCGGGGCGTTGGGCGACGGCTGCCATGGGTCTTGTTATGTGCGTCTCGTCAGGCTTTGTGTGCCAGATGTTGGGTGACGGTGTCCAGCAGCAGCCCGGCAATGTTGGTGCCGGCGCCGGCATCGATTTCGCGGATGCAGGTGGGGCTGGTGACGTTGATCTCGGTGAGGTAATCGCCGATGACATCAAGGCCGACAAACAGCAGACCCTTCTCCAGCAATCTATCGCGGACCTGTGCGCAGATCCAGCGATCACGGTCGCTGAGCGGCTGCACCACGCCGGACCCGCCCGCCGCCAGATTGCCGCGCACTTCGCCCACCATGGGAATGCGTGCCAGACAGTAGGGCACAGGCTCGCCATTCACCACCAGAATGCGCTTGTCGCCCTTGCTGATCTCGGGAATGTACTTCTGCGCCATCGCCGGCAGGCGGCCGTGATGGGTGAGTGTCTCGATGATGACGTTCAGGTTGCCGTCGTTGATGCCGGTGCGGAAGATGGATGCGCCGCCCATGCCGTCCAGCGGTTTCAGGATCACATCGACATGCTCTTCAGCGAATGCGCGCAAGCGTTTTTTCTGGCTGGTCACCAGTGTCGGCGCGCAGCACTGCGGAAACCAGGTGGCAAACACCTTCTCGTTGCAGTCGCGCAGGCTCTGGGGTTTGTTCACCACCAGCACGCCTTCGCTTTCGGCCTTGTCGAGAATGTAGGTGGTATAGATGAAGGGCATGTCGAAGGGCGGATCCTTGCGCATCAGGATCACATCCAGGTTCGCCAGCGGTGCCCAGGTTTCCTCGCCGTATTCAAACCAGCGGGCTGGATCATGTTTCGGATGCAGGCGGGTCATGTGCGCCATGGCGCGGCCGTTATCGATGACGAGATTCTGCTGGCGCATATAAAAGATGCTCCAGCCGCGCGCATCGGCCTCCCACAGCATCGCGAGTGTACTATCCTTCTTGTACGCAATGGATTCGATGGGGTCCATTACTACCCCGAGCTTGATCGTCATGCAGGATGCCTGGTTGTTGTGCAGAGTGACATATAGGTTACACGTTAACGCCGTGTCTGGTTATATCTGCCACGCTTTAATTAAAGATCAAAAAACCGCTTGATCAACAGTGGCTTATGGATCGGATGCAAAAACTGTGATAAAAATCATGCGGCTTCATGCAAACGGAAGATTTAATCACCGTTCGGGTTTGCGAACTCCCAGTAACGATATTATAACTAATATAGATTGCTGACTTATCGCTCTTGAATCAAAGGCAATGTCGATGGAAGAGAATTTCGAAAACCTGAAAGTAATGGTGATCGACGATAGCAAGACCATTCGTCGCACGGCGGAGACGCTGCTGAAAAAAGCCGGATGTACTGTGATTACCGCGACCGACGGGTTTGATGCCCTGTCCAAGATTGCGGACACCCAGCCCAATATCATCTTCGTTGACATCATGATGCCGCGTCTGGATGGCTATCAGACTTGTGCACTGATCAAGAACAACAGCGCGTTCAAGTCCACGCCGGTGATCATGCTGTCCAGCAAGGACGGCCTGTTCGACAAGGCCAAGGGCCGCATCGTTGGTTCCGATCAGTATCTGACCAAACCTTTCAGCAAAGAAGAATTACTGGGAGCCATTCGAGAGCACGTCACTGCGGCCTGACCGGCTGCTTCACTGCTCGAGTGCGCAGGCCGCACTGAATGTTCCGCTTAAAATTTGTATCTGGAGGAATTATGCCTCGCGTCCTGATCGTTGATGATTCACCGACTGAAACCTACAAGTTCAAGGAAATCCTCGAGAAGCACGGCTATGAGATCATTACCGCCGACAATGGCGCCGATGGTGTGGCCGTGGCCCGTCAGGAAATGCCTGATGTGGTACTGATGGATGTGGTGATGCCGGGCCTGAACGGCTTCCAGGCTACCCGCCAGCTCAGCAAGGGCGATGACACCAAGCATATTCCCGTGATCATCGTTACCACCAAGGATCAGGAAACCGACAAGGTGTGGGGCCGCCGTCAGGGCGCCAGCGAATATCTCACCAAGCCGGTGGAAGAAAAACTCCTGATCGACACCATCAAACGCGTCACAAGCGGAAAATAAGTCGCCTTATGTCCGAGGTTTCCCGCGCCTACCACGCTCTGGCGGAAATTGCCCAGCTCAGCCGACAGTTCGCCCAGGGCTTGCCTGCGCAGGAAGAAGCGCGGGCCATCTGGAGCGGCGTCGGTTTCACGCTCAATGGTCATCGCTATGTGGTGTCCATGGACGAAGTGTCCGAAATTCTGTCTGTTCCCCGTTATACGCAGGTGCCCGGTGTGAAGTCCTGGGTGAAAGGCATTGCCAACGTGCGCGGTCGCCTGATGCCGGTGATGGATCTGCTGGGTTTTCTGAATCGTCCTTCGGCGCTGCAGCTGAAACGGCGTCGCCTGATGGCGCTGGAACGCGGTGAACTTTACAGCGGTCTGGTGGTGGATGAGGTGCTGGGCATGCAGCACATTCCGCAGGATACCTACACCAACATGGTGCCCGGCGAATATGCCGAGACGCGGCCGTATCTGAAAGGTGGCTTTGCTACGGAAAAGGGTTTCTGGGCTGTGTTCAGCCTCTATGAGCTGGCGCGCGATCCGCGTTTTCTCAACGTGGCGTCCTAGGATGCCGCACAAATTCAGTCGTTGCGGGCAACCGGGGCGGCGGAAAACGGGTGGAAATGGATCATCTTTATTTCTACCCATCACGGGCATTCGTGCCTACATTTAATTGAAGACATTTCTGAAAACCGGGACAGGCCGGCAGCGGTGAGAGAATCAGCTCCAGTTTTCAGAAATGTCTTTGAACCAATCCACCCATAACAATAGTTGTGCAATAAACGGCCAGGAGTCCGCCTATGTCGTCGAGCACTGGAAAGCTGGAATCCAGCAAGTCCAATAATTTGGTCCCGTTCTACATCGTGGGGCTGGTAGTTACCGTCGGTCTCATGCTGCTGAACTTCTACTATGTGGCCAACCACACCGAGCAGTCAGCCAAGTATGTAACCAAGGCGACGGAATTGCGGGTTCTCTCCCAGCGTATCGCGAAGAACGCCTTGGAAGCGGCCGCCGGTAACGCCGACGCGTTCGCCTTCCTCGATCAGGCGCGGGTGGAATTCGGTCTGGTGTGGGACGCGATCAAGAACGGCTCGCCGGAAGAAGACATGGCGCCGGATTCGGTGTTCGTGTCCAGCGCGCCCACTGAAATGGCGTCGGTGGAAAAGATCTGGAAGCAGGTGTCGCAGAGTTCCGACGTGATTCTGGAAGGTCGCCAGACGGTGATCAACCTGCACGATGTGGCCAAGGCGCTGAACAACTCGATTCCTGTGTTGCAGGAAGAATATGACGTGGTGGTGCAGACCCTGGTGGACACCTCGGCGCCGGGCGACCAGGTGGCACTGGCCCAGCGCCAGTCGCTGCTGGCAGAGCGGATCGTGCGTTCGGTCAACAAGGTGCTGGAAGGCGGTGAAGACGCAGTGATGGCGGCCGACAGCTTCGGCCAGGACACCCAGCGCTTCGGCCGCGTTCTCACCGGCATGCTGGAAGGTGACAAGTCCACTGGCATCGGCCGGGTAAAAGATGCGGCTGCGGTGGATTCCCTGAACGAAATCTCTGACCAGTTTGCTGAAGTAAACGAAAGCGTGAACGAGATTCTGGAGAGCGCGCCCGAACTGTTCCAGGTGCGTGCGGCGGCCAACAGCATCTTCACCGATTCGCAGACCCTGCTGACTGAAACCGGTGCACTGACCAAGTCCTTTGAAAACACCCCGATCCCCGGCATCTGGTCCACCCTGGTGGGTGTGGTGTGCGGTGTACTCGCTCTGCTGTTCCTGCTGCTGGTGGGCTTCTCGTTCATCGGTCAAACCCGCCTGCGACTGGTGGAAGAAGAACAGCGCCGGGTTGAGGAAGAGAAACAGAACCAGCGTAACCAGGAAGCGATCCTGCGACTGCTCGACGAACTGGGCGATCTGGCGGACGGTGACCTGACCATCCAGACCACGGTAACCGAGGACTTCACCGGCGCGATCGCGGACTCCATCAACTTCACCATCGACCAGCTGCGGTCACTGGTATCCACCATCAACGAAACGGCGGTACAGGTATCGGCAGCGGCCCAGGAAACCCAGGCCACGGCGATGCATCTGGCCGAAGCGTCGGAACACCAGGCGCAGGAAATTGCCGGCGCGTCTGCCGCGATCAACGAGATGGCGGTGTCCATCGACCAGGTATCGGCAAACGCCGCCGAATCGGCCGCGGTAGCGGAGCGCTCCGTATCCATCGCCAACAAGGGTGCGGAAGTGGTACAGAACACCATCCACGGCATGGATACGATTCGTGAGCAGATCCAGGAAACCTCGAAACGGATCAAGCGTCTGGGTGAATCGTCACAGGAAATCGGTGACATCGTATCGCTGATCAACGACATCGCCGACCAAACCAACATCCTCGCGTTGAACGCTGCGATCCAGGCGTCGATGGCGGGTGAAGCGGGCCGCGGTTTCGCGGTGGTAGCGGACGAAGTACAGCGTCTGGCGGAACGCGCTTCTGCGGCAACCAAGCAGATCGAGGCGCTGGTTAAGACGATTCAGACCGACACCAACGAAGCGGTTATCTCGATGGAACAAACCACCTCGGAAGTGGTGCGCGGTGCTCGCCTGGCGCAGGACGCGGGTGTGGCACTGGAAGAAATCGAGAACGTATCCAGTAACCTGGCGGACCTGATCCAGAACATCTCCAACGCAGCGCGGCAACAGGCGGCGTCGGCGGGCCACATTTCCAACACGATGAACGTTATCCAGGAAATCACCTCGCAGACCTCGGCCGGTACCACTGCCACCGCAACGTCGATCGGTAACCTGGCGGAACTGGCGGTGCAGATGCGCAACTCGGTCGCGGGCTTCAAACTGCCTGAAATGTGATGAAAACGGTGTTTGCGCGCCGTTTTCCGGAGTGATGTTGAGTGCCTGCGGAACGCTGGAGCTATCAAGCCACGGTTGAAATGAACAACGAGCAATTCCTGCAATGGCAGGCGTTGCTCGAACACCGCACCGGCATGCAGATTTCCACCCAGCGCAAATCCTTTCTGGAAACCAGCCTCACCATCCGCATGCGGGAAATCGGCTGCGCCGACTACGACGCCTACTACGAAAAACTGATGTCAGGACTGGTAGGCGAAGTGGAATGGGCCACGCTGGTGGACCGTCTCACCGTGCAGGAAACCAGCTTTTTCCGCCACCAGCATTCGTTTGATCTGGTGCGGGATTACAGCCGCAAGCTGTATGAAAAGCAGGGCAGAAAGCACATCGAACTGTGGAGCGTAGGCTGCGCCACCGGCGAAGAACCCTACTCACTGGCGATGGTCATGGATGATCTGGTCAAGGATTTTCCGGGCAAGCGCTACTACGGCATCACCGCCACCGACATCAGCCTGCCCGCACTCGCCAAGGCGCGTGATGGCATTTACAACGTGCGCAAGCTGGAACGGATTCCGGAGCGGTTTCGCCAGCGTTATTTCGAGCCGGTGGAACGTGGACGGGCCCGCATCGTGGCGCGTCTGAAGGATCGGGTCTGCTTCGCGCAGATCAACGTGCTGGGCCTGGGCGAGGCGCCGGTGCAGAACGTGGACATCATATTTTGCCAGAACCTGCTGATTTATTTTCAGCGCTGGCGCAAGCAGGACATCGTAACCAAGTTGGCCGACCGGTTGGCACCTGGCGGCATGATGGTGTTGGGCGTAGGCGAGGTCATTGACTGGCATCGTCCGGACCTGGAGAGGGTCCACTACGAAGACACCCTTGCCTATGTCAAGCGCAACCACTCATGAGAAGAGCCAGGAGCGAACATGGCTGATCACCACGATTATCAGGCGCTGGAATGGGTTCGGGGCGAGATTGAGGAAACCCTGAAACAGGCGCAGCAGGCGCTGGAAGCGTTTGTGGCGAATCCCGACGATTCCACCCGCATGCGCTTCTGCCTGACGCACCTGCACCAGGTGTCCGGCACGCTGCAGATGGTGGAATTTTTCGGCGCGGCATTGCTGGCCGAGGAAATGGAAAATCTGGCGCAGGCGCTGCTGAACCAGAAAGTGCCGCAGGTGGCCGATGCGCAGGAAGTGCTGATGCGCGCGATCCTGCAGCTGCCGCTCTATCTGGAACAGATCAAGTCCGGCGGTCGCGACATGCCGGTGGTGGTGATGCCGCTGCTGAATGACCTGCGTGCCGCGCGCGGTGAAAGCCTGCTGTCGGAAACCGCGCTGTTCAAGCCGGATCTGGATGCTGGCAGTGAAGCCGCTCCCAAAGAAAAGATTTCCGCCGAAGCGCTGGCACAGATGCCGGAGCTGCTGAAAAAAATCCGCCAGCTGTTCCAGTTCGCGCTGGTTGGTCTGATCCGCAACCAGGACATGCCCACCAATCTGGGCTACCTCGCCAAATCCCTCACCAAACTCGAGCAACTCTATTCCAACACGCCGATGGCGCAGTTGTGGTGGGTGGCGGCTGCGCTGGTGGAAGGCGTGTCGCGCAACGACATCGAGCTGGGCACTACGGTGAAAATGCTGTTCGGCCAGCTCGACCGGCATCTTAAGGACAGCATCGACAGTGGCGCCGACCGCAACGAACCGGTGCCGATGGATCTGCTGAAAAACCTGCTGTTCTACGTGGCGCGCTGCAAGGGCGACGCGCCGCGCATCCGCAAGGTGAAGGAAGCGTTCAAGCTGGAAGCCGCGCTGCCGTCCGACGAACTGCTCGACACCGAACGCCGGCGTCTGAGCGGTCCGGACCGTTCCGCGATTACCTCCGTGGTGCGTGCGCTGCTGGATGAACTGGGCACGGTCAAGGACATGCTCGACCTGTTCATGCGTGGCCAGAAATCCACACCGGCCGATCTGAAGCCGGCGATTCCGGTGCTGAAACAGGTGGCGGACACGCTGGCGGTGCTGGGCATCGGCAATCCGCGCCGCGTGGTGCTGGAACAGCTGGATGTGATTGGCCGCATCGTTGAATCCGGCGCGCTGCCGGCTGACACCGTGTTGATGGATGTGGCGGGTGCGCTGCTGTATGTGGAAGCTTCGCTGCAGGGGATTGCCGACGATGCCGGTCGTGCTGGCGGTGTAGAAGCGGCTGACAGCGGCCACATTTCGCCGGAACACGTCACCAAGGCGCGTGCCGCGGTGATCGAGGAATCCCGCGCCGGGCTGGAAAATGCCAAGGACGCGATTTCCGATTACTACACCTCCGGTTTCAATCCGTCCGCGCTCGACGTGGTGCCCGACATCCTGCACAGCGTGCGGGGTGGCCTGCTGATGATTCCGCTGGCCCATCCGGCGGCGCTGCTGCAAAGCTGCATTCACTACATCCGCGAGCAGCTGATCGAAAACCGCATCAAGCCCGGCTGGAAGGAACTGGACACCCTCGCCGACGCCATCACCAGCGTGGAATATTATCTGGAGCGTCTGGGCGACCGTCTGGTGGGCGACGAAGACATTCTGGAAATTGCCGAGGAAGCGGTGGCGGAACTGGGTTATCCGGCCGAGCGCATTGCGGCGGCGGATCTGGCGCCGACCCTGTCTGCGCCGGTGGCCGTGGTGGCGGAAGCGCCGGCCGCTGCAACCGAGGCTGATTTCCAGCTGGAACCGGAAGCGCGCATCGAAAGCGAACTGACGCTGGTGCCGGGCGAGGACGAGGAATTCATTACCTTCAGCGCGGAAGATCTGGCCGCGCTGGAAGCCGAGGACGCAGCGGCAGAGGCGGTCGCGCCTGTGACGGCTGCACCCGCGACTCCGGCGCCTGCTCCGGTGGCTGCCGCGCCGCAGCCGCTGGAGGAAGAGGAAAACGATCTGATCGATGAGGAAGTCATCGAGATTTTCATTGAGGAAGCGGGCGAAGTGCTCGACACCATCAATGAATATCTGCCGCAGTGGGCGAGCGACACCGAAAACGAAGACGCGCTGAAAGAACTGCGCCGTGCCTATCACACGCTCAAGGGCAGTGGCCGCATGGTGGGTGCGAAGATCATCGGCGAGCTGGCCTGGTCGGTGGAGAACATGCTCAACCGCGTGCTGGATCACACGGTGGCGCCGTCCGGTTCCGTCATCCGCATCGTGGAAACGGTCACCGGCGTGGTGCCCTCGCTGGTGAAATCGTTTGAAACCCGCACCCGTCACACCATCAACGTGGACGCACTGGCCGCTGTGGCTGACGCCCTGGCCAAGAACCAGACCCCACCGCCGATTCCGTCCGACCTGAGCCTGCCGGCAGCCGCCCCGGCACCGGCCGCAAGCGAAGCGCCCGTACTGGTGGAAGTCGCGGCCGAAATTCCGGAAATCCAGATTCCGCCGGCCGAAGAAATGCCGGCCGTCGCCGCTGCCGATCTCGGCGCCGGATTCGCGCTGGAAGAAGAACCGGCGCTGCCCGAAGCCGAATTCGCAGCCGAAGCGGTGGCCGAATCCGAGCACGAACCGGAACTGGAATTCGAACCGGAGTTCGCCGTGGAAGAAGAAGGCGAGCTGGAGTTCGAACTGGCGGACGAATTTGCCGAACTGGAATCCTCGATTACCGGTGCCGCCGAAGAACGGCCGGCCACCGAAGCCGAACTGGAATTCGATCTGATGGAACCGGCCGAGGAACTGCCGGTGCTGGAAGCCGAAACCGCGCCGGACTGGGCAGCGGAAGGCTTCACGCCTGACATGGCCGAACCCGAGCCGCAGGCCGTGGTGGAAGAAATTCCGGTGGCCGAGGAAACGGCGCCGCTGGCAACCGCGCCGGTGGTGGAAATCGATCCCGTGCTGGTGGACATCTTCAGCCAGGAAGCCGCCGCCCACCTGCAGACCATCAAGGAATATCTCGCCACCGCCCGCGAGCGCGAACCGCTCACCGAAAACCTGCTGCGCGCGCTGCACACACTCAAGGGCAGCGCCCACATGGCCGGCATCACGCCGATTGCCGAGCTGGCGTCGCCCATCGAGCGCTTCATCAAGGAATGCCACCTGCAGGGCGTGCCGGCCGACGAGAAAATCCGTCTGTTGCTGGACGACGTGGTGCGCCTGATCGAACAGGGTCTGGTGGATCTGAAAAATCATCCCTCGCAGCCGCTGCACGGTGCCGAACACGTACTGGCCTGCATCGACCAGATGCGCGAGGAAAAACTCAAGCACGCCCGCGAAGCGCAGGCCGCGAAGGCCGGCCGTCCCGATCCGGCGCTGGTATCGCTGTTCCTGGCCGAAGGCATGGATCTCATCGTCGATGCCGGCGATGTGCTGCGTCACTGGGAAGCAAACCCGATCCCCGGCACGCAACTGGACAGCCTGCGCCAGGAACTGCGCATCCTGGCGCGCAGTGCCGCCGCCGCCCAGCTGTCGGAAGTGGTCGTGCTGTGCATGACGCTGGAAGAACTCTACAACGCTGCCGCCAACGGCATGATCACCCCCAACACCCATTTCTTCCAGGTGGCGCATCGGGCCCATGAAGAACTGGTGAACATGATGGATTACATCGCCGCCGGCCAGCCGATTGCGCCGGCCGATGCCATCGTGTCGGAACTGCAGGCCCTGATGGATCAGGCGCCGCAGGTCAGCGCCCAGATCGAGCAGGCCACGCTGCAGCAGGTCGAGCCGGAAGAAGCCGGCCTGGTGCTGGCCGAAGCGCCCGTCTCCGAGCCGGTGCAGCACCACGAGGAAGCCGTCACCGACGCTGGCTTCGCCCTGGAAGAACCGCTGTTTGAAGCCATCGGCGAAGAACTCATTGTCAGCGAGGAAGCGACCGGCGCCGAACCGCCCGCCGTCGCAGAGGAACTGCCGGTAGCCGCAGAAGAACCGCCCGCCGCCGAAACCGTGGTGCCGCCGCTGTACGAAGAACCGGTACTGGAAGAATTCAAGCTGGAGGAACCCGAACTGGTTTCCCCCGCCTTCGAGGAACCCGTGCTGGAAAATCCGCCGGTGTTCGAGAGCGAGGAATTCGTACTGGAAAGCGCCGAGGATGCGGCGCCCCTGGAAGAAGCGGCCGAACTGGACCAGCTGGAAGAGGAAGCCGCGCCCGCGCCGGCGGCCTATTCACCGCCCAGCGATTTCGATCCGGAACTGGTGGAGATTTTCCTCGAGGAAGCCGGCGACATCATGGAATCCACCGCCAACCAGCTGCAGGCCTGGATGGAAAATCCCGACGACCTGGCGCAGGTGGCGGCGCTGCAGCGTGACCTGCACACCCTCAAGGGTGGCGCCCGCATGTCCGACATGCGCGAGATCGGCGATCTGGCACATGAACTGGAAAACCTTTACGAAGGCCTCAACGAGCGGCGCTTCACCGCTGTTCCCGCGCTGTTCGACCTGCTCCACCAGTGTCATGACCGCCTGGCGGTGATGCTGGAAAAAGTGCAGAGCGGACTGGCCCCGGCTCCGGCGCCCGACCTGATCGGCAAGATCGACGATTTCGTGCACGGCCGTCTGGGCGCGGCGCCCGCGCATGTGGCGCCGGAAGACCGCTTCGAAACCGCGCCCGCCGCCTTTGCCGTGGCCGCCAACGAGCCGGAACCGGTGCACGAGGATTCCGATGCCCTGCAGGCCCTGTCCGGCGAAGGCGTCGACACCGAGATCCTGGAAATCTTCCTGGAAGAAGCCGAGGAACTCACCGAGGGCATCGACAACACCATCAACGCCTGGCTGGCGGAGCGCGACAACCCCGCGCACCTGGACGAAATGAAGCGCCTGCTGCACACCCTGAAAGGCGGTGCGCGTCTGGCGGGCCTGATGCACATCGGCAACCTCAGCCACAACTTTGAAACCTTCCTGGTCCAGGCGGAAGCCGATCGCGTGCCGCTGGACGACGCCTACTTCGCCCGCGTTCAGGCCGAGCAGGACAAACTGTTCGTGCAGATGGATCACCTGCGCAAGCACGGCGGCGAACTGATTACCGCAGCGGAAGAGGCCGAGGTCCAGCCGGAACCGGTCATGGCTGCCAGTGCCGCGCCGGAAGCCGTCGAGCCGGAGACTGCCGCACCGGTCGCTCCCGCCCTTCCCGACAACGTGGTGCCCATCGTGGCGCAGCCGCTGCCGACGGAATTCGAAACGCCCGACATGCTGCCGGCCTCGGCCTTCCACATCGACGAACCCAAACGCAGCAGCAACGAAAGCGTCAAGGTGCCCGCCGACCTGCTGGAAAACCTGGTCAACCTGGCGGGGGAAACCTCCATCATCCGTGGCCGGATCGAGCAGGAGATGACGGATTTCACCGCGGTTATCAACGATATCGGCCAGACCATCGACCGGGCCCGCGAACTGCTGCGCCGTCTCGACATGGAAACCGAAGCGCAGATCCTGCACCGCTACCAGCAGGCGGCCACCGAGGGCGCCGAGTACGAGGATTTCGATCCGCTGGAAATGGACCGCTATTCCACCCTCAACCAGATCTCCCGTTCCCTGGGCGAAACCGCGTCCGACCTGATGGACCTGCGGGACTCGCTGGTGGACCGCTCGCGCGACGCGGAAACCCTGCTGATCCAGCAGGGCCGCATCAACACCGAACTGCAGGAAGGCCTCATGCGTACCCGCATGGTGCCGTTCTCGCGCATGGTGCCGCGTCTGCGCCGCATCGTGCGGCAGGTGGCGCAGGAACTGGGCAAGCAGGCGGATCTGGAAATCGTCGGCGCCGAAGGCGAAATGGACAGAACCGTGCTGGAACGGATGGTGCCGCCGCTGGAACACATGCTGCGCAACGCGGTGGACCACGGTATCGAAATGCCGGAAGAACGGGTTGCCAAGGGCAAGAAAGCCCAGGGCCGCGTCACCATTCACCTGGCCCGCGAGGGGGGTGAAGTGGTGCTGCGCCTGACCGACGACGGCAAGGGCATCGCACTGGAAAAAGTGAAGCAGCGCGCCATCGAACGCGGCCTGATGAAAGCCGACGCGCCGCTGTCCGACAAGGAAATCCTGCAGTTCATCTTCAAGCCCGGCTTTTCCACCGCCGAGAAAGTCACGCAGATTTCCGGCCGTGGCGTGGGCATGGACGTGGTGCACAGCGAGATCAAGCAGCTGGGCGGTAACGTCAAGATCCATTCCGCGCCGGGGGCCGGTTCCCAGTTCACCGTGCGCCTGCCGTTCACCGTGTCGGTGAACCGCGCGCTGATGGTGCGGGTGGGCGAGGACCTGTACGCGATTCCGCTCAACAACATCGAAGGTATCGTGCGGGTCAGCCCGTACGAACTGGAAGCCTACTACGCGCCGGATGCGCCCAAGTTCGAGTACGCCGGCCAGTCGTATGCCATGCGCTACCTGGGTCGCTACGTGCACAACATCCCGATGCCGAACCTGGGTGGCCTGTCGCGGCCGCTGCCGGTGCTGCTGGTGCGCGGCGGTGAACATGCGGTGGCGCTGCAGGTGGACTCGCTGGTGGGCTCGCGCGAAATCGTGGTGAAGTCGGTTGGCCCGCAGCTGGCCGCAGTGAGCGGTATTTCCGGTGCCACCATTCTCGGTGACGGCAGCGTGGTCATCATTCTCGACCTGGGTGCGGTGATCCGCGCCGAGCAGGCCCAGTACAGCCGGCACGAGGCCGCAGTGGCTGCCGCAGCGACGCTGGTGCCGGTATCGCAGCAGGTCAACGCCACGCCGCTGGTGATGGTGGTGGACGACTCGGTAACGGTGCGCAAAGTTACCAGCCGCCTGCTGGAGCGCAACGGCTACGACGTCATCACGGCAAAGGATGGTGTGGATGCGATCACCCAGCTGCAGGAATGCAAGCCGGACGTGATGCTGCTGGACATCGAGATGCCGCGCATGGACGGTTTCGAAGTAGCCACGCTGGTGCGTCACGACGAACGTCTGAAGGGTACGCCGATCATCATGATCACCTCGCGCACCGGCGAAAAACACCGCGACCGCGCGCTGTCCATCGGCGTCAACCGATACATGGGCAAGCCCTACCAGGAAACCCAGTTACTGCAGAACATCGAAGAGCTGATCAAGCAGGGCAGGTAATGTGGGCCAGAAGCAAAATCCCCAGGTGGGGGTGATTGCGGATTCAACCTTGCAGCGGCACGCCGTCTGCAAAGCCATCGAGGCGGCAGGCTACGGTGTGGCCCACACCTTGCCGCCGGAAAAGGTCGACGACCAGATCCTGCACGACAGCAAGGCCAGCGTCTGGCTGGTGGACATCGAGGACGAGGACAAGTGGTCCGACTTCATCGACCACCTGTTCGAGGCGGCCACCGCACCCATCCTGCTGGGGGAAGGCAACGCACCCAGCGTCAACAGCCTGCAGTTCCAGCGCTGGGAAAAGAAAATATTCGAGAAACTGAGCGAGATCGTGGGCGAGCCGGTGCCGCCGCCGCTGGACCTGTCCACCGTGATGGCGCCGAAGGTGGAACCCGTGCCGCTGCCGGCGCAGCTGGAAGGCAAACAGCACGCGGGCGAGCCGGCGTCCTACATCTGGGTGCTGGGCGCGTCGCTGGGTGGGCCCAATGCGGTAAAGGAATTTCTGGATGCGCTGCCGGCGGGACTGCCGATTGCGTTCCTGATCGCGCAGCACATCGACGCCGGTTTTGAAGACACGCTCAGCAAGGTGTGGGGCAAGAACAGCGCCTTCAGTTTCGTCAAACCGGAACTGGGCAACCGCCTCAGCCACGGCCAGATCATGATCGCGCCGATCGAGCAGGTGATGTGCCTGAACCGCAACGCCGAAGTCATGCTGTTCGATGAACCCTGGGAAGGCCCCTATTCGCCGTCCATCGATCAGGTAATGAGCCTGATGGCGGACAACCTCGGCCAGCAGACCGGCGCCATCCTGTTCAGCGGCATGGGCGCGGATGGCTCGGTAGCGGCCGTGAAACTGAAAGACATGAACATCCCGGTGTGGGCGCAGACCGCTGCCACCTGCGCCAACAGCAGCATGCCCGATTCCGCCCGCGCCACCGGCTGCGTCAGCTTCAGCGGCTCGCCGGTGCAACTGGCGCAACAGCTCACCCGCCATGCGGCCGAGCATTTCGCCGATATACTGAATATCTGAACCGATTTATTGCCAAAGGATACGACCATGGCCAACCACCTGCCCGAACAGATCGCCAGCCTGCTCATCCCCATGGTGGGGCGACCCCTGCTGCTGCCCAACGTGGCGGTGGCCGAGATCGTGCCCTGGCAGGAGCCTGTGAAGCTGGACGACAAGCCGCACTGGGTGCTGGGTGAAGTGGAATGGCGCGGCATCAAGGTGCCGGTGATTTCGCTGGAACTGATGAACGATCCGGATCTGGAAGATGCCTATCAGGGCAACCGTCTGGCGGTGCTGAACGGCATCGGCCAGACCCAGCGTCCTTTCTACGCGCTGTCGGTGCAGGGCATTCCGCGTCTGGTGCGGGTGTTCCCGGATGAACTGGGCAACGAACAGGATGCCACCGAGGAGAAATCCTACGCCCTGCATGTGCAGGTGAGCGGCGAGCGCGCCGTCATTCCCGACCTGGCCGCAGTGGAAAGGGAGCTCGACGCCGTGCTCTGACGGCAGGCTTGCCGCGTCACCCCGTTTCAGGTTCCCCGGTCCTGCTGCAAAGCCACTCTTGGTTTGTCCTGCCTGGCTGAAGATTGAGCTGTATCAAGCAGACTGTACATTTCCCGTCCGACCCTTCCCCAAGGGGTTATGCTCGCCTGAATGAGCATGCATCTTTGGGGGATCTATCATGCCAATCACACTGTTTCGTTCCGGTCTGGCCGGCCTGCTGGCCAGTCTTGTGTTGCTGACGGCCTGCAATGGCGGTGGCGGTGGGGGCGGCGGTGACCGCAACCAGAATCCACCGCCGGACTCCGGCAGCTGGGGTGTCGAGCAGGCGGTGGAAAGCCAGGGCAGTGACGCGCTGCAGCCGAAGGTGGCCATTGATGCCAACGGCAATGCCATCGCCGTCTGGAAGCAGGCCAGTGGCAGCCGCTACGATCTGTGGGCCAACCGCTATGAACCGGGCACCGGCTGGGGCACGCCGCAACTGCTGGAAACGCTCAACTACGGCAACGTCGACCAGCCCGACATCGCGTTCGACGCCAACGGCAATGCGCTGGTGGCCTGGTGGGAACTGAGCGCTGCCGGCAAGGCGAGCATCATGGCCGCGTACTACAGCGTTGGCACCGGCTGGGGCACGGCGACACTGCTGGAAGACGATGACCGCGGCGATGCCTATATGCCCAAGGTGGCGTTCGATGCCGACGGTACCGCCCTGGTGATCTGGTTCCAGTACGACGGTGTCCGCCATTACGTCTGGTCCAACCGCTACACGCCTGCAGTGGGCTGGGCTGGCGCCGAACTCATCCAGAGTACCCTGGCCCAGTCGGGCTACTACCCGGAGCTGGCCAGGACGGCAGACGGCGATGCCGTAGCGTTCTGGCAGCAGCTCGATTACAGCGGCACCAGCACCATGTGGGCCAACCGCTATACCGCCGGCGTGGGCTGGGGCGTCGCTGAGCAGGTGTCGGACTCCACCGGTTATGCCTATTCCCACGCAGTGGCCACGGACGCCGCCGGCAATGCCATTGCGGTGTGGGGCGTGCAGCAGAACTCGCGTTACGACCTGTGGTTCAGCCGCTACGACACGGTGTCGGGCTGGGGCACGCCAGCACTGCTGGAAACGCAGGACACCGGCAACGCCTACTATCCGAAGATTGTGATGGATGATGCCGGCAATGCCGTGGTGGTCTGGATGCAGAGCAACGGCAGTGTTTACAGTCTGATGGCGCGGCGCTATGCGGTGGGGTCGGGCTGGGGCGCACCCCAGCTGATTGAAAACGACGATACCGGCAGTGCGTATCCGGCCCAGCTGGCGATGGATGGCAGTGGCAATGTGCTGGTGGTGTGGCGGCAGTACAACGGTGGCGTTTCCAACATCTGGAGCAACCGCTACCGGGCCGGCATTGGCTGGGGCACGGCGCAACTGCTGGAGACGGCTGCGGGCACTGCCGACTATCCCCACGTGGCGATGAACGCCAGTGGCGACGGCGTGGCGGTGTGGCAGCAGCTGGACGGTGCTTACAGCATCTGGTCGCGGCGGTTTGAATGAGAGTGGCGGGCGTGTCGGCGATTTCCGCGAGGTTTCCTAGAAACCGAAATCGCCCCACGCCTGCTGGATCAGGCTGAGGATCACCACTGGCGCGGTCTCGGTGCGCCAGACGCGGGGTCCCAGCGTGATTACGTCAAAACCTTTTTCCTTCGCATGCGCCACTTCCTCGTCGCTGAAGCCGCCTTCCGGCCCGATCGCCACGCACACGGATTGCGGCGCGTCGCCGGTGAACGGATTGGTGGGCAGTTCCTCGGTGTGCAGAATCCATTTGCGCTCGGCCGTCGCGCTGTCGCACCAGGCCAGCAAGGTCACCGGCGGATTCAGCACCGGCACGATGTTCAGCCCGCTCTGCTCGCAGGCGCTGATCAGCAGATGGCGCCACTGCTGCATTTTTTTCTCCAGCCGCTCGCCCTTCAGCGCCACTTCACAGTGGTGGCTCAGCAACGGTGTGATTTCACCGACCCCCAGTTCCACCGCCTTCTGCAGTGCGTAATCCATGTGGTCGCCCTTGCCCATCACCTGACCCAGATGAATGTGCACCGGCGAGGCGCGGTCAAATTCATTGAAAAAATCCAGCGACACGGACACGGCCTTCTTGCCCACCTCGACAATCGCGCCATGATATTCGCCGCCGGTGCCGTTGAAGACGATCACTGCGTCGCCGGGCTGCATGCGCAGCACCTTGCCAATGTGACGGCTGCCGTTGTCGTCCAGCTCGATGGTCTGGCCTTCCAGCATTGACTGATTCTGAAAAATTCGGGGAGTGCGCATGAGGAGTTTCGGCTTGGGTAAAGTTACACAATTCTAGCCCGGACGCGCCGGTGTTGTCCTGCGCGTCCGGCGTAAAGCGGGAATCGTCAGCGCAGGCCGGGAATCCGTTCCACCGGCGCTTCCACGGCGGCGCGGAACAGGTCGCGGTACAGGGCCTCGGCGTTGAGGTCCGCCAGCACGGAATACAGGCCCCACTGCAGACGGTTCACGAACAGCTGGTTGGGCGGCAGGCTCAGGTGCCAGCGGTTGCGGTTCTGCCACAGAATGCGCTCGTGGCATTCGCGGATATAGTCGCGGCTGTAACGAAAGGGCTGCGCGGAGCGGAATGGTTCGTACAGAAAGCGCATCATGTCCCACTGCAGATCCCAGTCGAGTTTTTTCGCGTTGCCCACCATGCCCATGGCGATGAAGGCGTCGCGGAACTGGGTGCGGTTGCCGTCCAGCACAGCGCCAGCCATGCGTTTCCAGTGCAGCAGGAACTCGTCGTCGAAACTGCGCAGGCAGCCGAAATCCAGAAACACCACGTCGCCGTTGGCGTGAAACAGGAAATTGCCCGGATGCGGATCGCCGTTGAAAAAGCCGCGATGGAAGATGCCGTCGAACACCGCGTCGAAAATGAGAAGGCTGCTGTGGCGGCGGGACTCGGCGCTGGCGCTGCCGAGATAGTCGGTAAAACGCGCGCCGGTTTGCAGGCTGCTGGTGATGACGGAGTTGCCGCTGCGTTCGGCAAATACCTGCGGCACGCTGCGACCCGGCAGCGTATTCCAGACCGCGCCGACGGCCGCCTGCCGCTGCGCTTCCAGTGCGTAATCGCATTCTTCCAGCACGCGGGCGCGCAGTTCTTCGCTGAGAGCCGTGCTGTCCATGGCGCTGCCCATCAGCAGCAGTTTCGCAAACAGGCCGACATTACCCAGATCGTTTTCGATCAGTGCGCGGATGCCAGGATATTGCACTTTTACGGCCACCGGCTGGCCGTGCAGCACGGCCCGATGCACCTGGCCAATCGAGGCAGCGGCAAAGGCGTTTTCTTCAAATGAATCGAACAGGGTGCTGACGGGTGCGCCCAGATCAGACTCGATCTGCTGCGCGATAGTGGCAAATGGCATGGCAGTGGCGGACGCCTGCAGCTGCGCCAGAATCTGCTGGGCTTCCGGCGGCAGGCTGGTGTTCAGATAGCTGGCCATCTGGCCGAATTTCAGCATCAGGCCTTTCATGCCATCGAACTGGCTGGCCAGTGCCACCGCCTTTTTTACTGCCTGCTCGTTCGAGCGCGGTAGTTCGATCCCCAAGGTCTTGCTGGCGGCGGCGATGCCCAGTTGTGCGGCCAGTTTGGTGGTGGCCCAGCTGCGTTTCCTGAGTTTCTTTCCCAGTGTTTCATCCTTCATGGGGTGCTCTCCCTGCTAACTGCGAATATGGCGGGGCTACTATACGGCAATCAGACCGCCGGTGTGCATGGCCGCCATCGCCGGGATGCAGTTTGCAGGTACCTTCGGTACACTGGCACGCGATCCGACACTGGAATTCACAGGTAGCGTCATGGCATTTGATTACGGTTCAACAGGGCTGGGTATCCGCAACCCCTTCCGGCTGGAAGGCATCGTGGTGGCGACGCGGGGTGCGCTGCAGACATTGTTGTCGGTGTATCTGCTGGTGTCGGTATCCGGCCTGATCGACAACAGTTTTACCCTGGCCTGGGTCACGGCGGTGGTGGGTTTTGCGCTGCTGTCGAATGGCCTGTATGCGCTGGGACGCGGCATCTTCCGCATCGTGCGTTTCTATGTCGGCCGCAGCATTCCGGCGTCGCTGGCGAAGAACGTATCGCGCTCGGAAAAGCAGAACGTCGAGAAACACGTTTACTACACCCACCAGCAGCTGGAAGAAATGCTTATGGGGCGCAAGAACGTCACGTTCAAGGAACCGACCGGCCTGATTTCCCGCGTGGTGCACAGCTTTTTTCCGCGCCTGACCTTCACGCCATTTCCCGTGCGCAACACTGCCGACCAGCTGGCCGGTGCGCTGGCCAAAACGGCAATCGCGCTGATCTGTTATGTGCTGAGCTGGTTCATGGTGGTGTCGGGACTGGTGGGAAAAAATGCCGACGTGGTGCTGACTGCCGTGTCGTTCGCGCTGCTGGCGTATCTGATCCTGGCGTGGCGCAATGCCACGGTGAATCTCAGCGACGTCAACGTGTCGCACTACAAGGGTGAACTCAGCGTGAAGGACATTGCGATCGCGCTGGTGGTGGCGATTCTCACGCCGGTGATTTTTGTTTTCCTCTACAAAACCCTGTGGCTGCCGTACATCGCTAAAATCAAGAATTACCAGAATCTGGTGACACTGTTTGACACCCATGTGCAGGGTTTCAGCGCCGGCGGTTTCATTGTCGGTCTGCTGATTCTGGCGGTGGTGGTGTCGGTGCTGATCCTGCTGCTGGTGGCCGAGCGGGCGCGCATGGCCAATCCGGTGACGGAAGTGTCGGAATTCCGCGAAAGCTGGCAGGAGCTGGTGCATCCGCAGGACGTGTTCATCAATATCGAAAGCAACGTGATGGCCAACCGCCGTTACCGCGAAGTGCCCAACCGCGTGTACCGCGATTTCGACGCCAATCTGCTGCAGGAAGGGCGGGTCAGCGACAAGGGCCAGTTCGACGGCGAGACGATTCAGGAAACCCAGCCCGAATTCATTCCCTGGGAATATCCAGACCAGTTCAAACTGCTGCGCATGGTGTCCACCGTCACCGCGCAGGTGCTGCTGTTCTGCGCTTACCTGTTGCTGTTTTTTGCCATCAAGCCGCTCAATGCGGTGCTCACCGCGCCGGATCTGGATGTGCTGAAAAATCTCACCAACGCCAATGCGGTGGTGCAGATCGCGCCGTTCCTCAACAACCTGTTGCTGCTGACCAAACTGGCGCTGGGCTTTCTGCTACTGAGCATTTTCGGCCGCCTGCTGGAAAACTACGCCCACACCTTCTGGGCCGAAATCAAATTCCGCTCGCTGATGGTGTTCTTCCGCTGCCAGGGCACGTTCACCGAATCGAAAGTTTCCACCGGCATGAGCATCTACGACAGCACCCGTTCCGAAAACGTGGTGGTGCGCGCCAGCATGACGCCCTGGGTGATCTGCGCCAACGTTGATTCGTCCACCTTCGCCATGTCCGGCGTCGACAATCTGGAGCATGCGCGGCTGATCTGGTCGTTCGAGAAAAATGATGACGAACTGAAAGCCATGATCAGTGAGGTGAAAGCGTTCCTGGCGCAGCGCGAATCGGTGGCGTCGCTGCAGAACGAAAAGGAATTGAACGCGATTTCCAAGATTGCCCAGGTGAACCAGCAGACCCGCGCCATCAATCCGGCGGACGGGCAGCAGCGGCTGGGCAATCCGGCGGCGGAGGCAGCGGGTTTCCTGCGGCGCGATGAGCCGGAGCAGGACAAGCCGTCGTGATGGCCTCGCGTTGCCAGCGTTATATTGACCTGCGCGCTGGCAGTGGAATTTGAATGGTTGTAAGGTGGAAAACAGGTTCTGTGGATCACTGCGCCGGGACACAGGACGCGGCAATACCAACGGCAGTTCAAAAACACACGGTAATTCCTGAATAAAGGAGCAACATCATGCTGGGGAACATGCTGAAAGAATTCAAAACCTTTGCCATGCGCGGCAACGTGGTGGACATGGCGGTCGGTATCATCATCGGCGGCGCGTTTGGCACGATCGTGAAGAGCCTGGTGTCGGATGTGATCATGCCGCCGATCGGCCTGCTGCTGGGCGGGGTGGATTTCTCCGACCTGTTCATCACCCTCAAGGACGGCGCCACCGCCGGCCCCTATGCCACGCTGGCAGCCGCGCAATCCGCTGGTGCAGTCACCCTGGGCTATGGCCTGTTCATCAACTCGGTGGTGAGCTTCCTGATCGTGGCGTTCGCCGTGTTCCTGCTGATCAAGGGCATCAACAAGCTGCAGCCGCCTGCAGCGCCGGCGCCCACCACCAAGGACTGCCCGTTCTGCTTCTCGGCCATCTCGCTGAAAGCCACGCGCTGTCCGCACTGCACCTCGGAACTCAAATAGTCCTTTCCGGCATTGCCTATTGTGCTTTGGCCGCAGCCCTGTGGTGCGGCCAGGCCCGCCGGCCAGCGTCAATCGCCGGTGGCCGGTATCCCCGTCAAAAAGGCGCAGGTATAATGCGCCGATCCCTGTCCCTGTGAGCGCGTGCAGCGCGCCCGGCATCCGGCCTTCTCCTGACAACCTGCGGGTATTGCATTCATGGAAATCATCAAGACTCTCGGCGAATTCATCATTGACCAGCAGATGGAGTACCCGGATGCCACCGGCGAGCTGTCCTCGCTGTTTTCCTCCATCCGGCTGGCGGCGAAAATCCTGCACCGGGAAGTGAACAAGGCCGGCCTGGCGGACATTACCGGTGCGGCGGGCGCCGACAACGTGCAGGGTGAGCAGCAGCAGAAGCTGGACGTGTATGCCAACGAACGCTTCAAGAATGCGCTGGCGCAGCGCGGCGTGGTGTGCGGCATTGCCTCCGAGGAAGAAGAGCAGTTCGTCCGCTTCGAGGAAACCAAGAATCTTGACGGCAAATACGTGGTGCTGATCGATCCGCTGGACGGTTCCTCCAACATCGACGTTAACGTCTCAGTGGGCACCATTTTCAGCGTCTACCGCCGCGTGTCGCCGGTGGGCAGCCATGTGACGCAGGAGGATTTCCTGCAGCCGGGCAACCGTCAGGTCGCTGCCGGCTATGTGATTTACGGCTCGTCCACCATGCTGGTCTATTCCACCGGCAACGGCGTCAACGGCTTCACCTACGACCCCACCATCGGCGTGTTCTGCCTGTCCCATCCGAATCTGCGTACGCCGGCGGACGGCACCATCTACTCCATCAACGAAGGCAACTACGTGCACTTCCCCGATGGCGTGAAGAAATACATCAAGTACTGCCAGGAAGAAGACAAGGCGACCAAGCGCCCCTACTCGTCGCGCTACATCGGTTCGCTGGTGTCGGACTTCCACCGCAACCTGATCAAGGGCGGCATTTATCTGTATCCGCCCACCAGCCGCCACCCGGACGGCAAGCTGCGTCTGCTGTATGAGTGCAATCCGATGGCGTTCCTGATCGAGCAGGCCGGTGGCAAGGCGCTGGCCGGCGTGAACAAGCGCATTCTGGATATCGTGCCCACCGAACTGCATCAGCGCTGTCCGCTGTTTGTCGGTTCGCCCAACATGGTGGACAAGCTGGAAGAGTTCATCCGCCAGTTCGGCTGATGACGCGACCCAACAAAAAAGGCGGGATGTTCTCCCGCCTTTTTTTATGCGCAAATTTTGATGGCAACAATCCGGCTGTGTTGCCGCTGTATTACGCACCCTGCCCGCTGCGCAGCGTAATCACATCCACGGGCCGGTCGGCATAACGTCCCACATGCTTGTGAATGAAACGGCCGATCTCCCGCACTGCTTCCTTGCCTTCCGGAATGTAGTAAGCAGCGGCCTGAAACACATGCATCATTTCCCGATACACACTCAGCTGTACCGGCACGTTCGCGCGGCGGGCGGCCTCGGCCACGCGCTGCGCGTCGGACAGCAGTACTTCGGACGAACCCACCTGCACCAGCAGCGGCGGGAAGCCGGTGAAATCACCGAACACCGGCGACAGATAGGGATCGTCGGGGGAATGCTGGCCGGCGTAAATGCGCGACAGAAACCGCAGCATGTTCACCGGAATCATCGGCTCGCGCTTTTCATTGTGCACCAGCGATTCGCCGCTGGCGGTGAGGTCGGCCCAGGGGGAAATGCACACCGCACCCGCCGGCATCGGCAGACCCAGTTCGCGGAATTTCAGCAGCGACACCAGCGTCAGGTTGCCGCCCGCGCTGTCGCCGCCGATGAAAATGTTGTGCGGCTCGTAACCCTTTTCCAGCAGCCAGCGATACACGCGCACCACGTCGAAAATGGGCGCCGGATATTCCCAGTCCGGCGGCTGCCGGTAATCCACGGCCAGCACCTTCATGTGGCCAGCCTGGGAAATGCGCCAGGTCAGCGTGCGATGCGAGCGCGGCGAGCCGAAGAAATAGCCGCCGCCGTGCAGATAGATGAACACGCGGTTCTGGTGCAGCTTGTCGCCGCAGATCACCCATTCGCACGGCACCTCGCCGGCGTGGACTTCAAAGATTTCCGCTTCCTTCGGCACCGGCAAGACCAGCGTGGCGGTGTCGAACGCCAGCTGGGAAAACTTCATCAGCCGTGGCGTCAGTTTCACCCGCGCCACAATCGGCTTCACGATAGTGCGAAAGATCAGGTTGATGCTGCGGGCCTGCCAGCTCACTTTGCTCATGCGGGCGTGATCCTTCATTCACGGAACAGCTGAAACGCGGTTACTTTCGCCGGATGCTGCGCCTCGTGAAATTCCTCGCGCGCCAGCCAGGCCTGCTTGTAGCGGTAGAACGGCACGGTGGGGTAGAGGTGATGCACCAGATGATAATTCTGGTACATCATCAGCGGCGTCAGCAGCCACTCCCAGCCAGTGCGGATCACGGTGGCCTGATACGGATCGTCGCTGTCCTTCACGTGATGCGGATAATGCGGCAGCACCATGAACACCAGACACATCAGGAAAAAGGCGAAGTACATGGGAATCGCCCACAGATACAGCATCTGCTGCGGGAAGAACCAGAACAGCGTCACGATCACCGCACCGCCGACGATGGCCTCGCCCCACACGTTGTACCACTTGATCGGCGGATACTGGTCGCGGTTGCGGGCCCAGGTCCACAGGTACAGAAACGGCCAGATACCCCACACCAGAATGTAGCGCAGCTGGCTCGACAGGGCGTGATCGGGGTCCTTGTGATCGTTGGCGAAACGGTGGTGCTGCATGTGCATGATGCGGAACAGCTTGCCGGAGCCGAACGGCACCGCCACGAACGTCGACAGGCGCAGCACCAGTTCATTCACCCAGCCCACCCGCGACACCGCACGGTGCATGGCATCGTGCGCTGGAGTGAAGGCCATGTAGGCAACCAGACTGGCAATGGTGGCGGCCAGGCCGTTGGCAATGCTGCCCTCCAGCGACAGTTTCCACAGCATGATGTACACCACGTAATACATCACCAGGATCAGCAGCGCCGGAATGGAGATCAGCGGCGATTTCTTGATGTCGGCAAACGCCTTCTGGGCGTCGGCATTGGTGGCGGCGGATTGCGACATGGTGTCCCTCTTGTTGTGCATGCCAGCTGCAGGTGCAGAAAATGGAGCAATCGGGCCGGAAAACGTGAACGGCCGGTCACCAATAGTGCGGCAAGTCGCGGCGGCCTTCAATTTGCAATTTGTTAAGGTTGTTAACGAAAGGGAGGCAGATTGTTTTCCCTGGCGTTTGTCAGTCGCGGGTGGCGGCCTGGATGCCGTCCCACGCCACCTGTGCCAGAAAATCGATCTGCTCCTCCGTGATGACATAGGGCGGCATGAAATACACCACGCTGCCCAGCGGACGCAGCAACGCGCCATGCTCCAGACCATGCTGGTAGACGCGCAAACCGCGTCGTTCCTGCCAGGGATAGGCTTCCTTCGTGCGTCTATTCTTCACCATCTCGATCGCGAGGATCATGCCGGTCTGGCGCACGTCGGCCACGTGGGGATGGTCACGGAAATGCGCGGTGGCCTGCTGCATTCTGGCGATCAGCGTCTGGTTGCGTGCGATGACATGGTCGTCGCGGAAAATATCCAGTGTGGCGAGCGCGGCGGCGCAGGCCAGCGGATTGCCGGTGTAGGAATGGGAATGCAGGAAACCGCGCAGGCTGGCGTAGTCGTCGTAAAAGGCGCTGTAGATTTCATCGGTGGTGAGCACGGCGCACAGCGGCAGATAGCCACCGGTGAGCCCCTTCGACAGACACATGAAATCCGGCGTGATCGGCGCCTGTTCGCACGCAAACAGAGTGCCGGTGCGGCCGAAGCCCACGGCGATTTCGTCGGCGATCAGATGCACGTTGTACTGGTCGCACAGTTCGCGCAGTTTGGTCAGGTACACGGGATGATACATGCGCATGTTGCCGGCGCACTGCACCAGCGGCTCGACGATCACTGCGCAGATTTCCTCGCTGTGTTGCGCCAGGATTTTTTCCAGTTCCGCTGCCGCGCGCAACGCACAGCTTTCCGCGCTTTCACCGGGTTCTGCCAGATAGGCATCCGGGCTCGGCGCGGTGAAGGTGGTCATCAGCAGCGGTTCGTAGGTTTTCTTGTACAGCTCGACGCTGCCCACCGCCAGTGCCGCCAGCGTTTCACCGTGGTAGCTGTTCGCCAGGGTGAGGAACTTTGTTTTCGTGCTCGTGCGCCCGGCCCGTTCGCTTTCATTCAGCCAGTAGTGAAAGCTCATCTTCAGCGCGACTTCGATGCCGGAGGAACCGTTGTCGGCATAGAACACGCGCGTGAGTCCGTCGGGCGTCAGCGCCACCAGTCGTTCCGACAGTTCGATGATGGGTTCGTGGGTGAAGCCGGCGAGGATCACATGTTCCAGTGTGTCCAGTTGCTGTTTCACCCGCCCGCTGATGCGCGGATTGGCGTGGCCGAACAGGTTGACCCACCAGGAACTCACCGCGTCGAGATAGCGCTTGCCTTCGAAATCCTCCAGCCACACGCCGTCGCCGCGCCTGATGGGAATGATGGGCAGCTGTTCGTGGTCCTTCATCTGGGTGCAGGGGTGCCAGAGGACAGACAGGTCGCGTTGCATCAGAGTGTGATTGATGGACATGCGTGCGGGCCGGTGTTGCGGATGGGGATTCGATCTTAAGGCGCGTCGCCCGCTAGGGCAAACCGGCGGGTGCCTTTGGTTCAGCTGGTGCGGCCGAGGGCGGCGACGGTTTGCGAGACGTTTTCCGCGCCCTGGCGGATTTCCTCGATCACCGAGGCGGTCTGGGTGATCAGTTCGCTGCCGTGACGGGCCTGCTCCTGCACCCGCTGCATGCGGTCCATGGCATCCTGGGTCAGATCCTGGTTGCCGCGCACCATCTCGTCGATCTCCAGCGTCGAGGCATTGGTGCGTGAGGCCAGACTGCGCACTTCATCCGCCACCACCGCAAAACCGCGGCCATGCTCGCCGGCCCGCGCGGCTTCGATGGCGGCGTTGAGGGCCAGCAGGTTGGTCTGGTCGGCAATGCTGCTGATGGTGGTGACGATGGCGGAAATCTCGGCGGACTTCGCATTCAGCTGGCTGATCAGCTGCGAGGCATCGCCGATCTGCGTGGCAATGGTCTGGGAAATCTGCACGCTCTGCTGCAGCATGCGGGCGCCATTGGTCGCGATCTGCGCGGTTTCCTCCGATGTGCTGCTGGCAATTTCGGCCGCTTGCCGGGTGGCCAGATCCCGTTCCACCCGCTGCGTAATGTCGCTGGCGAACTTGATTACCTTGACCACCTTGCGCTGTTCGTCGAATACCGGATTGTAGGTGGCTTCCAGCCACAGCGGGTTGCCGTGGCGGGTTCTGCGTTCGAACTGGCCGGTCTTGAATTCGCCGCGCGCCAGTTCCTCCCAGAAACGGGGATGGTCACGATAGAACTGTTCCGTGCAGAAAATCCGGTGGTGCTTGCCCTTTACATCGTCCAGGCGGTAGCCGACGCAACGCAGGAAATTCTCGTTGGCGTTGAGAATGGTGCCGTCGGGACTGAATTCGATTACCGCCAGCGAGCGGTCCAGCGCCTCCAGCACCGCCTGCTGGGCGCGGCGCTGTTCCGCTTCGGCTGTGACATCCTGCGCCAGCTTCACCACCCGCACCACGCGCCCGTTGTGGCTGACCGGGAAGTAGGTGGAACGCAGCCAGATCTGCCGCCCCTGCCGGGTGATGCGCGGAAATGATCCGCTGTGAAATTCCCCGGCGGCCAGGTTGTGCCAGAACTGCTTGTAGGTCTGGCTGGCCGCGTAATCGGGGGCGCAGAACATGCGATGGTGTTGGCCCACCACCTCGTCGCGCGTGTAACCCACCACCGCCAGAAAAAGCGGATTCACATCCAGAATCGTGCCATCTGGCGCGAACTCGATGACGGCGTTATGAGTCTTCAGCGCGGTACTGAAAGCCTGGGCATCGCCCAGCTGGTTTTCCAGCTGCTGAATCCGCTCTTTCTGTTTGTTGAACCACATAATTGCTCCAGCGATCCCAAATGTGGCGGCATCGTCCACAAAGTATAGACCGCTTTGGCAATGGCAGGATCAGGCCGTCAGGCGCAGGTTGTCCCAGATCGCCAGCGTCGGGCCGGACTGGTTCATGGTGTAGAAATGCAGGCCCGGTGCGCCCATGTCGAGCAGCTCCTGGCACAGGCTGGTCACCACTTCCTCGCCGAATTTCAGGATGGATGCCTGGTCGCCGGCGAAGGCTTCCATGCGCACCTTGATCCAGCGCGGAATTTCGGCACCGCAGGCGTGGGAAAAGCGCACCAGATTTTCATAATTGGTGATCGGCATGATGCCCGGCACGATGGGAATGTCGATGCCCATCTGTTCGCAGCTGTCGATGAAAAACTTGTACGCGTCGATGTTGAAGAAATACTGGGTGATCGCGCTGCTGGCGCCGGCATCCACCTTGGTTTTGAACGCTTGCAGATCCGCTTTCATGCCCTGCGCCTGCGGATGCATTTCCGGATAGGCGGCCACTTCAATATGGAAATGATCACCGGTCTGTTCGCGGATGAAGCGCACCAGATCGGAAGCGTATTTCAGTTCGCCCATCGACGCGCCCATGCCGGACGGCAGGTCGCCGCGCAGTGCGACGATGCGATTGATGCCGTTGCTTTTGTACTGCTGCAGCAATTCCGCCAGCTGCTGGCGGGTGTCACCCACGCAGGACAGGTGCGGTGCGGTGCAGATGCCGGTGCCGTTCTTCACACGCATGACGGTGTCGAAGGTTTTGTCGCGGGTGGAGCCGCCGGCGCCGTAGGTGACGGAGAAAAAGCCGGGCTTGCGCGCCGCCAGTTCCTTCTGCACCACGCCGAGTTTTTCCATGCCGGCATCGGTCTTCGGCGGGAAGAATTCGAAGCTGAAGCGTTTTTCGTATTTGGATTGGGAGTTCATGGTGTTCTCGCTGCTCTTGGCTTCTGTGCCGCGTTAGCGTCGCCGGGTGCCGGACGCCTTTTGGGGCACGCTACAAGCACATCCATGTGCGCTCGACA
>CAZBII010000026.1:0-35761 GCA_964491665.1 uncultured Moraxellaceae bacterium
GTTCATCGCTGCGTAGGCGGCATTGAACAGGCGCAGGATCTGGTCGTAGGTAAGAAAGGCACCACTCTGCCCGACGATGGCAGGATCGACCTTGGCGGTGGAAAAAATCTTTTCGACATTGATGCGGTTTTTAATCGCCAGATCAAGAATGCCTGGAATCAGCGTAGCCGGAACCAACCGTTGATGCATAAGGTCACTCTGCTCTCCCGAAGAAACTGCCAATACAGCAAAATTAAATCAACCAGCTTTCTGTGCAATTGGGCCAAGCATACTGACTTTGACCGGACTAAACAACTTATGACAGCAGCCCCGCATCGACCGGCAAGTCAATATGGCGCCGCATTTTGTCTACCAGTTGCTGAAAGGTCATGGGCTTGGCGAGGTAATCCACCATGCCCGAGCTGAATGCCATGTCGCGATGCTTGTCCAGTGCGTGCGCCGACAGCGCAATAATCGGTGTCGGCACCAGACTGCGTTCCCGCTGCCACTTCACAATGCGCGACGCCGCTTCATAGCCATCCATCACCGGCATCTCGCAGTCCATCAGGATCAGATCGTAACTGCGCCCCTGCTGCAGCATTTCCACCGCGGTGCGACCGTTGTCCGCCAGATCCGGCTCGATTCCCAGTCGCCGCAGAAAGCCCACCATCACGTTCTGGTTGATTTCATTGTCTTCCACCACCAGCACGCGATGCCTGACCGTGCGATCATTTACGGCGCCACGGAACGGCACCAGCGCGGACGGGAGCCCTCGCTCCGCCACGCCGTCGAACAGGTCCAGCGCAATTTCGTTTTCGGCTACCTCGGCATTTTCCGGCATCGTCAACGGCAGATTGAACCAGAAGCAGGAACCGCGCCCCAGCTCACTTTGCACACCCATCGCGCCGCCCATCAATTCCACGATCTGCTGGCTGATCACCAGACCCAGCCCACTGCCGGACGTTTGCGTCATGTTGTCATGTTCGATCTGGGAAAAATTCTGGAACAGCCTGCGCTGGTCACGGGGCGCAATACCGATGCCGGAATCCTCCACTTCAAAACGCACCACCAGATGATCCGACTGGATTTCATCGGTGAGATGCACATTGATGTGCACGAATCCGCGTTCGGTATATTTCAGCGCGTTGGACAATACATTCAGCAGCACCTGCCGGATACGCTTGGCGTCGCCCACCAGTTGCAGCGGCGTGCCGCGCGCGATGAAAACGCCCAGCTCGATCTGCTTGCGGCGGGCGTCGAATTCATAAATCGCGCAGGCATCCTGCAACAGCTGCTGCAAATCGAAAGGGTTATGCACCAGATGCAGCTTGCCGGCCTCGATGCGTGAAAAATCCAGCACATCATTGATGACATCCTGCAAACCATTGCCGGCATGGCGGATGGCGTGCAGATAGCGCCGCTGGTCATCGGTGAGTTCCGTGCCCAGCAACAATTCCACCAGCCCCATCATGCCGTTCATGGGCGTGCGCACTTCGTGGCTCACCTTGGCCATGAATTCGGTCTTGCTGTTGCTTTCGCGCAGCACGGCCTGCACCTGCTGGCTCAGCGCACTGCGCTCATGCTTGTTTTCCTCGATGCGATAACCCAGTGCCAGCGACAGCACTGCCAGTTCGCACAGCCAGGCCAGGCTCATGCCGTAGGTAATCCAGCGCACGTCCGCACGCAGGAACAGCACATTGCACGCCATCCACACCACCATCAGCGTGACCAGGCCATAACCCAGCAGATAAATGCGCGCCGGAGCAAAGCCGTCGCGCCAGCGCTTCAAACCCAGCAGAAAAAGAAAGGCCCCGATCAGGGCGGTAAGCACAGCAATCAGGATGTGCGCCAGCAGCAGCGGCATCACCAGCACCGCCACGCTGTACACCAGCATCGATGCAAACAGCACGGTACCCAGCCGGTAGGCCGCGGGCCACGTATGGCGTATATCCAGGAATTCCAGCCCGAACAGAATGCCCGCGCCGGCACTCAGACAGATCGAAATCAGCAGTCCCAGATCCTGCATTTCCAGCGCAATCCAGAACCACGCCAGCGTCCCGTCCATGCCGGAGGTGTAACCCAGCCCGCCGATCACATGCAGGATGAAAAACAGATACACCGGCTCGCGGGTGGAGATGTAGATCACCAGATTGTAGAAGAGCAGCGCCAGCGCCAGTCCGTACAGAATGCCCAGCCCCCATTCCAGACGATGGCTTTTTTCGACATAGGAAACGTAATCAAAGGCGCGCAGCGGAAAAATGACATCGGAAGTGGAGCGCACGCGGATCAGGCACTCGGTGCGCGCGGAAGGTTCCAGCGTGAGCGGCACCACGTAATTGCGCACCTTCACCGCACGGCTGGCAAACTGCACATGGTCGCCGGCGGGAAAATAGCTGGGTTCCTGCCCCGGATGAAAACAGTAGAATTCGAGCTGGTCCAGAATCGGATAATCCACTTCCAGCAGCAGCAGGCGCTGCGTCGGCAAAGTATTGTGCAACGCCACATGGAACCAGTGATGGCCACTGGCAAAACCCAGGTTGGGTGAACGGTCGCCCATGGCCTCGAAGCGTTTGCCCTGCAGGGCGGCCTGCGCGGCCTCCAGCGGCGAATCGGCGGCCGGGTCATACCAGTGCTGCAGATAGGGGCCCAGATCCAGATCATTCACCAGCGCCGGCAAGGACGCGACAGAACGGTCGGCCGCTCCCGCACTCCAGGCCAGCCCGGCACCGCAACACAGGATCAGCAGCGCCAGACGCCAGCACACGCGTACAACCGGTTGCGCGATGAAAAAAGAAAAGAGTCCCTGCTTCACAACGGTAATTCCATGGTCCTGCGATCCGAAGCGGTAGCATATACTGGCCGGCCACCGCCTCAAAGCCGCTTGTACTGACTCAGGGCGCCTCGCCCCAGATGCGATCAAAAAAGCGCGGCTCCGCAATGTGGTAGCCCTGCGCATAGTCAACACCCAGTTTCACCAGGATGTCGACGATGGCCTCGTTTTCAACAAATTCCGCCACGGTCTGCAGCCCGAACACCCGCGCCACTTCCACAATCGCGCGCACCAGCGCCTGATCTTCCGGCTCCTGCGGCAGATGGCGGATGAACGAGCCGTCGATTTTCACCATGTCGATAGGCAGCAGCTTGATCTGGTACAGCGAGGAAAAACCCACGCCGAAATCGTCCAGCGCAAACTGGCAGCCGAGTTTTTTCAGCTCGCGCATTTTCGCGGCGGTGGTGGTGGAATCCTGCACCGCCGCCGTTTCCGTGATTTCAAAAATGATCTGCGCCGGATTGATCTGGTAGTGCACGAACTTGCGCGCAATTTCATCCTGCAGATAGGGATTGCGGAACGACACGCCGGACAGGTTGATGGCAAACACCACGTCAATGCCTCGCGCTTCCAGCTTCTGCTTGGCGGCGAACACCTTGTCGATGATACGCAGATCCACTTCCTGGATCAGGCCGGAATTTTCCGCCGACTGGATGAATTTGTAGGTCGGCAGCGGCTTGCCGTTTTCATCCATCACCCGCAGCAGCGCCTCGAAATGGCTGGGCTGGGTGGCGCCGATTTTCTGGATCGGCTGGTAGGCCACGGTGAGACTGTCGGTCACCAGCGCTTCTTTCACTTTCTCGTTCCAGTAGACGCGCTCGTGGATGCGTTCGCGGTCCTGCTCTTCCAGCGAGAAAATATGCCAGCCGTTGCGGCCGGCATCCTTGGCCTGGTACATGGCGATGTCGGCATTGGCCACCAGATCATCCACGTATTCGCCGTGTTCGGGAAACAGCGCGATGCCAATACTGGACGACACCCGGTGCAGACGCCCGGAACCCTGCACTTCGATGCCGGTGAGCGCGGTGCACAGGCGCTTCGCCACCGCAGCAATGGAATCGCGATTCACTTCCCGCACGATCATCGCAAACTCGTCGCCACCCAGCCGGAAAATCTGGTCGGAATCCCGCGCCTCGATGCGCAGACGCTCCGCCACCCGCCGCAGCAGATCGTCGCCGACCTTGTGGCCGCTGGTGTCGTTCACATCCTTGAACTGGTCCAGATCGAAAAACAGCACGGCGCCGGTGCGCTCGTAACGCTTGGCGTGGGCGATCGACTTCTGCAATTCCTCGCTGAAACGGCGGCGGTTAAACAGGCCGGTGAGCGGATCGTGCGACGCCAGCCAGCCCAGCCGTTCCTCCGCTTCCTTGCGCTCGCTGATGTCCAGCGCAATGCTCAGGATCTGGTGTTCTTCCTTCGCTTGCGGCAACAGAGAGTGGTACCAGGCCATGTGCAGGGTGGAGCCGTCCTTGCGCACCACCGCCGACTCGTGATGCAGCTCGTTGCGGTAGCCGTTCAGCAGCTCGTTCAGCTGGTAACGCAGATCCGGCAGCTGCTCGCTTTCCGGCAGCAGCTTGAAAAAGGATTTGCCCAGCAGTTCGCTGGCGTTGAAGCCGGTGATCCAGCTGCAATGCTGGTTGACCAGCGCAATGCAGCCGTTGCGGTCCTGGGTCAGGATCAGCGCGTGGGCCGTGTCCAGCAGGCTGTGCACGAACTGCTTTTCCGCTTCCAGGTCGATGGTTTTCTTTTCCAGTTCCTCGGCGCGGGACCGCACTTCGCCCTGCAGATCTTCCAGCATGTGCGACAGGCGCAGCGCCGCCGCATTCAACACGTCACTTTCATCGGAAAAAGCACCGTCACGATCGAAGCCGCCCAGTTTGCGGCGGATCTGGCTGAGGCCGTCGGTGGCCAGCTGCGGCAGCAGTTCCGCAATGGAACGCAGCCGGTTGAGCGGCCCCCACAGCGTCGACAGCAGGATCAGTTCGGCAAACATCAGCCCCACCGCCGCAAAGATCGAGCCATTGCGCCGCACCACCCGGTACTGGGCATATTCGGCGGTCACATCGGTCACGAACAACAGTTCGCCCTGGCGTGGAAAAACGGCACCCCGCAGGGGCCGCAGCACCACCTCGAACAGCTTGTCATCCAACGGATACACCACGCCGTTGAAGACGTCGGCACGGGGCCACGCCTGTGTCACCGCCCGCACCAGGGGACGGTCGCGGGCCGGATTCAGGCTGGCCACCACCACGCTGCGCCAGGCGGAAAGGTGATTGGCGCTGTCCTCAACACCGTCGCCCCGCTGCACGGAAATCACAATGCTGGACCGGCTCAGATCCTGAAACCGTTCCACCAGCTGCTGCAATGACGCACTCAGCACCAGCATGCCGCGACCATCACTGTCGCTGCCGCCCGCCTCGAATGCCAGCGGCGTGACCACATAGATTTCGCACACATCGAAGCAGGCCAGCGCCCAGCGCGGCTGCCAGTCCTTGCGGAACTGCTCCAGCAGCTCCGGCGGAATGCGCGGCTCGCCCAGCCACATCAGCACTTCATCGGAGGGGGAAAACACCACCGCCGAGCGCACCGATTCCTCTTTGCCGATTTCATTCCAGAACGGACGCACCCGGTTTTCCAGCGTGGCGCGGTCGCGGGATTTCAGCGCCCCGGCCACGCCTTCGATGGCCACAAAAGTGCGCCCCAGCGACTGCAGCCGCTGCGACAGCCGCTCCAGCAACCCATCCACCTGCTCGACATGCCGCTGCGCCCGCTCGCGCCCCTGGTCCAGCAGGCGCTGGTGCGAGTAATAGCCCGATGCCGCCGTAAACACGACGAACACGACAATCAGCAGCAGGCTGGTAAACGCAAAAGCCTTCCACTTCAGACTGATAAATCGTTTGGTCACCCGCTGGCTCCGGCCACGTTCTGGTGATGACTGAAAAAGAAAGGAGTACCCGACCAGTATAGAGGAGAGATTCCAATGCAACAGGCCATTCCCCGCTGACTGCGGCGGGCTCCGCACCGTCTGCTAACCTGAAATGAATCGTGGAGGATTTCTGTCTGGACCGGTACCGTTCCCTTTTTCACGCCCTGCGCCGGTACTGGCGCCTTTGGCTGCCGCTGGTCTGGCTGGTGCTGTTGCCGGCCGCTCCTGCGCAGGGGACGGTGGCAGCCGTCGATCTGGGCTGGCTGGAAGACCAGGTGGCCCTCACTCCCCTTGCCCGCCATCTGGTGGACACCAGCGACCGGCTCACCCTGAAAGACGTGCTGCAGAAGCCGGATACGCACTGGCAGGACAATCCCGACGGCACCATCAACTTCCGCCAGTCGCCCCACCCGTTCTGGTTTCACGTCCGCCTGAAGGGTCTGGCGGAACTGCGTCATTCCAGCTACCTGCGGCTGAATTACCCGCATCTGGACGAACTGGATCTGTATCTGGTGCGTGACGGCCAGGTCATTGCCGAATACCACACCGGGGATACCCGCCCGTTCAACACCCGGCCAGTCCCGCACCGCCTCTACCTGTTCCCGCTGAATGACATCCACGACGAGATCGCCACACCCGCCGCCACCGACACGCTGGACCTGTACCTGCGCACGGCCTCTGCCGGCCCCATGCTGGTGCCGCTCGACATCCTCACCCGCGATGCGCTGGACCGCGACGACAAGCAGATGAACCTGTGGATCGGCGCCTACTTCGGCATCCTGGCGATCATGCTGCTCTACAACGGACTGATCTTCCTGTTCGTGCGCGACCTGTCCTACTTCCTCTACATCGTCTACATCACCTGCACCGGGTTGCTGCAACTCACCCTGTACGGCCTCAGCTTCCAGTATCTGTGGCCACATTCCAGCAGTCTGAACAACATGATGATCCTGGCCATGACCGCGATGATGCCGTTCAGCGCCATCGCCTTTGTCTGGCGCTTCGTGGATCTGGGCCGGATCGGCAGCTGGCCGGAGAAACTGTATGCGCTGGCAATGTATGCCGGCTTCGGTGTGGTCTTCGTCGGTGCCTTCACCCTGCCCTACATGAGCATGCTGAAACTGGCGCACACACTGTCATTCCTGAGCGTGAGCCTGGGCTTCTATCTGGGCCTGAAATACTGGATCAGGGGCATCAAGGCGGCGCGGGTGTTCGCGCTGGCCTGGTTCATCTACCTGCTGTTCATCCTCTATTACCTGCTGGATATCACTGGCGCCATCCAGCCGGATTTCATTTCCCAGCACGCACTGGAGATCGGGTCCGTGCTCGAACTGGCCCTGCTGTCGCTGGCCTTTGTCGACCGGCTGAACGAGGAACGGGAGCTGCGGCTGAATGCCCAGCTGGAACTGAACCAGGCGCTGGACGAACTGGTGCAGGCACGCACGGGCGAACTGGAAGAAGCCAACCGCAAGCTGAAGGAACTGAGCATTACTGACGGCCTGACCGGCCTGTGCAACCGGCGCCACTTCGACGAGTTGCTGGCCGGCGAATACCAGCGTGCATTCCGCGAGAAAAGCGCGCTGGCGGTGCTGCTCATCGACATCGATCACTTCAAGCAGATCAACGACACCCACGGCCACCCGTTCGGTGACCTGTGTATCCAGCAGGTGGCGGAAGTGATCCGGCGCGCAGTGCGGCGGCCACCGGACGTGGCGGCCCGTTACGGCGGCGAGGAGTTTGTCGTGGTGCTGCCCAACACCGACAGGGCGGGTGCAGTCAGTGTGGCGGAAAGCATCCGCGGCAATCTGGGCATGCTGCCGGTAAGTGACGGTGAACGGACCGCCAGCCTCAGCGCCAGCATTGGCGTGGCCACCATCGTTCCCAGCCTGCGCGACGGACACGAACAGCTGCTGCAACGGGCCGACGCCTGCCTGTATGCCGCCAAGCGCGGCGGCCGCAACCGGGTGGTCAGCGAGCCACCTACCAGCCCATCACCTTCCTGACAAACGGCAGGGTAATCAGCCGCTGCTCGCGCAGGGACTGCTGGTCGAGCCGGTTCAATACCTTCTGCAGCGACACCATGTCGCGGCTGGAATGCTGCAGGATATAGCCGGCCACATCGTCCGCCAGCGCAAAACCCCGGCTCTGCGCCGCCCGCTGCAGCACGGCGCGCTTGTCGTCGTCGTTCAGGGGCTGCAGGGCATAGAGTTCCATGGCCGCAAAGCGCGACCGCAGATCATCCAGCCCGATCGTCAGTTGCCGGGGTGACGCGGCGGCGGACAGGATCAGGCAGGCACCCCGGTCCCGCAACGCGTTGTACAGATGGAACAGCTGTTCTTCCCACTGCGGATTGCCCAGCAGACGGTCCACGTCGTCGATGCAGAGCAGCTCCACATCATCCAGATCGCGCAGCACATCCGCGTGCAGCATCTGCAGTTCGCGCCCCGCCAGGTACAGGCAGTGAATACCCTGCTGCTGCGCCGCCAGACACGCCGCCTGCAGCAGATGGCTCTTGCCCGCCCCCGCCGCGCCCGCCAGGAACAGCCAGCCCCGATCGCGCCCGCCGGCCACCTGCTGCAGACGATGCAGCAGCTGCTCGTTACCGGCAGCATGAAACGACGCGAAATCGAAATCCGGCACGCCGGACAGGGGCAGGGTCAGTTGCGGATGCTGGAAGTCAGTCACGGTTATGCAACCCTTTCACACCCAGCACCACATACTGCGCCAGGCTGAACACACACAGCGCCAGCAACACCCAGGGATACAGCTGGAAGAACAGCGCCGGCAGCGGCAGGAATACCAGATTCGCCAGCACGCCCAGCCCCACCAGAATCAGGCAGAAGGTGCACAGCTTGCTGGCAAAGGTGGGCTTGCCTTCATACTTGCCCACCACGAACCAGTAGGTGATCGCGCCGGTGAAAATGATCAGGTCGCGCACCACCACCACCGCCACCAGCCACCAGGGCATGTGGCCGACAAAGCCAAGGGAAACATAGGTGGTGATCAGCAGGATCTTGTCCGCCACCGGATCGGCAATCGACCCGAACAGCGAACGCCAGTGAAAGTAGCGGGCCAGAAATCCGTCCAGGCCATCCGTAAAACCGGCCACGAACAGGATCACCAGCGCAGCCGTGAACTCCCGCTGCATCATGCACACCGCGAACGGCACCACCAGCAGGATGCGCAGGATGGTCAGGGCGTTGGGAATCTGGCGCAGCACGGACATCACGGAACCCCGCGCGACTCAGCCTCGCCAGCGGTAGTGGACCACCACCGGGCCAGTGGGCGCCAGGTTGGGCTGTTCCGCTGAGGCAGGCGCAGCCGGAGCAGCATCGGCTGCCGGCACGGGCGTGGCCGGTGCAATGGCCGGTGTATCCACCGTGGCCGGCACCAGCTTGCGATCGACGCGGAACACCTGCTCCAGCGCATCCAGCCCCGATTCCAGCGTCACCAGCAATTCCACATGGTCGGCGCGCTGGGCGTGCAGGCGATACAGGCTGATGGCCATCACGCCATCCAGATAGCGGGTCAGCGCGGCGAAGTCCTGCAGGTTGGCCACATTCTCCACATCCAGCAGGATTTCCTGACTGCCCAGATTGGACGACACCAGGGCGTAATGGCTGCCCATGCGGTCCACCACCTGGTCCAGCAACTGGCGCAGGCCGCTGGCGCTGTCGGCCTGTTTCACTTCAAAGGAATATTTCTGGCCATCCAGATGCAGCATGGCGGTGATCTGCAGCGCGCTGGCGGTTTCTTTCACCCGCGCCATCAGGATTGCCGGAGTTTCATAGCGGGTGGACGCCGCCAGCACCGGCTCGGGGAACATGCCCCACACATCACCGATGGAAGTTTTGGCGCGGTCTTCGCTGTCGAACAGGGGGAAAGTGAGATTCACGCCGCGCCGGACGGCTTCGCGTTGCAGGATCTGGTACACGGCGGGGTTGGCGCTCTCGCTGACCAGATCACGGTCCAGCTCCTGTTCCCAGGCCATCCACACCAGCAGCGGCGGACGGTTGGAACTCCACACCGGCAGACCGGCCCGACGCAGGAAGCTGTTCACGCCGTTGCCGTCGAAATCCATGTTAAGGAAGACCTGCGGCTCGCCGGCCTCGTTCTCGCGGGTGTCGTAGCCGTACTGCAGCATGTAGCGGTCGGCGCTTTTCAGGGCGGCGATCACGGCGTCCTGGGTACCCACGCTGGAATCGCCGCTGGCCCGCACCAGTACCTGCACAAAGCCCTCGCCAGAGGCCCGCTTGCGCTCGGCGTCGCTGCGATCCGCCACTTCAACCGACGCCTTGTACAGCCCGCCCACATCGCTGGCCCGCGCCAGGCCGGGCAATGCCAGCCACAACGCGCACAGCACAGCCGCCAGCCGCAGCAGGGACTGCACGGGTACTGATAGAGAAGAAGGGATATCCATAAAGGAAGAGGAAGCGCGTGTTTTCATAAAGCCTTGGCATGCCTCAAGAATCACCGGAACGGCGCAGTTTACATGGTAGCAGGCAGTGATAAAACCGAAACCTGTGCCGCCCGGAGCGCCCGGTTGCCGCGCAACGATTGGGCTTGGCGGCAAGTCCTGCTAGAATACCGCCCCTGTTTGCCGGCCCAGGCCGTGGCAACCCACCGTTTCTGCAACCCCATTACGGACCCGTGCGCCCATGTCGAATCAGCCCTCGAATCCTTCCGCCAACCAGCCCTCCCTCAGCTACAAGGATGCCGGGGTCGACATCACCGCCGGTGGCGAACTGGTTGAGCGCATCAAGGGTGTGGCGAAACGCACCAAACGTCCGGAAGTGCTGGGCGGCCTGGGCGGATTCGGCGCCCTCTGTGAAATCCCTTCCAAATACAAACAGCCGGTACTGGTGAGCGGCACCGACGGCGTGGGCACCAAGCTGCGTCTGGCCATCGACCTGAAAAAACATGACACCGTGGGCATCGACCTGGTGGCCATGTGCGTCAACGACCTGATCGTCACTGGCGCCGAACCCCTGTTCTTCCTCGACTATTACGCCACCGGACACCTGGACGTGGACACCGCCGCCAGCGTGATCACCGGCATTGGCGCCGGCTGCGAACAGGCCGGCTGCGCGCTGGTGGGTGGCGAGACCGCCGAAATGCCCGGCATGTACGAAGGCGAAGATTATGACCTGGCCGGCTTCTGCGTCGGCGTGGTGGAGAAGTCCCGCATCATCGACGGCAGCCAGGTCAAGGCCGGCGACACCCTGATCGCACTGGCCTCTTCCGGCCCCCATTCCAACGGCTACTCGCTGATCCGCAAGATCATCGAAGTCTCCAAAGCCGACCTGAACCAGACCCTGGACGGCAAGCCCCTGCGCGACCTGCTGCTGGAACCCACCCGCATTTATGTGAAAAACCTGCTGGCCCTGATCGAGCAGGTGAATGTGAAGGCGCTGGCCCACATCACTGGCGGCGGTCTGCTGGAGAACGTGCCGCGCGTGCTGCCGGAATTCACCAATGCCGTGATCGACACGACATCCTGGGAACTGCCCGCCGTGTTCCAGTGGCTGCAGCAGAACGGCAACGTGGCCATCCGCGAAATGCACCGCACTTTCAACTGCGGCGTGGGCATGGTGATTTGCGTGGCCACAGAAGATGCCGACAAGGCGCTGCAGGCACTGGCCAAACTGGGCGAGAAAGCCTGGGTGGTGGGCCGCATCGAAGCCAGCACCCAGCAGGAACCGGAAACCATTCTGGGCGGCCTCTGATCCGCCCATGAATCCCGTCAATATCGTTGTACTCATCTCCGGCAGCGGCACCAACCTGCAGGCCATCATCGACGCGGTAGAACGTGGCGAGATCAATGGCCGTATCGCGGCCGTAATCAGCAACCGTCCGGATGCGAAAGGTTTGCTGCGGGCGCAGAAACATGGCCTGCACACGCTGCTGATCGATCATCGCCAGTATCCCGACCGCGCCTCTTTCGATGCCGCGCTGCAGAACGCCATCGAACAATTCAAACCCGCGCTGGTGGTGCTGGCCGGTTTCATGCGCATCCTGACCGACGGCTTCGTGCACCACTTCTCCGGCCGGCTCATCAATATTCACCCGTCGCTGCTGCCCAGGTTCAAGGGCCTGGACACCCACGCCCGCGCCATTGCCGCCGGCGAAAAAGAACACGGGTGCAGTGTGCATTTTGTCAGCCCGGAGCTGGATGGCGGCGCGATCATCGGCCATGCCCGTGTGGCCATTGCCGCCGACGACACTGCCGAAACACTCGCCGCCAAGGTGCAACAGCTGGAACACCGGCTTTATCCCGCTTGTGTGAAGCTGTTCTGTGCCGGCCAGGTGAAACTGGCAGACAATGGCGCCCTGCTGAACGGGCAACTGCTACCGTTAAATGGAATTGATCTGACCGAGACATGATGATGCCATCCCGTTTTCTGACCAACCTGCTCAAAACGCTGCTGATGCTGCCACTGCTGGCGATTCCGGCGCAGACCGTGCTGGCCGAAGCCAAATCTGCCAACGCGCTGCAGCCTTTCACCGCCCACTACAAGGGCCGCGCCAACGGTTTTGCCGTGAATGATCTGGGTGTGCGGGAACTGAAACAGCTGGGCAACGGCCATTTCCAGCTGCAGTACCGCGCCGAGGCGCTGATCTACACGCTGGAGGAAACCAGTGAATTCATCGTGGAAGACGGCCAGCTGAAACCACTGCTGTACCGTTCCAATCGCGGCACGTTCATGAAACGGCGCAAGACTTCGCTCGATTTCGACTGGTCGCGCATGCTGGCCAGTTACGATTACAAGGGTCAGGTCGGGCAGTTCAATCTGCAGAACAGTGCGCAGGACCCGCTGTCCGGCAGCATTGTGCTGGCGCAGTTGCTGGCGCCGGGCAAAAACCAGCTGGAATATCTGGAAGCCGACAAGAAAGGCATCGAGGCCAACAAGCTGGAACTGATTGACGAGCCGGTGCTGGAAACCGAACTGGGCAAGATTGCCACCTGGCACCTGAAACGCCTGCACGACAATCCGAAACGCAAGACGGAAATCTGGCTGCACAAGGACTACCCGTCGATTCCGGTGAAAGTGCACCAGATCGACGACACCGACGAGTTCCAGCTGGAGCTGGTGAAGTTTGAGCTGCAGAAATAACGCAGCCCTGTCATCGCCGCAGCATTGTTAATTCAGCATCGTCACGAAAAAGGCCGGAATGACTCCGGCCTTTTTTATTGCCCGCAATCCGGGCCGCGATGGTAGATCAGGTCTTCCACCGGCACGCCGCCCAACAGATGTTCCGTGATGATGCGGTCCATGTTGGCGGGCGTTACGTTGTAATACCAGATGCCATCCGGCTGCACGCACAGCACCGGACCGGCCTTGCAGGTCGCGAAACAATAGGCGCGCGTGCGCTTCACCCGCAGATCGCCCTTGTCGAGTCCCGCCGCCTTGAAACGCTCGCCCAGACTGTCGAACAGCGCCTGCGCCTCGCCTTCCTGCGCGCAGCGCGGCCCGACACACAGCATCAGGTGACGGCGGTATTCGCCCATGCGGGGTTTTTCGATTGCATCACTCATCGGTGTCGTCTCCGGTGCTGATTTCCACTGTGGTTGCAACTGGCACCAGCGTCAAAAGACTAGCCAGTTCGTCACGGCAGAAGCGTTGCGAAAAATCGAACGTGCCGTCCACCTGGCGCAGCTGCAGGGAAAACACCTGCGCACCATGACGATCAAGAAACACGGCACTGTGCAACTGGCCGTGATGGCCCAGCACCCAGCCCTGCGTTACGGCACTCCAGTTCACATGCAGATGAAAATGCGGCGTCACCAGATTGAGCCAGCGCGCGGAAGCGGCGTTGTCGTGCGCCGCCAGCTGCAGCGCTTCACCATTCAGCAGCAACTCCACCACACTGCCGGCTTCACTGCGCACCACCGCACGCAACGGACCCCAGTCCTGCGCCTGTGCCAGCAGCGCTTCGAGTGCCGACGCTTCCACCTGCGCGCTCTGCCAGGGGCATTCATGTTCAGCGGCCGATTCTGTAGCAACTGCCGACAGAATTTCCACCAGCGGCATGTTGAAATGGGACGCGGCGGCGCGCAGGTTGCGGCTGTGATCATCCCGCAGGAATTCACGCACATAATCTTTCCAGCCGGTGAGACCCATGCTGAGGGAACGGCCGGCCTGCTCCCCGTCGTGCAGACGATCGCGGGCGCGATCACCGGACTGTGACTGTGGCGATTGGTATTTGTTGGAATAGCCGCGCGGCGTCACCATCAGACCGTGACGCACGAAGGTGTTGCTGTTGCCGATCAGCACGGTGGTGAGCATGCCGATGTCGCACTCTGCCATCTGATCCAGCGTGGTGAGCTGGATCGACTGCCGACGGCGATAACCGGATTTCACCAGCGCCACCGGCGTTTGCGGATCGCGGTGCAGCAGCAGGATGCGCTGTGCTTCCACGATCTGCCCGGTGCGACGTCCGCTCTTCGGGTTGTACAGCGCCACCACGAAATCACCTTTCGCGGCGGCCAGCAACCGCCCGGCAATCACCGGCCAGGGGGTCAGCAGGTCGGACAGGGAAATGGAGCAGAAATCGTGGGTGAGCGGCGCGCCCACCAGCGCGGCGCAGGAATTAATGGCAGAGCTGCCCGGCACCACTTCCACACTCACTGCATCGTCGGGCGTCCAGCCGGATTCGAACAGCACTTCATAGGTGGGGCCGGCCATGCCGTACACGCCGCTGTCGCCGGAGGACACCAGTGCCACGGTTTTACCTTCGCGCGCGGCCGCCAGTGCTTCGTGACAGCGGTCGAGTTCTTCCGTCATGCCCTTGCGGATCACTTCCTTGCCGTGCAGCAGATCGGCCACCAGTTTGATGTAGGTGGAATAGCCGATGACGACATCCGCCTGGGCGATGGCGTCGCGGGCGCGGGCAGACATGTGATCGGCGCTGCCGGGGCCAAGGCCCACGAGAAATATCTTGCCGCTGCTGATCGGCGCATGTGCGTTCATGAGGAAGGACTCGCTGGTAGTGAATGGGAAGAAAAGTCGATGGATTCGGACGGGGCATTGCATGAAACGTCACGCTGGTTCATGCAGCGCGCGATGGAGATCGTGGCATTTTTTCCATCCACGCCGCGCAGTTTGTGTTTTTCGATCAGCAGGTTTTGTTGTTCCGCGCCCGCGCCCAGCAACGCCGCGGCCTCCGCGACTGCCGGCGTGCCGGTGTAACGGCGCACGGTTTCCGACGGATTGGGTACGGCTACCTGCGCCAGTTCCGTCGCCGGATAGAAGCGCAGCGGCCAGCGGCTCTGCTGCGCCAGTTGCAGCAGAGCGACTTCGTCCTGTTTCAGATCGATGCTGGCGAGCAGACGAATATTTTCACGTTGGCACCCGCAGCGCTGCAGCGCTTCATCCAGCGCCTGTTCCAGCGTTTGCAGCAGCACACCGCGATCGCAGCCGATGCCGACCACAATTCCCGTTTTAACGGTTTCTGTTTTTGCCGTGTCTGTCACAACGAGTCCTGCGGCGGCCGGTACACCACCAGCCGCTCCGGCAGCGATTGCCACAGTGCGTCAGAAACTTCGCGATGCGTCACCCACAGCACGGATTTGAAACGCTGCAGATCCACCGCGCTGAAATCATCGAACAGGTGAATGTTGTCCGGCAATGGCGTGGGACGTGTCCACCAGTTGCGCGAACCAGCTTCCTGCACGAAGGCAATGGGCTCGCCGTTCACCACGTCGGCTGACACGCGGGTGATGTTGAGTTTGGGCGCGTCGACTTTCCAGCCCAGTGCGCGCCCGAGAATATCCACCGGAATGGTTTTGCCAACGTCGGACGCCGTGGTGACCACAGCCCGCGCGCCCAGCAGATCCGCAATAAACTCCGCGCAGGCATTGGCGCCACCGACATGACCGGACAGCACCGGAATCACGAATTCGCCGGCGTCGTCCACCACCAGCACACCGGGATCTTCGTCCTTGGATTTCAGGAATGGCGCAACAAGACGCACCACCGCACCCAGCGAGACGAAAAACACCAGCTGATCAAATTGCGCGAACAGGCGTGCAATCTCGTCGCGCAGCGCGCCGTTGTAAATGTGCAGTGGATTGCCGAGCACACCCAGCTCGGAAGCCACTTTTTCCGCAACGCAGATGGCGGCGTCTGGCAAGGCGGGTGCCAGCGCATTGACCTGGCGGGCACCGTGGCGGGTAATGGCGATCAGCGCGATGCGCGGCGCGGCGGAATCACGGAATAAAGCAGTGGTAGAACTCATGCGGAAAACGCCTCCATTGAAACTGCGGCGGTGGAAGAGGTAACGACAGAATTTGTATCGACGGAAACGGTATCAGCAGGAGCCGCTTCGCCGGTGCTGATGCTGTCCGTTTTCTTGCGACAGCCGCGCATGCGCTCGCCTTTCTCGCGATGCGGATTGCGCACCAGCAGCAACGACAGGTAATTCACTTTTTGCCCGCGCAGATTCACGATGTCGCGCACCACGCGCTCGTCGGCGGCGCCGGTTTTTTCCACGAAACAACTGTGCGGCAACAGATCGTGCCGTGTCAGCATGTCGATCAGATCGTCCAGCAGCGGCTTCACTTTCAGCAACACCAGCGTGTCGAATTCCGGCAGCAGGCGCTCCACCGCTTCCACGCCATAGGCGGCGGGCAAAATCGCCACGGTGTCATCCACGTCGGCCAGCGGTGTCTGCAATTGCGCGGCGGCCGCGAGATAGGACGACACGCCCGCGATGGTTTCCAGCTCGACGCGCGGGTCCAGCGCACGCACCGTGCGGGCCAAGTGATTCCAGGTGGAAAAGGTGGACGCATCCCCTTCCACGAGGAACACCACATCGCGACCGAGATACAAAAGTTGCAGCACGGTTTCCGCCGCCTGCAACCAGTAGCGCGCCAGTTTTTCCGTGTCGTGCGTCATGGGAAATGTGAGCGGTGTGTGTTCCGGCGGCAATGCAAGTCCGGCACGCAGCGCGATATCCAGCGCATAACTCTGGCCGCCTTTCTTGCGCACGGGATACGTCCACACGGCACCGCTGGCGAGCGCATCCCAGCCACGGCGGGTTATCAGGCCGGGATCACCGGGGCCGAGTGACACACCGGTAAGCTTGCCGGTGCGGACAGCGGTTTTCTCAATTTCTTTTTGCTCGTTCTGGTTTTGCTCATTCTGCCGCAATGCACTTTGGTGCCGTTCGTTGTGCGAATTCAGGCTGGAGTCATTCATCGGAATTTTTCCTGTCGCGAGTAGCGGAGACAATCCACACCGGGTTTTCAGCCGCGAAACGATGCATGTCCAGAATGGGTTTGCTGCGCGCGATTTGCAGCTGGGCCACATCCCACTCCACCGGTAGCGCCTTGAGTGTATCCATCGCCAGCGCCAGGTTTTCCACCGTCACGAAATTCATCACCAGCCAGCCGCCGGGCTTCAACCGCGCCATGCAGAGTTCAATCAGCTGCGCCAGTTCGCCGCCGGAGCCGCCAATAAAAACCGCATCGGGATCGGGCCACTGCTCCAGTCCGTCTGGCGCCTTGGCATTGAGCAGTCGGTAATTGTGCACGCCCAACCGCTCGCGATTGGTGGCGGCATTGTCGGCGTCACCGGCATTTTTTTCGATGGCAAACACATAACCGTCCGGACACAGTCGCGCCGCTTCCAGCCCCACCGAGCCGGAGCCGGCGCCGATGTCCCACACAATGCTGTCGGTTTTAAGCTGCATGCGTGCCAGCGAAACTGCACGCACCTCGCGCTTGGTGATCAAACCTTTTTCCGGATAGCGCTGCTGGAAACTGTCATCCGCCAGACCGAACTGCACGGAATTTTCCCTGGGCCGGCAGAGCCATAGCAGCACCACATTCGGTTCGGCAAACTTTCGCGTCGCTGCATCGCGCACGGCAAATCCGGTTACCACATTTTCTTCCGGCAGCAACAAACGCTCGGCCACGGCCATGCGGAAATCATCCGCCAATCCTTCCAGAACCAGCATGCGCGCGATGCGATCCGGCGTGTTGTCGGGACTGGTGAGAATGGCAAGACGATCGTGGCGCGTGATGTCGCGCAGCAGCGCCGCCATGCCGTGCTGCGGCCCGGCACCCACCTGCCATTCGCCGGCATCGCGACTGTGCACGGAACATATTTTCATGTCCTGCCACGGCAAGCCGACGCGGGCGCAGGCCAGTTGCAGCGTGGATATATTGGGCAGAATCTCGCAGGCTTCGATGCACAGATGCGCCACCAGATAGCCGGCAATGCCGTGACACAATGGATCGCCGGTGGCCAGCACCACCACACGCAACTGGTCGCCCATGGCGTTGCGAATCCATTCCGGCAATTTGCCCAGCTGGCCAGTGAGATCACGGGTTTCACAGGCCGGCCTGAATTCCTGCGCGAACAGTTGCAGCGTGCGCGGCGCGCCAATCACCAGATCAGCTTCGCGAATATGTTGCAGCGCGGTTTGCGACAGACTGGCGACGCCATCATCGAGCACACCGATAATGCGACAGGGCTGTGGAAAAACGGATGGATCATGCATTGCCGGAAGCCTCGGTGATTCTGTTGCCGTCGAAATCGCACACCAGCACACGGATGAAAAACTGTTGCGGGTAGCGCGACGCCAATGTCTGGATTACGCGTTCAGCCAGTGCCGTGTGGAATTCAACACTCAAGCCCAGCGCTTCCATTCTCTCGCTGGCATAGCGCGCTGTTTCCGCATTGCGAATATCGGCGCAGATCGTTTCATCGATTCCCATGCCGGTGGCGATATCCGCCAGCAACTCCGTATCCACCGGATTGCGATTGGCGTGAGTAATGGTTTCGCCCTGCGCCATCTTGGTCAGCTTGCCCACCATGCCGCCGATCACCACAGTGCGAATCCCGCAACGCTGCGCCGCATCCAGCGCGTAACTGAGAAAGTCGCCCATCTGGATAAAGCAGGACGGTGCCAGCTGCGGCAATTCCTGCATCACAAATTTTTCCGAACGGCCGCCGGTGGTGAGCACGACTGTGTCCTGCCCCTGCGCCGCCGCCACTTCAATCCCCTGCACAACGCTGGCGCGAAACGCCGCAGTGGAATACGGACGCACGATACCGGTGGTGCCGAGAATGGAAATGCCACCCAGAATGCCCAGCCGGTCGTTCAGGGTTTTTTTTGCCATCAATTCGCCATCGGGAACCGAGATAGTGATTTCCAGACCGGCGCTCGCCAGCAGATCGCCCGCCACTTCCCGCACGTTCTGCTCGATGTTTTTGCGCGGCACCGGATTGATCGCAGGCCCGCCCACTTCCAGACCCAGGCCGGGCATGGTGATCGTGCCCACACCTTTGCCATTGCGAAACGTCACCTGCTCGCAGGCGCCAGGCTTGATGCACAAATCCACTGTCATGTGTGCGCCGTGGGTGCAATCGGGATCATCGCCGCCGTCCTTGATCACCACCGCGTGCGCAGTCGTGCCGGTGCAGTGTGAATCGATCACCGGAAACCAGACCCGATCACCATTGGGCAGCAGACATTCGATGCGATCCGGCACGGTGCCGGTCATCAAACCCAGCGCTGCCGCACGCGCAGCCGCAGCCGAACAGGCACCGGTGGTAAAACCGGTACGCAAATTCTGCCGATTGCGTTTTTCCGCGCCGCGCTCGTTCATGATCCGTTGTGTTGCACCTTAAGCCGGAGCCTGCTCCGGCTGCTGTGATTTCTGCTGCTGTTCCGCCAGCGCCAGCAAGGCATGCAACGCCGCCACCACCAGCGTCGAACCACCCTTGCGACCGTGCGTGAGAATCCAGGGAATCTCCGCCAGCGTTGCCAGATCTGCTTTCGATTCCGCCGCCGACACAAAGCCCACCGGCATGCCGACAATCAGCGCCGGCCGCAGCTGTTCTTCCCGCACCATGCGAATCACTTCCAGCAACGCAGTAGGCGCGTTGCCGATGGCGACAATGCCGTTCTGCAACAGATTATGGCGCTGCGCCTTTTTCATCGCGTACACGGCACGCGTGCTGTCGGCGCGACGGGAATCCTCGATCACATCGGGATCACTGATGAACTGGTGGGCCTGCACACCGAAATGCGCAAGACGCGGCTTCGACACACCCACGCAGATCATGTCGACATCAGCGACAATCGCCCGTCCCTGCAGAATGGCATTCACACCGGCAGTCACCGCCAGGGGATGAAAGCGCGTGAGACCGTTGAATTCAAAATCCGCCGTGGCGTGAATCATCCGGCGCACAACCGGCCACTGCGCATCGCTGTATGCGTGCGGGCCGGCCTCGGCGTCCACCACCGCAAACGAATCGTGTTCGATCTGCTGGCCCAGCCGCGTCATCTGCTCGGTAATGATGTTGCTCATACGCAAACCTTCCTGACATGAACCGGCTGGGGCGCGTGATGGTGATCATGATCGTGGTGGTCATGGGAATGCTCATGCGCGTGTTCATGAGCATGGTCATGAGAGTGATCATGGGTGTGGTCATGCGAATGACCGTACCCCTGCTCCTCCGCCACTTCCCGGTATTTGCAGCCGTCGCAGGGCATTAATGTTTCCACCGACCCGCGCAACGCAGCACTGACATTGCGCTCCAGCAGGCGGAAGATTTCATCCTCGAAGCCGAAATAATTTCCACGGGCAAACCGCACGCGCGGATACTGCAGCCGCAGATGTTCCACCTGCCGCCCAATGCGCTCCATTAATGTGCCGGTGAACAGGTAATAAGGCAGCACCACGATCTGCGTCATGCCCAGCAGCACCTGCCGCTGCACCACCTTTTCCAGCCGTGGCCAGGTAATACCGGTGAAGGCGATTTCCACCAATTCGTGCCGTGTATCTTCCTGCAGCCAGCGCGCCATTTTCGCCACATCACCGTTGGCCATTTTGTCGGACGCACCGCGCCCCAGCAGAATCACGCCGGTGGTGGATGGATCAGGCATGTCCAGTTCCTGCATGGCCTTCTGCAGATTGCGCTGCAGGATGCGCAGAATCGGATCGCACGCGCCCAGATGCGGCGTATAAAGGAATTGCACATCGGAAAATTCCGCACGCGCTTCGGCAATGTGCTGCGGAATTTCCATCTTCACATGCCCTGCCGCATTCAGGATCAGCGGCACCACGATTACACGATTGCCACTGCGTGCAGCACGGGCCAGACCGTCGTCCAGCAGCACCTCGGCAAATTCGATAAAGCACACCTGGATCTGCCACTGCGGCTGACGCTGCCGCCATTGTTCGGCAAAACGTTCGATCTCGATGTTGCCATTCCGGTCGCGGGAGCCATGGCCCACCAGCAGGATGATGTCAGTCACGAAAAATGCTCCGTAGTCAGGGCAGGTATTGTCTCGATTGAATCAGTCTGGACCGGATCAGATTGAGCGGTATCCACTCCAGCGCCACGCCGAAAACGGTGGCTGAATCCGGCGTCATACAATTTGGATTTCACCAACGTGGGCCAGTGCCGCGCGCCCAGCGTCGGGCTGACCACGATCATCGCCTGACTGGTAATGCCGGCCTCGATGCAGCGCTCCCGAATATTCGCCAGCGTGCCGCGCAGGATTTTCTGCTCGCCAGGCCAGCTGGCTTTCTGCACTACCAGCACCGGCGCATCGTCGCGCCAGCCCGCCTGCAACAGCTCCGTGCGGATTTTTTTCAGCAGCGTAATCGAAAGATAAAAACACAACGTGCAGTGATGCTGCGCCAGTTCCGCCAGTGATTCACCCGCCGGCATCGGCGTGCGCCCTTCCACCCGCGTCAGAATCACAGTCTGTGTCACTTCCGGTAGCGTCAGGCTTTCCACCGCCGCCGCCATCGACGCCATCGCCGACGACACCCCCGGCACCACTTCCACGGCAATGCCCGCTGCATCCAGCGGCTGCACCATTTCGATCAGCGCGCCATACAAACCCGGATCACCGGTTTGCAGGCGAATCACCGTGGCATGCTGCTGCGCCTTTTCGATCAGCCATGCCGTGATCTGCTCCAGCGTCATATCTTTCGAATCGGCGATTTCACACTGCGGCGGCGCCCACTGGGTTGCCGCCTGCGCCACCAGCGAACCGGCATAAAGAATCGCACCGGCGCGCGCAATCAGATCACGCCCTTTCAGCGTCAGCAGATCCGGATCACCGGGGCCGGCGCCCACAAACCAGACTTTCCCGACTACTGAATTCATGCAGCAAACAACCTCGCGCAGGCCAGCGGATTGGACGGGAAATACAGATGCAGATAGGACGCATGCAGGCGACCATCACGATAAACCGCTTCGGGTTTTCCGCGCCGGCCTTCCGTGTGGGTCAGCGGAACGCAGGACGTTTCCGTCAGCGAATGATGAAAGGTGTGACCGCGCAGCGTACCTTCCGGCAACTGCACCGCATGCAAACCCAGATTCACCAGCCGTTCCTGCATGATTGCACTGCCCGGCAGTAACCCCACCATCTCCGCGCGCTCACCATTCTTTCCAGTGAGCGTTTCCAGCAGATACATCATGCCGCCGCATTCCGCCACGATCGGCTTATTCTGTCGGTGATGTTCGCGAACCGCGATTTTCATGGCTTGATTGCCGGCCAGTGCCTGCAGATGCAGTTCGGGATAACCGCCCGGAAGATACAGCGCGTCGCACTCTGGCAGACCGGCGTCCTGCAGCGGCGAAAAAAACCGGATTTCCGCGCCCAGCTGCTGCAAAAGATCCAGATTGGCGCGATAGATAAACGAAAAGGCTGCGTCGCGTGCAACGGCAATGCGACAGCCGTGCAGATACTTTTCGCTGCGCAGCAATTCCAGTTCCGGCGCGGCCACAACCGGATTAAATTCCACAAACGGAGGCAACTGCCGGTCAGCATCGGCAGACTCGCTCAAGGCAGCTCCAATGGCGTCTGCAGCCCGCTGAATACGCGCATCCAGATCAGTGATCTCGGCAGCCTGCAGCAAACCCAGATGGCGCGACGGCAGCGCCATATTTGCATCGCGCGGCAGCGCACCATACCACTGCAGTACCGGCGGCAAACTCTCCCGCAGCAGTTCGCCGTGTCCCGTACTGCCGGTGCGATTCGCCAGCACGCCGGAAAACCACAGATCGCGGCGAAAATTCGCCAGCCCGAACGCCAGCGCGCCGAATGTCTGCGCCATGGCAGACGCATCAATGACCGCCAGCACCGGCAGACCGAACAGCACGGCCAAGTCGGCGCCGGACGGCTCACCGTCAAACAGACCCATCACGCCTTCCACCAGGATGACATCCACTTCGCCGGCCGCCTGATACAGCAATTCCCGACAATGTGTTTCGCCGCCCATCCACAGATCCAGCTGATACACCGGCGCACCGGAGGCACGCTCCAGAATCATCGGATCAAGAAAATCCGGACCGGTCTTGAACACACGCACGCGCAAACCCTGCGCCACATAACTTCGCGCCAGCGCAGCCGTGACCGTGGTTTTGCCTTGTCCGGATGCAGGCGCACCGACGAACAGCGCACGACACGGGCGCGCACCACCCCCTGCCACCAACTGCGACATCACGTCAGCCATCGTTGCATCACTCCGGAAAATTCAGATCAGCGGGAATCGCATTTCTGCTCAGGCCGCTACGTAAAGGCGACGCTCGACGAACAGGGTTCCCCGCAACTGTCGCAGTGATTTCGCGCCCGCCAGCACCGCCAGATCAATCAGCGGTTCCACCAGCACGACACTCATGTAAGCGGCACCAAAAGTTGCCACCTGCAGCATAGAATCAGCAGTGAATCCCTGTCCGTAGAATGCCCAGAACGCGACCCACGACACGATACCGCCCTGATACAGGGCCGACAGTCGCAGCACCTGGGAATAGGAAAGATCAACATACGCGGTGTTGGCAGGAATAATCTGGCGCGCCAGCCAGTGTGTGGCATAAAGCGGTGCCAGCAAGGTTGTCAGATTGATGCCGTACTGCGGCAGATCGAAGGGAGCAAACAAAAGGCCCTGCACCAGCAGACCACCGGCAAGACCTGCTGCAGCCGGCGCCAGGCCAAACACCAGCAACAGTGTCGAGCCCAGAATCAAATGCACTTCAGAGACACCGACAGCCTGATGCGGAAAAATTTCGAAAAAACAGAGAACAAGCAACGTGGTGATCAGACTGCGCACCAGCACGGAAATGGCGCCGTCCTGTCTGACGCTGGCCAGCACATGCGTTGCCATCACGCCCAATGCGGCCATTGCCGTGCCATAGCTCAGCAAAACTTTGGCGCCACTGACAATACCGGGTTCAATATGCATGGGAATTCCCTCTGTTACATGGCCACATGGAGAACGTGGCGAAATGGAGCAGCGGGGAAGAAAGACAGATTGGCTCAGAAGAAAAGTGCGCGGAATTCGGCAACAGAAACTGAGTTTCACCGGTCTGGCCCACCCACCGCGGGACATTTACCTGTTTACAGTTCCAGGCCGGTATCCAGACTCGCGAGCCCGACACCTTGCGGTGGCGGCGAAAACAGCACCTTCCCATATCACGCTGCACATCAGTGCAGAAAATACAGTGGCTAACGCTGTCTCGTTGACTCACTTACTGTTGCGGGGGCAGTACCGGCATTGCACATGTTTGTCACACAGCGCACCGGTTTCCCGTTTAACCTCTACTGCGAATGCTTCGAGGCACCTGAATCGAAGCGCATGCTAATGCATTTGCCGGAAGCGGGTCAATCAGGAAATTGCAGCCAAAAAATCGGGCCGGAATCACTCACGCAATTCCGGCCCGCAGCCTGATCACCCCCATCAGTGGCGTCAGTTTACTTCTCTTGCGACATTACTCGATGCGATAAACCGTTGTGGTTCCGCTGACTTCGTTGCCCACCATCAGACGCGCAACACCATCCGCCATCTGCTCACCCGGCACAAAGCTCACACCCTCCGGCCCCAGATCACCGGCTTCGGCACTGGTCACCGCTGCAGCAAAATTGCGGTTATTCAGATAGGTCACAAACTGCGGACCATACGGATTGGAAATGTCATACACCATCACGCCGCCCATTCGCTCCAGCCCGACAAACGCATACAGCTGGCCTTTCACTTTGCCGATCGCCAGACCTTCCGGCTCCGGCCCCTTGTCATCACTGCGGCTGTCGAAGGTATTGTCATCATTGGAGGCGTTGAAGTACGCCGGATAATGTTCCGCCGCAATGCGCTCCATATCGGAACCACTGTCGTAAACCTGCTCACCTTTTGCATTCCACAGCGAGAAGGACCGCGCGCCGAATGCGTAAAGATTCTGGTAAATGCCGTTGCTGTCCTGTCCCAGCGTGGTGGTGACTTTCAGCCGGCCCAGTTTGGAATTGCCTGCCACCGCGCTCAGCGCCGCACTCAGTTTGCCTGCACTGTTCAGTGCGCCGACACGCGTTTCCTCGCTGAAACCGCTGTAATCACGGCTGTCACCTTCGTTGGCGGTCACCAGATAGGTACCGGCATTCCAGCCATACGCCGCCAGCGTATCCGGCATGTACATGCCTTTCACATTCTTCCATTTGCCGAATTGCAGCAGGCTGTCCTTGTCGCTGACATCCAGTTCATTGCCGGCCAGCGAGAAATCCTTGAAGCCCAGCGACACAATGGATTTCACCGCAGCACTATCCACATCAATCACCGCCAAGGCGTTGGCTTCCTGCAACGACACCCACGCGGTTTTGCTGTCGGCAGAAATTGCAACGTACTCCGGCTCCAGATCCTGCGCCACGCTGGAACCCGGACCAAACACACGCACTGCTGCCGGCAATTCTGCATTACGCGCGGCACCGATATTGAACTCGGCGAAGCCGGCACGACTCACTACTGCAGCAGCTACACCGTTGCTCAGATCAATGATGCTGACACTGCCTTCCGGATCAACGGAATAGGCCGCATTCGGTTCACCTTCGTTCGCCACCAGAATTTTTTTACCATCCGGCGTGAATGTCAGCATGTCCGGCAGCGCGCCCACTTCCAGCAGCGCCAGCAGGCTCAGATCATTGCCGCTGTACAGCGCGACAAATCCATTCTGCTGTTTGTCGGCGGCTTCAATCGCCACAGCCAGCACACCATTGCGATACGCCACGCTGTTGGCCGAGCCCAGCGCCGGTCCCGCCGCCTGCACATTGATGCTGGCTATTTTCGCCAGCGCGGACGGTGTTGCCGCATCCAGCACATCCACCACGCCGTCGTTGGCATTCACCACAAAGATGCGCTGCTGGTCGTGATCATAGGCCACGATTTCCGCCGCGCCCTTGCCATAAATACCCGACGCGTAAGTGCCTTCCTGTTTCAGGGAAACCGTCTTCGGCGCCGATCCGTTTGCAATCTGCTTGCCGATTTCCAGCACCACCGCGCGGGTCACTTCATCGGTAATGCCGAAATCGTTGTCATTGATCAGCAGAACGTGTTTTTCATCCAGCAGCGTCACGCCTTCCACCTTCGCTGGCAGCACGCCGTCCGCGACATCGGTCAGGCTGTTGAACACCAGTTTTTTCGCCGCCGGTTTTGCGTTGATATGCGCCGTATCACGCACCTGTTCCAGCGACGGCGAAGTGGTCACATCATCCAGCGCCGTTCCCAGAATATTGTCGGCGGTTTTCAGATTGGCGCGGTACAGCTTGGTGGTGTTGCTGATGCGCTCCAGCACCACCAGATCGTCCTCACCCAGCGCAAACATTTCGCTGACTTTTACTTCACTCTGCTTGTTGGCGGCAGCCGCGCTCACGTCGCCGCGATTGTTCGCCACATCGGCAAAGGTCTGCGCCGTGTCCATCACATACACAAACTCGCCGACTACCGCTTCCACGCCACCGCGCTTGTCCAGCTTCAGCTTCAGCACGCGCACGTTGCGCGATGTCTTGTAGGCATCGGCGTTGGGATTGGCCAGCGGATTCTGCAGCGCGAAATAGAGGAATTTGTTGTCCGGCGTGACGGCAATGGATTCGGCGCCGCGATTCAGTTTGCGGTGTTTCAGAATATCCGGCAGCAGACCGGCAACGGGATAGGATGCACTCGCCAGATCCTGCTCCAGCGATTGCGGCACGATGCGCTGCAGGATGCGTCCGTCCGCCGCCACCTGCACAATCGATGGACCATATTCTTCCGCAATCCAGAAGCTGCCGTTTTTCAGTGTCACCAGCGCTTCCACATCCAGACCATTCACATCGAAGCCGATCAGGTGACCATTCACGTCATAGGCATTTTCGGTGTCGGTCTGGGTGAAGGGATTGGGCAGACCGGTGATGGGCACGCCGGCAGAATCCTTCAGCGGAATCTTCGCCAGAATGTCATAGCTCACCTCGTCACTGAAACGGCTCTGCTTCAGGGCGACTTTGTAGATGGTGGGCGTAAATTCCGGCAGCGGAAACACCTTGCCCGCCAGATCGCCGTTGCAGAAATTGTCGATGCCGATGACGGCCAGGGTTTCTTCGCACGCAATGTTGGGGCCACGATCGGTGACGGTGTAAAACACGTTGGCCGGATCGCCGGGGCGATGATAGGCGCCGCTGCCAAAACCGGTGGTCAGATTCAGCGTCTTGCCGCCTTCAAACGCAACCGATCCCAGCGATTCGTGCAGCTGCACTTCTCCCGATTCCAGCTTGCAACCCGTCAGTGCGCAGGCCGCCATGCCCACAACCAATGCCTTGCGAATAAACATTTCGATGTGCCCCCATGCTTCAACAATCAGATTTGATTAAGTCGGGGAGCCTAAGCGGGACAGATGACAGATTCGTGAAAAGCGGTTGAAACATAAACAGGGGATGGTGCCAACGAAAATCCACAGCCGGAAAAACACAAAACCCGCCGGGGCACGCACCACGGCGGGTTTTCAAAACAGCACTGAACGGCACAACAACAGCCGTTTCAGGTTTTCGGCGCAATCAGGTCTTGGGCAGAGTAACGCCGGTCTGGCCCTGATACTTGCCGCCACGGTCGCGATAGGAAGTTTCACATTCCTCGTCCGATTCCAGGAACAGCATCTGCGCCACACCTTCATTGGCGTAGATTTTTGCCGGCAGCGTGGTGGTGTTGGAAAACTCCAGCGTCACATGCCCTTCCCACTCCGGCTCCAGCGGCGTCACGTTGACGATGATGCCGCAGCGCGCGTAGGTGGATTTGCCCAGGCAGATGGTCAGCACGTTGCGCGGAATGCGGAAGTATTCCACGGTGCGGGCCAGGGCGAACGAGTTGGGGGGAATGATGCAGACGTCGCTTTCGATGTCGACAAAGCTCTTGTCGGAGAAGTCCTTGGGGTCGACTGTGGCGGAATGGATATTGGTGAACACCTTGAATTCCCGCGAGCAGCGCACGTCGTAACCGTAACTGGAGGTGCCGTAGGAAATGATGCGCTGGCCGTTGGCGGTACGCACCTGGCCGGGCTCGAAGGGTTCGATCATGCCGTGCTGCTCGGCCATGCGGCGGATCCAGCGGTCGGATTTGATGGACATCAGATTCAGACTCCCCCGGGAAATTGAAGCGCGCATGATACAGGGTTTTGGCGCCTGCCAGAACCCTGCCACCCGCAGGAAATGCTGGTCAGGCACCCCGCTGCCCCAGCCCCCGCGCCCGCTCCAGCCAGCGCTGGAATTGCGGCGCCTCTGCCTTGATCACCGGCCCGAACAGATGGTGCCGCACCGGCTTGAAACCGCAGAAGGCCAGGGTCGCGCTATCCAGCTGCCGCACTGCCGGCGCCCCCTGGAACAGACGGAAATACCAGGGCGGCGTGTCCAGGGTCAGCAGCAGGGTGGCACTGCGCCCCTTCAGCAGCTGGTCCGGAAAGGTCTGGCCCTTCTCGTAACGGAAGGCAAAGCCGGGCAGGAAGGCGCGGTCGATCAGCCCTTTCAGCCGCGCCGGCAACGCGCCCCACCACACCGGCGCCACCACCACCAGATGCTGCGCCCACAGCAGATCCTGCTGGAACCGCGCCAGATCCGGCTCCAGCGCCCGGTTACGGTCGTAGCCGTCCGGCAGATCGCCATCAAAGGCCAGTTCCGCCAGATGGGTCAGCCGCACCTCATGCTGCACAGCGGCGGCGTCAGCATAGGCCTGCGCCAGCCCGTGACACAGGCTGTGCTGCTTGGGATTGCCGTTCAGGATCAGGATACGTTTGCGCATGAAAATACTCCGGTGGCGGGTGTGCGCCGGAGTATGCCGTGTGCCCTTAAGGGGAGAGTCAAGGGCACAGGTGGGGAAAGGTGTTCAGGCCAGGGGCAAACCCGGCCGGTGCTCCAGATCGGGGCAGGCTTCGATCTGCTCCAGACAGTCGTCGATGCGCGCCAGCTGGGCTTCCAGCGTTGCAATCTCGCTGCGAATGCGGGCCTTCTGCTGCTGCAGGAACGCCGCCACCCGCTGCCAGTCCAGCAGGCCGTCGGCACTCTGGATCAGGCCGCGCAGCCCGGCAATGGTCAACCCCAGCGCGCGGGCTTCCTTGATCAGCAGCAAGATCTCCACGGCCGTATCGTCATAGCGGCGATAACGGCCGGCCCGCGCCGGCACCGGAATCAGGCCCACGCTTTCGTAAAACCGGATGGCCTTGATGGACAGTCCGGTGCGGCGGGCAACGGCTCCGATGAACATGCCCAAACGCCTCAGTCGTTGTGGATGCTGATCTTGGGGAAGGCGCCGGTGGACTGCCGCGCCATCTTTGCAAGCTGCCCCGCCGCCAGCCGCGCGATGCGCCGGTAAATGCCGGCGATCTGGCCGTTGGGATCTGCCGCCACCGTGGGCTTGCCGCTGTCCGCCTGCTCCCGGATCGACAGGCTCAAAGGCAGGCTGCCCAGCACCGACACGCCGTATTCATTCGCGATCTTCTCGCCACCGCCGGCACCGAAAACGTGTTCCTCGTGGCCGCACTTGCTGCAGATGTGGATTGCCATGTTCTCCACCACTCCCAGCACCGGCACATTCACCTTGCGGAACATTTCCACGCCCTTCTTCGCATCCAGCAGCGCAATGTCCTGCGGCGTGGTCACCACCACCGCGCCGGACACCGGCACCTGCTGTGACAGTGTCAGCTGGATGTCGCCGGTGCCGGGCGGCATGTCCACCACCAGATAATCCAGATCGGCCCAGATGGTCTGCTTCAGCAACTGCTGCAGCGCGCCACTGGCCATGGGGCCGCGCCACACCATCGGCGTCTGCTCGCTCACCAGATAGCCCATCGACATGGACTGCAGACCCAGCGCCTCCACCGGCAGGAAGAAATTCTGCTGGTGCACTTCCGGCCGGGTACCTTCCGGCACCCCCAGCATCAAGGGCTGGCTGGGGCCGTAAATGTCGGCATCCAGAATCCCCACCCGTGCGCCGTCCGCCGCCAGCGCCAGCGCAATGTTCACTGCCGTGGTGGACTTGCCCACCCCACCCTTGCCCGACGCCACCGCCAGAATGTTGCGCACCTTGCCCGCGCCCTCCAGCAGCTTCGCCAGCGCCGGCTTCACCTTCCAGTCCAGCTTCAGGTTGACCTTCGCCGCACCCAGCTTGCCGAACAGCGGCGCCAGTTCCGCCTGCAGCTGCTCCTTCACGCCATTGATCGGATAGCCGAACTGCAGACCCAGATTCAGCGTATCGCCCGTCAGCGACACCTCCGTCAGATCCGCCACGTCCGCCAGCGTCTGGCGCGACACCGGATCGGGCTGGGTGGCAAGAATACGGCTGACCTGGGCATGCATCTGGGAATTCATGGGAACTGCTCCACTGAAAGAAAAAAGGATGGCCGGAATCGACGGGCCACATGCTAATCGAAATTAACCAAGCGGAATAGTCAGGTACAAGCCATCCGGCGGACCCGCTTTGACCACCCCCGGCGCGCCAACTACGCTTGGCGAATAACCACAGCTCACTGCAGGGAAAAGGAAATGACGCAGGACGGTGAGGCAGTAACCGGCAATCGCGACTACCGCGCGATTCTGGACCATCTGGATGCCATTGTTTACACCAAGGATCTGAACGGACGCTACACCTACGTCAGCCAGCGAACCTGCCAGGCGCTGCGGCGCCCTCCACACGACATCATCGGCAAAACCGATCACGACCTGTTTCCCGCCCCATCCGCCGACGAACTCCATCAGAACGATCTGGAGGTATTCCGCACGGGTCGCACCGTGGCCAGCGAGCAAAAGCTGTCGATGCCGCCGGCCGGCGAAATCCGTCACTTCTGGTCGGTCAAACAGCCACTGCTGGATGCGCAGGACAACCTGATCGGGCTGTCGGGCATCTCCACCGACATCACCGAACTCAAGCGCAAGGAAGACGACCTGCGCGAACTGAAAAACCACTACAGTGCCGCCCTCAAGGCCATGCCCGACCTGCTGTTCGAGCTGGACCTGGAAGGGCGCTACCACGATTTCCACTCGCCCCGCCAGGACCTGCTGGCCGCCCCGCCCCACGAACTGTTCGGCAAAACCGTACATGACGTGCTGCCGGCCGATGTCGCGGACCTCTGCATGACCGCACTGCACGAGGCCCTGGAAAAAGGCCACTCCAGCGGCCGCCAGTTCCAGCTCGCCGTGCCAGGCGGACACAACTGGTTCGAACTGTCCGTGGCCCCGAAAACCACCGCGCCCGGCGACATTCCGCACTTCATCGTGCTGTCCCGCGACATCACCGACCGCAAGCTGGCGGAACAGGCCCTGCAGAAAAGCGAATCCATGCTGCGGGCGATCGTCGACAACACGCCGGTGCAGTACTGGGCGCGGGACATGGAGGGCCGCTGCATCATGCAGAACGCCCTGGTGGTGAAACACTGGGGCAACCTGCTGGGCACCCGCCCCCAGGATTCCGACATCCGCCCTGAAGACCTGGAACTGTGGCAGCAGAACAATGCCCGCGCCTATGCCGGCGAAGTCGTGAGCAAGGAAGTGGAATATCTGGTAGACGGGGAAAAACGCACCTTCCAGAACCTGGTGGCGCCCATCAAGGTGGAAGGCCAGACCGTCGGCATCGTCGGCTTCAACCAGGACATCACCGAGCGCAAGCAGGCCGAGGACAAGATCCGCACCCTGGCCTTTTTCGATTCCCTCAGCCAGCTGCCCAACCGGCGCCTGATGTTCGACCGGCTTGAACACGCCCTCACCGCCAGCGCGCGCCACCGGCGCCAGGGCGCCCTGCTGCTGATCGACCTCGACAACTTCAAGCAGCTGAACGACACCATGGGCCACGAAGCCGGCGACCTGCTGCTGATGGAAGTGGCGAACCGTCTCAAATCGGGCATCCGCCAGACCGATACCGCCGCGCGACTGGGCGGGGACGAATTCGTCGTCATCCTCGAGGATCTGGAGGAAGGCACCGCCGGCATCACCCAGGCCGAACAGGTGGCCCAGCATATCCAGCAGCGCCTCAACCGCCCCTACCTGCTGGAAATCACCGCCGAGAACCGCCAGTACAATTACCAGTGTTCCTGCAGCATCGGCATCGCCCTGTTTCACGATTGCAGCGCCAGCGGCGAGGAACTGCTGCGCCGCGCCGACACCGCCATGTATCAGGCCAAGTCCGCCGGTCGCAACTGCCTGCGCTTTTTCGACCCCGCCATGCAGGCCCTGGTGGCCGCCCGCGCCACACTGGAATCCGACATGCGGGCCGCTCTCGACCTGCAGCAGTTCATCCTGCACTACCAGCCGCAGATCGGCGCCGATGGCCGGATCACCGGTGCGGAAGCCCTGCTGCGCTGGCAACATCCCCTGCGCGGCATGGTGTCCCCCGCCGATTTCATTCCACTGGCGGAAGAAACCGGCCTGATCATTCCGCTGGGATTGTGGGTGCTGGAAACTGCCTGCGTGCAGCTGGCGCAGTGGGCGCGTCAACCCGCCACCGCCGCACTGACGCTGGCAGTAAACGTCAGCGCCCGCCAGTTTCACCTGCCGGGTTTCGTGCAGACGCTGGAAGGTCTGCTGGAGCGGACCGGGGCACCCGGCAACCGGCTGAAACTGGAGCTGACCGAAAGCCTGCTGCTGGACCATTCCGACGCCATCATCCAGCGCATGCAGCACCTGCAGGCACTGGGCATCGGCTTCTCGCTGGACGACTTTGGCACCGGCTATTCGTCGCTGGTGTATCTGAAACGCCTGCCCCTGGACCAGCTGAAGATCGACCGCTCCTTCGTGCGCGACATTCTCAGCGATCCCAACGACGCGGTGATCGCCCGCACCATTGTTGCGCTGGGCGACAGCCTGGGTCTGGATGTGATTGCAGAAGGGGTGGAAACCGAGGCCCAGCGGGAACTGCTGGTCCAGATCGGATGCCATCGCTATCAGGGCTTTCTGTTCGGGCGCCCGGTGCCACTGGCACAGTTCGAAAGCCAGCTGGCCCGCTGATCCGGTCTCAACCCAGCGTGGTATCCAGCACCATCATCACGGCAAACCCGGCCATCAGTCCGATGGTGGCGGAGGTCTGGTGACCGTTGCGATGGGTTTCCGGAATCACTTCATGGGACACCACGAACAGCATCGCACCTGCCGCCAGCCCCAGTCCGACCGGATAGGCCACGGCCAGACCACTGGAAAGACCCACCCCCAGCAGCGCTCCCACCGGCTCCAGCAGGCCGCTGGCGCCCGCCACCACCACCGCCAGCCCCGGCGAATAGCCGGCACCGCGAATGGCCAGCGCCACCGCCAGTCCTTCCGGAATATCCTGCAGCGCAATGGCCGTCGCCAGCGGCAGACCCACCGTCATGTCCGCCTGGGAAAACGCCACGCCGACCGCCATGCCTTCCGGCAGGTTGTGCAGCGCGATGGCAAACACGAACAGCCAGATGCGGCCACACGCGTCATGGCCGGGGCCACAGGGACCGGTTTTGTCGTGCTCGTGCGGCGTGAACTGGTCCAGCCCCAGCATCAGCAGCACACCCAGCGCCATGCCGCCCACCACCGCTGCGGCTCCCAGCGGCGCACTCCCCAGAATCTGCTCGCCCGCATCCAGCCCCGGCAGCAGCAGCGAGAACGCACTGGCCGCCAGCATCATGCCGGCCACCGCGCCCATCAGCGAGTCCTCCACCCGCTGCGGCAATTCCCGCAACACCAGCGCCGGCAGCGCGCCGGCCGCCGTGGCCACGAATCCGGCCAGACCACCCAGCATCGCCAGCTGCAACCCGGCCGGCGCATGGCCTGCAAAAATCTGCACCAGACTTTGCGCCAGCAGACCCAGCACCGCCAGCAAACCCAGACCCAGCCCGAACGCCGCCACCTGATGCTCGCGGGCATGGGCGCGTAACAGGTCACTCCAGTGCACGGATGTGGATGCAGTCATGCGGGTCGGCTCCTTTGTTTTCTGCGGAATTACCTGCAGTAAACGCAACGCCGACCGGAGTGTCCAATGAATGAATTCAATTATTTTGAGATAGCGGTTCTATTGGCCAGCCATCCTTGCCGGCACCACTGGCTCGCCCCGGCCCCCCAATCCAGCGCGGATAGCGCACGCCATACCAGCGACGGGTGAACAGGTAGCGCCGGATCGGCGTCTTGGCCACCACCGCCAGCAGGCCGATGGACAGCAGGCACCACACCGCCGCCGTTTCGTGGGAATCACGGGTCAGCAGCACCGACAGCATGATGCCGGTCAGGATGTGGTACAGGGTGAACTTCCAGGAGCCATACAGCAGCGGCAGCAGGAACACGAGCATGAAATACGGCTCCTTCACGAAACCGAAGCGCGCCCAGGACGTATCGAACACCGGCACATGCCAGGCGATATGCCAGTCACCCGACACCGAGCAGAGTTTGGTACTGTCCAGCATGTGCAGCTTGCTGTGCTGGGCCCAGCTGAAAGGATAGATGTCGATGATCATGGCAATGGCGCCGGCAAAGCACAGCGCATATACCCAGGGCGCCAGCCGCTTGTGCACGTTCTCCGGCAGGAAGTACATCGAGATCATGTTGGCAAAGAACGGCTGGAAGGCGATGTGCAGATAACCCAGCAGGGTCAGCACCTGATTGGGCGGCGAATCGCACAGATCGATCCACCAGTAGGTGAACCCCTGCAGCAGCTCCATCAGGGAAAACCACAGCAGCGGCAGGAACAGCTCCTTTTTCTCCCCCTGTTTCGCCGCCAGCGCGACGGTCGACAACCCCACAGTGGCCAGCGCAAAGCTCGCCTCGGCACTCCAGCACATAAACAACTCCCCCGGTAAGCAACAGAACGGACAGGCGCGAGACATTAATAATATATTGTCTCAAAGGCAAACTGAAAGCAGGAAATGCCGCCGAACGGTTCCAGCGCTGCCGGATACCCGCGACCGCACATGCGGCTTTCTGGAATCACCGGTCCATAAACGATATAGTTACCGCCCTGGTTTTTTTGCCCTTTTTTCCGATCCAAGCCATCGCCACCGAGCCGACATGACCGCAGCCAACCGCAAGATTCTCGTCACCAGCGCCCTGCCCTACGCCAATGGTCCGATTCACCTGGGCCACATGCTGGAATACATCCAGACCGACATCTGGGTACGCTTCCAGAAGCTGCGCGGACACACCTGCACCTATGTCTGCGCCGACGACGCCCACGGCACCGCGATCATGCTCAAGGCCGAACAGCTGGGCCGCACGCCGGAAGAACAGATCGCCGTGGTGAAAGCCGAGCACGAGCGGGATTTCGCCGCGTTTCTGGTGGGCTTCGACAACTACTACTCCACCCATTCAGACGAAAACCGCCACTATTCCAACCTGATCTACGCCCGCAACCGCGACAAGGGCTACATCGTCACCCGCGAGATCACCCAGCTGTTCGACCCGGAAAAACAGATGTTCCTGGCGGACCGTTTCGTGAAGGGCACCTGCCCCAAATGCGGCAAGGAAGACCAGTACGGCGACAACTGCGAAGCCTGCGGCGCCACCTACGCCGCCCACGAACTGAAAAATCCGCGCTCCACCATTTCCGGCGCCACCCCTGTTTTGAAAGCCAACACACAACTGTTCTTCGACCTGCCGCAGTTCGCCGGCATGCTGAAGGAGTGGACCCGCTCCGGCCGCCTGCAGGAAGGCATTGCCAACAAGCTGGCGGAATGGCTGGAAGCCGGTCTGCAGCAGTGGGACATTTCGCGCGAGGCACCCTATTTCGGCTTTGAAGTGCCGGATCATCCGGGCAAGTATTTCTACGTCTG
>CAZBII010000027.1:0-35541 GCA_964491665.1 uncultured Moraxellaceae bacterium
ACTGCTGTCCGTCGGCGTAGCCGAACAGCTCGGCGCAGGACATCCAGAACATGCTGCAGCATCTGCAGCAGGGTGTGAAGGAAGCGGTCACGGCGATGAATACCAGCTGCAATTCCGCCATGACCACCGTGCAGACCACCGAAGGCGCCGGCAAGACGCTGGACGAAATCAAGGACGCGGTTTCCAACATCACCCGCATGGCCATCCAGATTGCGGCGGCCGCCGAAGAACAGAGCGAAGTGACGGAAGACATCAACCGCAACCTCACCCAGATCAATCACTTTGCGGATACTACCGCCAACATCGCCAACTCCACCCTGCAGTCCAGCGACGCCCTGGGCGGCCTCACCCGCTCACTGAATCAGGCGGTGCAGAGTTTCCGGGTGTGACGCAAGCGCGCTGTCCACAATCGCCAGGACACTGACCACCGGGGCTGCTTTCAGCCCCGGTGTTTTTTCAACTGGCTCAACAGTGATTTCGGCAACTGGCGAATGATCAGCGTTTCGTTCGCCGCATCGAATTCAATCTGTTTCCCCAGCAATTCCGCCGCAAACTGCAGACTCATTTCCTTGCTGCGCCCGCTGAAACGCACATACTTGCGCAGCTGGTTCTTGTCGGGAATCAGTTCTTCTTTCGGCTGCTCCTGATGCTGCTGCACGAATTTTTCGAATCGCTCCGGCTCGGCGTCATCCAGATAGTACGACAGCTCCCTGTACACCACCGGCTCGCCGTTCTTGTCCTGCTCCATGCAGTAATCCACCACCCGGCTCTTGTATTCCTTGCTGGCGTCTTCCGGCAGTTGCTGGGCGTAGGCTTCCACGATATTGATGAATTCGCTGGTGTCGGCGGACACGTTCACGGTGTCGGTAAAGCCGGTCCAGTGCAGAAAAATATCCTGCAGGAAACGGTCGCCGCGATTGCGTGACACGGTGAGATATTTTTCCGACAGCTGACCATCCCACTGCGTGAGATTGATGCGCGCGGAAAAGCCGGCGTGGGACAGGTCCGCGTATTCAGTCTCGGAAATTTCCAGCCGGCTGTTGATCACCAGCCCGGTCTGGTGCTGCAGGTGCATCAGGTAGAGCCATTCCGCATCGGCACTGTTTTCGCGCCAGAACAGCAGGTGGCCGGAGAACGCCACTTCCGCTTGGTCCAGCAGGGTGACGAAATGTTCGGTGAGCTTGCGGCTGAAACTGGCGAAGGTCTGCTGCTGTTTCAGCAGGTCGCGCAGCCAGGCCGGCAGGGGATTATCGGCACGCTCGGGATCGAACTGGCCATAACGCTTGGAGGTGCGGGTGGCGAACACCTGCTTGAGTTCGTTGAGCAGCTGGCTGGCGTGGTCGTCGATGGCCATGGGCGCATCGCGGTAGCTGACGCTGGCCGGCGCGGAAGGATTGGGGCGGTCGATCTGGTGGGCGATGAAGTCTGAAACGGGCATGGGGGCTCCTGCTGTGAGCGGGGCATTATATAGGCCCCTCAGGGCACCAGCACCAGCTTCCCGCGCGTGCGCCCGCTTTCCAGCTGGCGATGGGCTGCAACGGCCTGCTCCAGCGGAAAGGTGGCGCTGACATGCAGATGCAACTGGCCGGACTGCACCAGTGCCACCAGTTGCTGCAGCGCCTCGCGCTGGGGCCGCACCAGCACGCCCAGCACGGATTTGCCCAGTTCCGCGCCGCGCTGGGTAATCTGCGCGGCGGTATTGGTGGGCACCGTCACCAGACGGCCACCGGGGGCCAGCCCGTCCAGCGCCTGCAGCCCCACCGGGCCACCCATCAGATCCAGGATCAGATCCCACGGACCGGCCTGCTCCCAGCCCGGCTGGGCATAATCGAGCGGCTGCTCCACCCCATGCTGCCGCAGGAAATCCTGATTCGCGGCCGACGCAGTGGCACTGACACGGGCCCCTTTCCAGCGCGCCAGCTGCGTCGCCAGATGACCCACACCACCGGCCCCGGCCAGCACCAGCACCCGCTCGCCCGGCTGCAACTGGCCGGCGTCGAACAATGCCTGCCACGCCGTCAGGCCAGCCAGCGGCAGACCCGCCACCTGCGCCAAAGGCACATTCGCGGGCGCCGCCACCAGATCCTGCGCCGGCGCCACGCAGTATTCCGCATAACCACCGCCCGGCAGCGGCGCATTCACCAGACCAAACAGCGCAGCGCCCGGCTGCACGCCGGTCACGCCCTCGCCCACCGCATCCACTACGCCGGCCAGGTCATAGCCGGGCACGAAGCTGAACTCACTGCCCAGCGCCTGCGCGGCCCAGCCCAGTCCCGACCGGGTCTTGTAATCAATGGGATTCAGCCCGCAGCCCGCCACCTTAAGCCGCACCTGCCCGACAGCGGGCTGCGGCAACGGCGCCTCGTGCAGCTCCAGCACCTCGGGGCCACCAAAACGGGTGTAACGGACACAGCGCATGGACAGCTTCCTGTTGCGGATGAAAACGATGTCAGCGGCGGAACTGCACCGCGCTGCCCAGATCGACGCGACCCACTCGGGTTTTGTTCGCGGGCACCGCCGGATCTTCATAGCCGAAGGAAATACCCAGCAGGATATTCACGTCGGCGGGAATATCGAACGCCTCGCGCACCAGATCGGGGTAGTAACGCATGGTGCCCTGGGGGCAGGACGACACGCCGTACGCGGTCATCACCAGCATCAGGTTCTGCATGTACATGCCCACGTCGATGGCCACCGACGCACCGAAGCCCTTGTCCATGCCGATGAACACCACGTGGGGCGCATCGAACATCTCGAAATTGCGCAGCATCGCCCGCATCCGGCCTTCCTTGTCGCCACGCTCGATGCCCATGCTGCCGTACAGCTCCATCGCGCACGCCACCTGGCGGGTGCGGTAGTCACCGGTAAAGGTGTCGGCATATTCATAGTCGGGATTGAACGGCACACCCGCCATCACATTCTTCACCATCTGGTCGCGCAGGCGGTTTTTCAGTTCGCCGGACGCCACATACACCCGCCAGGGCTGCACGTTGCAGTTGGACGGCGCCTGCTGCGCCAGGCTGAAAATCGCATCCAGCACATCCTGGGGTACGTCTTTCTGCAGATAGCCCCGCACGGAGCGGCGTTGCAGGATGGCCTGTTCCAGGGTCATGGTGGCGGGTGTGGACGACATGGATACTTCCTCGGTGATGGGCTAAAACGGGGACCGCCACGGCGGTCAAACGACAGGCAGATTCGGGGAAGCTCCCCGGAAAGTCAATGACCGGAACCGCCACCGCCCGCGGCACCACAAGCGTCATCCGGTCAGTGCTTTTGCCCGGCAAATTCTCCTGAATATCAACCCAGCCACTGCGCCCCGGCGCGATGGCCTGCAAGGGCGATGCGCCACCGCTGTATTGCAACCTGCAACGATTTTCCGGCTGAATGCGAACAACCGGGCCAGACACTTCCAGAGGCCCCACCAACCGCACGGACACACCACACAAGCAAAAGGAGAACGCCCACATGAACCTGTCGCGCCTGCGCACACTCATCCGCCAGAAACTCAGTTACCTGGAACCCGGTTATCTGAATGCCCGCAGCACGATGCGCACCAGTGCCGGCTTCATGGGCACGCTGCTCGCACGCTGGCTGCCAGACCGGTATCGCGCCAGCGGCCTGGGCGACATATTCAATTTCCTGCCGGTGAATGACAGGATCGTCACCGCCGGCCAGCCCAGCGAAACGCAACTGGCCGCCGCGCAGGCAGCCGGCTTTACCCGGATCATCAACCTGGCGCCCCACGGTCTGGAAAATTCCCTGCCCGACGAGGCCGGCGTCGCCAGAAAACTGGGCATGGAGTACGTGCACATTCCAGTGGATTTCAAGAATCCCACCGACGCGGATTTCGCCGCTTTCTGCGCCGCGCTGCAACAGACGCCAGCGCAAAAAACTCTGGTGCACTGCGCCGCCAACATGCGCGTGTCCGCCTTCATGTTCCGCTATCGCACACAGGTGCTGGGAGAAGACAGGGCGCAAGCCGAGCAGGATCTGCACCGCATCTGGAAACCGTTTGGCGTGTGGGCGGAATTTATCGAGCGGCGCTGAACCGCGCTTCAGGCGACTGACGGCAACCGGTAAATCCGCTGCGCGTTGTCATGGAACAGCTTGCGCTGGTCGGCTTCAGGCAGGTGCGCAACCGTGGCCGCATACAGTGAATACAACTGGCGCAGGCTCAGCGACACCTTGTCCATGGGAAAGTTGGAGGCGAACAGACAGCGCTCGACACCGAACTGTTCCAGCACGAAATGCGCTGCGGGCGCGAACGCGTCCAGCAATTCCTGCTGCGACACCGGCTGCTGCCGCTTCTCGAATCCCCAGCCCACCACCGGCATGAAGAAGCCGCTCAGTTTCACCGCCACATTGGGCTGATCCGCCAGCGTCGCCATGCCCAGCTGCCAGGTGCGGCGAATCACATCGCGCGCCTGCGCATTACGGCCATAGGACGCAAACGGGCCACCATAACCAATCGGCGTGCCCATGTGATCGAGCACGAACTGCTGCCCGGGAAAGGCCTTGGCCAGCGCGGCGATTTCATGCAGCTGATGATGGAAAACCCAGGCGTCGAACGACAGGGAATAATCCGGCAAGCGCTCAAAACCACGGCGCCACTGCACATCCTGCGACAGATGCGGACGATCGCAGAAGCGCATGATGCCGGTGTCAGTATCGAACGCCAGCATCTGGCGGATGCCGCGCAGTTTGCTGCTGGCACTGCGATGGGCATCCAGCAGCGCGCTCAGTTGCGGCGACTGCAATTGCGCGTAAGCCACGATGCCGCCCAGCTGCGGTTTGTTCACACCGGCAAACAGCTGCTCCAGCCACGCCGTCTCACCCGCCGGACCCAGCGGCGAGCGATCGCGCCACTCCGCTTCCACATGCACGATCTGCGTCACCGGCAGTTCAGCCGCATCACGCGCATAATCGTCCGGCAGATAATCCCACGCCACAAAATCGGTGCGCCCCACATAATCGCGGTCGCTTTTTTTGGCGCCGAGTTTCAGGGTGTTTTCATACAGGAAGCGGTTCCAGCCCAACAGCCGGCGCGGCACGCTGAGGATGCGCGGCGTGCACAGCAAATCCCACTGGTGAATATGCGGATCAATGATGGGAAACGGGAATTTCACCGCCGGCAGGCTCCGCGCATGTCAGCTGTCCCGCAGGATCACGGCGCAGCGCAGGCGGTTCTGGCCGAACTGGAACATGCGGTCGAAACTGCTGCGCGGAATGGGAATGTAATGGTTGTCGAATTCGTTCTGGCCTTCTTCGTCGTTCACATCCGGATCATGGATATAAACGAACTGGTCATCCATATCCACCAGCACCACCCAGTGCGGCACCTTGCGCCGGTCGAAGCGGTAAGTGCTGATCAGCACCACGGGAATGGCCTTGTCGTCCAGTGCGCGCTCCAGCTGATACAGGGTGAGCCATTCGGTGTAAACGTCCACCTGCGCATCCTTGAGCTTGTCGACAAAATCCTGATGCACCAGCTCCAGCACTTCCTTCTTCACCGGATCGCGCACGCCTTCCAGAAACAGCGGACCCTCGTGATTCACATACACATCGACATGGAAATTGCGCTTGGCCGCCGCATAGGCCAGACCGTGCGGACCGCAACCGCCATGCCCCGACGTCATGAAAATCGTGGTGGCCTCGCGCCAGATCTGGAACTCGGTGCGCTTGTCCGGTTTCATGCCCGGGCGTAGCGCGCTCATCGCCATCATCAGCACCGCCGAGCCGCAGGTGAATCCGGTGCTCTGCTGGAAATAAGGCACCACCAGACGCCCTTCGCTCTCGCCGTGCTGCACGATGCGCTTCTGATAACGCAGCGCGTCGGCGTGATCCTCGTAATAATCCTCGTAATAACCGAACTGGCGATAGCCACGGCGCTTGTACAGGGCAATCGCAGATTCGTTGTCCTTGCGCACTTCCAGTCGCATGAAAATCCGGCCGGCCTTCGCCGCCTTTTGTTCCGCCACATCCATCAGCCGGTTGCCGATGCCGCAGCCGTGCGCCTCCGGGTCCACGCAGATGGAGTACAGCCGCGCCAGACTCACACCCAGCCGCATGAAAATCAGGATATAACCCAGCACCAGACCATTGTGGTCGGCCACCAGCAGCAGGTTGTGGTCGCTCTGGATCTGCATGCGGAAACTGCGCTTGCTCATGCGATCGGTTTCGAAACAGAGTTCTTCCAGCCGCACCAGCCCCGCCAGATCATCCTCGTTGGCAGGGCGAATATAGATTTCTGCAGGGTTGTATTTCGGACTCATCAGCTTTGCAACAATCCTGTACAGGCCAGTTGAACCACCTGGCGCGCCCGCAGCAGCACCAGGGTCTGCCACTGGGATTCACCGGGGTAGAAATGCCGTTTCAGCCGGTCGCGCACCTGCACGCAGGCGGGATCGTGCCAGTCGTGCACGCCGGGTTTGCGCACCGCGTGATCCTCGCGCAGGGTTTGCAGCAATCCGGCAATGGGAAAGGTGCCGTATTCCAGCGTCACATAAGTGCTGTTGCGACCGAGAATCGCGTGCCACGCGTAATCCACCAGACCCAGCTTCGGCACCGAGCAGGAATTGCCCTCCTCCGGCACCGTCACCGACGCGCCGAACCAGCGCCGTGCTGTCAGCAGGCCCTCGCTGCCCAGCGGATGATCGCAGATCAGCTCGCCATAGCCATACGGACCCAGACCGGTGTGCAGATCGATCACTGCCACTTCGCGATTGGCCCAGTCCCAGCGCTGCAGCACCCATTCCAGATTGCGCCGCGCCTGCGCCGGCCCATTTCCGCCGTAAAACAGGCCGTCGGCAAATTCATACTGGCCGCCGCTGGCCGCGACTTCATAGGCAAACTGGCCCACCTGCTCACGGTACTGCGCCAGCTTCGCGTCCGCCTGCTGCCAGTTACCGTCGGCGGGAATCAGCGCGTCCGCCAGATCGCGATAGCCGTCGTTGCGCGGCAGTGGCTGGCTGAAATCAACGAAATTGCGATTGATGTCGATGCCCTGCTCGTCACAGCGCCGGCACCAGGCAAAACCCCACGGGTTCACCGCATGCACGATCGCCAGCGCCATGCCCTCCGGCAGCCGCGCCTCGCCACTGGCCAGCCGCCGCAGCAGATCGGTCTGGATCGCCGAGCCGGCAAACCCTTCCACCCCGTGCACCGCCGACAGCAACACCACCACCTTGCGCGCATCCTGATCACCCAGCCACAGCACATCGGTGGCCAGCGCCTCGTCGTTCGGGCCGTGGCCTGCATAATCAAGTGTCTGGAAAAATGTGGGGAAGGACAGCGCATTCACCGCCTGCCGGAACTGCTGGCGGGCGCGGGCGTAACTGTCGGAAAAGGCGGAGAGGGTCTGCTCGGACAATAGGGGGGAACGCATGGGCGGACTCGCACTGCCAAGTGGGAAAACTAGGGTAGCGCCCACCCTGACTATTTGCCAGACCCGGTTCACTTTTTTCTTTTTTCATCCTTGTAATCCGGGGAGCTTGAATCCAAAATGCCCTTTACACACGCCTTCGATTTTCCCTTCGGTTCAGGATCAAATGTCAGAGCTATTAGTCGTTGTAGATTCTCTCAAAGACTGGGGACCCTATTACCCCACGGAAAACGTCATCACGTTTGAGGACTACCTCGCCCGCCAGGAAGAAAACAAGAAGGCCCGTACCCGCGTCATCAACCTGTGCCGCAACTACAAATACCTGTCGAAGGGATACTACTGTTCACTGCTGGCGGAAGCGCGCGACCACCACGTACTGCCCTCCGTCCGCGTCATCAACGACCTGAACCAGCGCTCCCTCTACACCCTGCACCTCGACGACCTTGACGAAATCGATGCCAAAACCCTGACCCGCGGCAACGAGAACGACACCATCCATTTCCGCAGCTATTTCGGCAACACCAGCAACCCCGCGTTCAAATCGCTGGCCAAGGAGCTGTTCGAGAAATTCCCCTGCCCGATCCTGGAAGTGGAGCTGGCCTATCACCGCCGCTGGGAAATCGAGAGCCTGCATGCGCTGTCCCCTCACTCGCTGGAGCGGGAAGAGGACGAAACCGAATTCGCCGAGGCGCTGGACCAGTTCAGCCATAAAATCTGGCGCTCGCCCAAATCGCGCAAACAGTACGCCTACGATCTGGCGATCCTGTGCAACAAGGATGAAAAGCTGCCCCCCAGCGACAAGAACGCCATCAAGCGCTTCATCAAGGCCGGCAACAAGCTGGGCATCGATGTCGAGGTGATCGACCGCAAGGACTACGTGCGCCTCGCGGAATATGACGCCCTGTTCATCCGCGAAACCACGTCCATCGACCATCACACCTTCCGCTTCGCGAAAAAGGCCGAGGCCGAGGGCATGGTGGTCATCGATGATTCCACTTCGATCCTGCGCTGCTGCAACAAGATCTACCTCACCGACCTGTTCAACGTGAACAAGGTCCCCACGCCGAAAACCATGATCCTGGCGAAGAACAGCAACAAGAAAATCCTGGAGCAGGCCATGGCCGACCTGGGGTTCCCCATGGTGCTGAAGATTCCCGACGGTTCCTTCTCGCAGGGCGTGTTCAAGGTGAAGGATGCGGACGAGTTCGAACAGCGAACTACCGAACTGTTCAAGAAGTCCGCGCTGCTGCTGGCACAGGAATACATGTACACGGATTTCGACTGGCGCATCGGCGTGATCAACAACCGGCCGCTGTATGCCTGCCGTTATTACATGGCGAAGAACCACTGGCAGATCTACAACCACGGCAGCCCCAGCACGCGCTTCACCACTGGCGGCTACGACACAATGCCCACCTATGAAGTGCCGAAGGTGGTGCTGGATGCCGCGCTGAAGGCCACCAAGCTGATCGGCAACAGCCTGTACGGCGTCGACCTGAAACAGGTGGGCGACCGCGCGATGGTGATCGAGGTGAACGACAACCCCAGCATCGAATCCGACGTGGAAGACAAGTACCTGGACATGCAGCTGTACGAGCAGATCATGCAGGAATTCGTCAACCGCATCGAAGCCAAGCGCGGCAACCGCTCCTGAGACAATCCCGGACTAGGGGCTGCGCTTGCCGGATGGCAGCAGCGGCTCCACGTTACGCAGCGGGCCAGCACCAAACCGGGTGATGCGGTTGCGGCCCGCCTCCTTCGACTGGTACAGCGCCAGATCGGCCCGTTTCAGCATCTGCTCCACGGTTCCCTGATCCGACGGCACCTCCGAATACAGTCCCACGCTCACCGTGACATTGAAGGTCAGCTTCTCACTGGCCACCACCAGCATTGACTCCACGCCAGCCCGAATGCGCTCCGCCACCACCGCCGCACTGTCTGCATCGGTTTCCGGCAGCAGCATGCAGAATTCCTCGCCGCCATAACGGGCCACCAGATCCGACGGCCAGCGCACACAGCCCTCGATCCGCTTGGCTACCTGCTTGAGGCAGACATCGCCGGCCGGATGGCCGTACTGGTCGTTCACCCGTTTGAAGAAATCCACGTCCAGCATCAGCACCGACAGCGGATGCTGGTAACGCTTGCTGCGCTCCCATTCCGACAGCAGCGCGGTTTCCAGATAGCGCCGGTTGCGCAGCCCGGTCAGCTGGTCGGTGTTGCTCAGTTCCTCCAGCCGGTGATTGAGTTTTTCCAGTTCCTGCGTGCGCTCATGCACCCGCTGCTCCAGCTCCTCATTCAGGCGCCGGGTCACATGCAGCGCTTCGTCCTGGGCTTCGAAGCGCAGCTTGCGCTCCACGTTGATCCGTTCCGCCATCGCGAATGACAGCAGCACCGCCTCCAGCACCGAACCAATCTGCATGGCGTATTCGGTGAGGAAATTGGCGGGCAGCACACCCAGCTTGTTGAAAGCAAACATCAGCGCGCCCAGCAGGAAAGCCCCCCAGGCAATCAGGTAATAGCGCGCATTCGGCACGCGGTGCATCAGCGCCATGGTACCCGCCACCATATCCACGATGATGCAGATCACGCCCATCGGTACCAGCAGATGGATGGACAGATAGTAAGGGGCTACAAACGCGAGCACGGCACACACAGCAGCCGCGATGGCAATGCCTTTCAGTATCCGGTCCAGCCGCACCGACCACTTTTCCACCTGCAGGAAACGCCGCGCGAACAGGGCGGCAAACATGAAAGCTGTCCCCAGAAAGAAAGGTATCGCATGATCGTTCCAGGCCACCGACTCCGGCCACAGATAGCGAAAGCCCTGTCCGCTGACACAAGCCATGAACAGCGGCAGTGACATGACAAATCCCACGTAGAAAAGATAGCTGCGCTCCAGCAGCACCAGGAAGATCAGCATGTTGTAAACCGCAATCACCGCCATGGCGCCGTAATACAGGCCCTGGGCGATATTGCTGTTGTTCTCGGACGAGACAAAGGCCTCACGCTGCCACAGGGTCAGTGGCGCCTGCACCGCACTGCTGGTCTTGATGCGATAGTAGACGTCCAGCGTCTGGCCGGGCTCCCAGTGCAGCGGCACTACAAAAAAGCGGTTATCCACGGGTCGTTCGTGATACGGGTAGAGGTCTCCCAGCTGCCAGGAACTGACCAGCTCGCCGCCGGAGTAAACAAACACATCCACGTAGTCCAGAACGGCATAGGACAAATCCAGATACCGCTCTGCCGTCTGGCTGCCACCATTGTGCAGACGCAGCCGCAACCACCAGACCGAATTGCTGTAACCACGGTTGAACGCACTGTCATCATTGGCCTGCCACTGCTCGGCCGACTGGCGCAGCCCGTCCACGGTGAAGTTGCCCTTGGGGTCTTCCAGATACTCGACAAATCCGTGGGCACTGATCCGGCGCGCGTCAGACAGTTCCAGCTCCAGTGCGTAGCTCACACTGCTGAGTACCAGACACAGTCCGGCAAAGATAAAACGGAGCATTGGCAAGGGTCTCTCCGGGAGTAGTGGATGAAATGCCGTCCCAGTCGGTCATCAAACGCGTCAGTCCCACAGGAAAGCGTAGCAGCAAAAGATCAAAGAACAACCAGGCAGAGCCCTTGACCCACCGCAGCCAAACTGGATTAATGCTCCCGGACCGCCCCTGATATCCCGCCCACTGCCCGGAACACCCGACCATGAAAATTCTTGTGGATGCCGATGCCTGCCCCAAGCCCATCAAGGACATAATTCTGCGTGCCGCCGAAAAACGCGAGCTGGAAACCCTGCTGGTGGCCAACCAGTTCATTGCGGTGCCACCCTCGCGCTTCGTGCGCTCGGTCCAGGTCATGAAAGGCTTTGATGTGGCGGACAACGAAATCGTCCGGCGGGCCGAACCCGGCGACCTGGTCATCACCGCCGACATTCCGCTGGCTTCGGAGGCCATCGACAAGGGCGCCTTCGCGCTCAACCCGAGGGGCGAGTTCTACACCCGCGAGAACATCCGCCAGCGCCTGAACATGCGCGATTTCATGGACACCCTGCGCGCCAGTGGCATCCAGTCCGGCGGGCCGCCTCCGCTCAACCAGCAGGACCGGCAAGCCTTCGCCAACGCCCTGGATCGCTTTCTGACCAAAAACAGCCCGAATTGATTACCTTCCGAGCAACCATAAGCGGACAGCCCGCCCACCCCCATCGCATATAATTTTTCTATCCAAAGAATACAAACAATCAATTTCATTAATTGAAGTCCAGTCACTAACCTTCTGTCTAACGGCTTGCAGCAACCTGAATCCGGCTGGAACCGATCGCACACGACAGGAGAGCAGACATGACCCACACGACCTTGACCACCTCCGCCGGCGCCCCCGTCGCCGATGACAACAACAGCATCAGCGTCGGCCCGCGCGGCCCGCTCACCTACGACAACCATTACCTGTTCGAGAAACTCGCCCACTTCAACCGCGAGCGCATCCCCGAGCGCGTGGTACACGCCCGCGGCACCGGCGCCTACGGCACCTTTACCCTCAGCAAAAGCCTCAGCGACGTCACCATCGCCGATTTCCTGCAGAAGGCAGGCGACAAGACCGAAGTCTTCCTGCGCTTCTCCACCGTCGGCGGCGGCCAGGATTCCAGCGACTACGCCCGCGACCCGCGCGGCTTCGCGGTAAAGTTCTACACCCGGCAGGGCAACTTCGATCTGGTGGGCAACAACACGCCGGTATTCTTCCTCAACGACCCGATCAAGTTCCCGGACTTCATCCACTCACAGAAGAAAGATCCGCGCACCAACCTGCCGAATCCGGCCCATGCCTTCGAGTTCTGGGCCAATCATCCGCAATCGCTGCACCAGATGACCATATTGATGTCGGATCGCGGCATTCCCGCCAGCTACCGCCACATGCACGGCTTCGGCTCGCACACGCTGAGCTTCTGGAACAGCAAGGGCGAGCGGGTGTGGGTGAAGTGGCACCTGAAAAGCCAGCAGGGCATCAAAAACCTCACCAATGAAGAAGCGGCGCAACAACCGGCCTTCGGCGCACAGAAAGATCTGGTGGATGCCATCGATCGCGGCGAGTTTCCCCGCTGGAGCGTGAAGGTCCAGATCATGACTGAAGCGCAGGCGAAGACGTACAAATGGAATCCGTTCGACCTCACCAAGATCTGGTCGCACAAGGACTTCCCGCTGATCGAGATCGGTGTGCTGGAACTGAACCGCAACGTGGCGAACTATTTTGCTGAAACCGAGCAGGCAGCGTTTGCGCCGAGCAATCTGGTGCCGGGCATAGGCGCGTCGCCGGACAAGATGCTGCAGGGCCGTCTGCTGGCGTACCAGGATGCGCACCGTTACCGCGTGGGCGTGAATCACAACCAGCTGCCGGTGAACGCGCCGCGCTGTCCGGTGAACCATTACCAGCGCGACGGCGCCATGGCGGGTATGTGCCCGTATCACAGTGGCAGCAGCATCCAGGGCAGCGGTGCCAACTTCTATCCGAACGACCGCGCATCCGCCGGCGATCCGGCGCCAGTGCCGGCAGTGGCGGCTCCTCCGATGCCGGTGCTGGAAGACGCCTGGATCGGCGTGCACAGCCAGGACGCCGAGGACTACCACACCCAGGCCGGCGACCTGTTCCGCCTGATGAACGAGGAACAGAAACGGCAGCTGACGGAAAACGTGGCGGGCGGACTGGCACAGGCCAATTCTTCAATCCAGCAGCGGATGCTGGCGCAGCTGGCCAAGGCTGACCCGGATTACGCCAAACGGGTGCAGGCGGCCATCGCCAGAAAAAGCTGAATAACCGCCAGTTCAAGCACAATCAATGACCTGCTCAAGCGCGCCGGACTACAAGGTCAGGCCCGCTTGAGCACTTCCTAACCTACCTAGCCTTTCGTGGAACAATTTCCCGTTTTTTGACCCAGCCCGCAAAATCGTTCATTCTTCTGGGGTAAGATCGACCCCACTACAAGAACGAACAATTACTTACAAATGGGCCAGGGATCATGTTTCGACACTGGATTGGCATCACAGCACTGATCATGACGGCGGGTTGCGCAATGGTGACCCCGCAGCCGGCGGCGCCTGTGGCCAAGCCCTCTGTCAGCTTCATCAACCTGAAACAAGCCCCCTCTTCCCCCAACCAGCAACTGACCAATACTCCCGCCCAACCGCAAACCGTTACTGCCAACCTGCCCGACGCCCTGGACACCGGGCTGAACGACGCCCTCTACTCCCAGTACAAGGAATGGCATGGCACCCGTTATCGTCTGGGCGGCCTGAGCAAACAGGGTGTCGACTGTTCCGGCTTCGTGTTCATGACGTTCAAATCCCGCCTGGGCATCACCTTGCCCCGGGATACCGGCCTGCAAAGCCGCGAAGGCCGCGATGTATCCAAGAAAGACCTGCAGACTGGCGATCTGGTGTTTTTCCGCACCGGCCGCTACAACCACGTCGGCATCTACATGGAAGATGGGCGCTTCATGCATGCGTCCACCCGTGAAGGCGTGAAAATCTCGCGCCTGGGCGATGCCTACTGGACCCGCACCTACTGGAAAGCCAAGCGCCTGGAACTGCCCTCCAACGCCCAACTGGCTCGCCTGCAATAAGACCCCAGCAAAACCACTGTACAAATAAACAGTATTTTCACTATACTTTTCTCCGCCGCGAGTGATTTCCTACCGGCAAGAAGCCGGACCATTCGCGAATGAGGAAAGACCATGCCCCTGTCTTCCACTTCGTTCCGACTGCCTGAGCGCCTGCTGGTCCTGTTTGTACTGCTGGCGGCCATGCCCGTGCAGGCGCTGCCAGAACAGGCGCAGCGCTTTTACCAGGTTAATTTCAACGACCCACTCAACCAGACTCCCCACCGCCCGGCCACGGGTGCCAGTCCGAACCTGCCAGCCGGCGTGGAAGGCAACCCCCGGGTTGTGCCCGCCCTGGCCTCGATGGGCCAGCCGCTGCTGCTGAATACCGAACTCGTCAACGGCCCCTGCTGTTACCGGGAAGAAATCAGTTTTCCCGTGCGCGGACAGGCCGATCAGTATGTCATCAGCTTCGATCTGCTCACCGCCCGCCTGCTGGGCTCCCGCAACCAGTTCCATGTCCGCCTGAACGAGTCTGAGGAAGCGGTACTGACCTTCAGCGGAGACGGCATGATGCTGTGGAGTGGCGGCGGCGCTGTCGCCCGCTTTCAGGACGACCGCCTGCTGCACGTTACGCTGACCGTCGACCGGCGTGCCGCCCGCCTGATCCTGCAGGTCAACGGCGAGGAAGTGCATGCAGCACCCACCCCGCTGGACAACCTGCGCATGGTGCAGTTCGGCATGTCCAGCGCCGACGGCCTGACGCCGGAGCAGATCGACCCGGAGCCCTTTGCCGCACTGGACAACATCGTGATTGCGGATGGCCACTATCAGTATGTGAACCTGCAAACCCGCATCGGCACGGCCACCCGGCAAGCGGATGACATACTGGAATTCAGCGTGCAAGTGCGCAATCTCAGCGACCACCCGGCGCATGACGTCGTGCTGACGCACCTGCTGCCGGCGGGTGCGGAACTGGTCAGTGCCCGCAGTGATTTCTGGTCCTGCCAGCCGGTGCGCTCGCATCTGCTGTGTACCGCGCCGGAACTGGCGGCCATGTCCCAGGCATCGGTAACACTGAACCTGCGCATGCACCAACCCGGGCAATGGCTGGATTTCACCAGCATTGCCGTCAGCGGCGACGTCGAAGTTGATAACACCGACAACCGGGGCAAGGCACGCTTGGGGGGCAGTGCGGGATGGCTGTTGCTGGGGGCACTACTGCTGCTGCCTCTGCGTCGGCGGGCCTGATGGAAAAAGGCGACGTGGCGCGGGCACGAATTCCGCTGCCTTCCTATAATGGGAGCTTCCAGAATGGTGTCCCGCCATATTTTCCCGCTCTCTCACCCGGATGCTTTTCCATGCCCATTCCCATCCAGCAATGGCAACAGACCGGCCAGATCCTCACGCTGGCCGGTCACTCCATTTTCTGCATCGACAGCCAGCACCTGACCCCTGACGCGGTAAACAAACCAGTGGTGCTGCTGATTCACGGCTATCCGACGTCGAGCTGGGACTGGGAAGCGATCTGGCCGTTGCTGGTGCAGGATTTCCGGCTGGTGGCGCTGGATCTGCTGGGCTTCGGCTTTTCCGCCAAGCCCTATCCGCACCCCTATCAGATCAGCGAGCAGGCCGACATTGTGGAAGCGCTGGTGGCGGAACTGGGACTGCGCCAATTTCATGTGCTGGCGCACGACTACGGCGACACGGTGGCGCAGGAGTTGCTGTATCGGCAGAACACCCGGACCTGTTCGCAATGGCTGTCACTGTGCCTGTTGAACGGCGGCCTGTTTCCGGAAACCCATCATGCGCGCCTGGTCCAGAAGATGATGCTGACGCCGATGGCGCCCCTGCTGACCGCCGTGATGAAAGAGAAGCAGCTGCACAAGACGCTGGCCAAGATTTTCGGCCCGCATACGCCGCCGTCGCCCGAAGTCGTGCATGGATTCTGGGAGCTGATCAATCACAACAATGGCCGGCGCGCGCTGAACAAGCTGATCAGTTACATGCCGCAGCGCATTCTGCACCGGGAGCGCTGGGTGGGCGCGCTGCAACACAGCTGTGTGCCCATCGGCCTGATCAACGGCGCGGTGGACCCGGTTTCCGGCGCGCACATGGTGGCGCGTTATCTGGAGGTGGTGGGTGAACCCGCGTATCGGCTGTCGCTACCCACCATTGGCCATTATCCGCAGGTGGAAGCACCACAGGCGGTGGCGGAGGGTTATCGAAGCTTTATTGGCAGCCTTCAGAACGGCAACTGACACACCCGCCCGAATGTGACTGCTGTTACAGGGGATGCGAGCCCAACACTGCCACCAACAACGACAGACACACCCCGGCAAACACACCGGCGACAACATCGTCCAGCATGATGCCCAGACCGCCGTGCAGCTTTTCATCCAGCAGGCGAATCGGCCAGGGTTTCCAGATATCGAACAGGCGGAACAGGATGAATCCCGCCACGACCCAGTACCAGGTGCCGGGCACCGCCAGCATGGTGATCCAGAAACCGACGAACTCGTCCCAGACGATGCCGCCGTGGTCGTGCACGCCCCAGTCACGCGCGGTCTTGCCACACAGATAAATGCCGAGCAGCGCAGAGGCCACCACGATCGCCACATACACCGGCCACGCCAGTTGTGACAGCGGCAGGTACAGCGCCACTGCCGCCAGCGTGCCAAACGTGCCCGGTGCTTTGGGCGCAGCACCACTGCCCAGGCCGATCGCCAGAAAGTGCACGGGATTCCTGAAAGCGGAAGCGGGTACGGAATTCACGGCAGGTCCAGTCTCACAAAGTCCAAAATCAAAAATGGGAGTAGCCAGCGGGCGCCAGCAGTTCGCCGCCAGCAACACTATCGGGGGCAACGTCCAGCGGCGCCGCCAAAATTCCCGGCTGGGAACGGATCCATCCGATGCGGGTAACCGTCACACCGACCTGCTGCGCCAACACCAGGATCTGCTCCCGCACTGACGGCGGCGCGGTAAAGCAGAGTTCATAATCATCGCCGGCGGAAAGCGCAAACCGCTGCAGGCCGCGCCGCGAAACATCGGACAGATTCAACAACGCAAGACATGCGGGATCAAGCAGCACCGGCGGCAGCGGCACGGCATCGGGATCCAGCGCAGCGCCGACCCGGCTGGCATCCAGAATATGCCCCAAATCCGCCAGCAGACCATCGGACACATCGATGCAGGCACTGGCAACCTTCACCAGCAACTGGCCCAGCGCATTGCGCGGCAGCGGACGATTCAGCGCGGCAATCGCGGTGGCGACTTCATCACAGCAATCCTGCCGCACAGCATTTTGCACCAGCCGCAAACCCGCACCCGCTTCACCAATACAACCGGACACATAAATATCATCACCGACCTGCGCACCATCACGTCGCAGTGCGCAGCCACTTTCCACCAGCCCCATTGCCTGGATCGTGATGGACAGCGGACCGCGCGTGGTATCGCCCCCAATCAGCGTGACCGGAATTTCCTGCAGCAGCGCTTCCAGGCCACGGCAGAATTCCATCAGCCAGGCTTCGGCAACCGACGGCAGCGTGAGACACAAGGTGAACCACGCCGGCTGCGCGCCCATCGCCGCCAGATCGCTGAGATTCACCGCCAGAGATTTATAACCGATGTCGAACGGAGCGGTATGCACCGGAAAATGCACACCACTGACGAGCGTGTCCGCCGTAATCGCCAGCTGTTTTCCCGCCGGCACCGTCACCAGCGCGCAGTCGTCACCAATACCCAGATCGCAACGCACGCCGCCGCTGCGCTGGGCCAGCGATCGGAAATAGGTGTCGATCAGGGAAAACTCATTCATAGCGGTTCAGATGTTCATGGCGGGTGCGGAAAACAGCGCCGGCCTTGCACCGGCGCCGCGTTTATTCCGGTTTGTCCTTTTTGGCTTTCATTTCCAGCACGCGCAGACGCTGCGCCACTTTGTCGAGAATGCCGTTCACGTATTTATGGCTTTCCGTCGCGCCGAAATATTTCGCCAGTTCGATGCCTTCGTTGATCGCCACCTTGAACGGCACGTCGGGACGCTTGCTCAGTTCGTAGGTGCCGATGCGCAGGATCGCCAGTTCCACCCGGTCCAGATCCTTGAGATCGCGATCCAGCAGCGGGCGGAAAGTATCGTCCAGTTCCGTCACGCACTTGGGAATTTCATGCAGCAGTTCGTGAAAGTACGCCACGTCGGTTTTGCGCATGTCGTTGTCAACGCGGAACTGGGTTTCGATTTCACCGATGTTCGCGCCGGTCATCTGCCATTGATACAGGGCCTGCACGGTGAAACGGCGCGCCTTGCGCCGCGCCGCCGGTGAAGGTTTTTGCGAAAAATTGCTCATTAACGTGTGTGCCTCGGAGTTACAGATTGCGCAGCAGGCTGACCATTTCCAGCGCGCCCAGAGCCGCATCGGCGCCCTTGTTGCCCGCCTTGGTGCCGGAACGTTCGATGGCCTGCTCGATGCTGTCGGTGGTCAGCACGCCAAAGGAAACCGGAATGCCGGTATCCAGCATCACACTGGCCACGCCCTTGGTGCATTCACCGGCGACATAATCGAAATGCGGCGTGCCGCCACGAATGACGGCACCCAGCGCGATGATGGCGTCCGGCTTGCGCGACTCGGCCACTTTCTTCACCGCCAGTGGCAATTCAAATGCGCCCGGCACGCGGATCACTTCGATATCTTTCTCCGCCACGCCGTGACGCACCAGCGCGTCGATGGCGCCGCTCAGCAGGCTCTCCACCACGAAGCTGTTGAAGCGCGCCACTACGATGGAAAACTTGGCTGCGGTTGCACGGAAATCGCCTTCAATCACTTTTACGTTGCTCATGTCAGTTCCTGTTCAATCGGTTTTGAAAAATGCGTTGGAAAATTTATTGCGCACTGTGACCGTCGACGTACTCGACGATTTCCAGATCGAATCCGGACAGCGCATTGAAGCGCATCGGCGAACTCAGCAGACGCATCTTGCTGATGCCCAGCGCGCGCAGAATCTGCGAGCCGGTGCCGATGGTGCGATACACGCTGGTGCCATCGCGGGTCATCTGGCGCTTGGTGGGACGGCCGCCGTAGAAGCTTTCCACCAGTTCGTCGATGTTGTGGCTGTCGAACGATTCCGCCAGCAGCAGGATCACGCCGGGCTCATCGTGTTCCGCCAGAAACTCCAGCGAACGCGACAGGCTCCAGCCACTGGAATCTTCCTTCACCGCATGCAGCAGATCGCGCAGCGGATCAGCCACATGCACGCGCACGAACGGCGCCTTGCCGCTGGCCATATCGCCTTTCACCAGCGCGGTGTGGGTGCGGTTCTCGATCAGGTCACGGAACAGATACAGCTGGAAATCGCCGTAATGGGTGGGGAATTTTTCCGTGCGCGTCAGCTCGATGGTTTTCTCGTTGACGGTGCGGTAGTGGATCAGGTCGGCGATGGTGCCGATTTTCAGGCCGTGCTGCTCGGCGAATTTTTCCAGATCGGGACGCCGCGCCATGGTGCCGTCTTCATTGATGATTTCCACGATCACCGACGATGGCTCCAGCCCCGCCATGCGCGCCAGATCGCAACCGGCCTCAGTGTGACCGGCGCGACGCAGCACGCCACCGGGCTGCGCCATGATCGGGAAGATGTGACCCGGCTGCACGATGTCGGACGGCTTGGCGTCGCGCGCCACGGCCGCATGCACGGTGCGGGCGCGGTCGGCGGCGGAAATGCCGGTGGTGACGCCTTCGGCCGCTTCGATCGACAGCGTGAAATTGGTGCCAAACTGCGAGCCGTTGGCACCGCTCACCATCAGCGGCAGGTTCAATTGCTGGCAACGCTCGCGGGTCATGGTCAGACACACAAGACCGCGCGCATTGCGGATCATGAAGTTGATGTCTTCCGGCCGCACCATGCTGGCCGCCATCACCAGATCGCCCTCGTTTTCCCGGTCCTCGTCATCCATCAGGATGACCATCTTGCCGTGCCGGATGTCTTCCACGATTTCTTCGATTGTGTTCAGTTGCATGCTCGTTGCTACCTATTTCAGAAAACCGTTTTCCGCCAGGAAACCCAGCGTGATGCCACCGTCCTGTTTCGGGTCGGCAGCCTTGTCACCCAATAATAGCCGTTCCAGATAGCGCGCTATCACGTCCACTTCCAGGTTGACCTGCACACCCGCTTGCCACTGGCCCACGGTGGTTTCCAGCGCAGTATGCGGCACGATGTTCAGATCGAAAATGGCGCCATTGACCGCGTTCACTGTCAGGCTGATGCCGTCGACGCAGATGGAACCCTTGTGGGCAATGTACTTCGCCAGCGCATCGGGCGCCCTGACCTTGATGTGGATGGAGCGCGCATCCTCGTGGCGGGACACGATCTCGCCCAGACCGTCCACATGGCCCGACACCAGATGCCCGCCGAGACGGGTCTGCGGCGTCAGCGCCTTTTCCAGATTCACCGGCGAGCCGGCTTTCAGCTGCTTGAAGCTGGTGTGGTTCAGCGTTTCCACCGACACATCGGCCCAGAAACCGTCGCCGGGCAACTCGATGACGGTGAGGCAGACGCCGTTGACGGCAATGCTGTCCCCCAGTTTCACATCCCCCAGATCCAGCTTGCCGGTCTGGATGCGCAGGCGCATGTCGCCGCCCCGGGGTTCCATGCGGGCGATTTTGCCCACGGATTCGATGATGCCGGTAAACATGGTTCAGCGACTCCAGCGATAGGTTAAACGGATGTCCTGGCCGGTCTGGCGCAGGTCGGTGAGCTGCAGGCTGTGGGCCTGCTGCATGGATTCGATGCCGGGCAGCGCCAGCACCGGACGGGCGCTGCTGCCCATCAGTTTCGGCGCCAGGTAGCAGATCCACTCGTCCACCAGCTGCTCGTTCACAAAGCTGCCGGACAGCTGGCCGCCGGTTTCCACCAGCACTTCATTCACTTCACGCCGCGCCAGCGCCTGCAGCAGGGCCAGCAGGTCCACCCGGCCGTTGCGGGCGGGCAGCAACAGGATTTCGGCACCGGCCTGTTCCAGCGCCACTGCTTTGACTTCGTCACGATCGATGCAGGCAATCAGGGTCTTGCCGGGCTGGCGCAGGATCGCGGCGGACGGCGGCGTGCGCAGGCGGGAATCGACAATCACCCGCAGCGGCTGCAGCGGCGTGAGACCGGCCGGCCAGGACCAGCCTGCCAGCGGATCATCCCCTGCCACCGGCGCCGGCCACAGGTCCGGACGCACGGTGAGCGCCGGATTGTCCTGCAGCACGGTCTCGACCCCGGTGACGATGGCCTCCACCCGCGCCCGCAGACGCTGCACGTCGGCGCGGGAATGGCTGCAGCTGATCCACTGGCTTTCACCGCTGGACATCGCTACCCTGCCGTCCACGCTCATGGCGGATTTCAGGGTGACCCAGGGCAGACCGCTCTGCATGCGCTTGTAGAAGCCGGGATTGACGGCGCGGGCCTGCGTTTCCAGCAGACCGCAGGCAGTGTCGACGCCGGCCTCGCGCAGCAGCTGGTGGCCACGGCCGGAGACTTTCGGATTGGGATCTTCCATGGCGCTGATCACCCGCGCCACGCCCGCCTGGATCAGCGCATTGGCGCAGGGCGGCGTCTTGCCATGATGGCTGCAGGGTTCGAGGGAAACGTAGACAGTGGCACTGCGGGCGGCAGAGCCGGCGGCGCGCAGGGCATTGACTTCGGCATGGCCCTGACCGGCGATTTCATGCCAGCCCTGCCCCACCACCACGCCGTCCTTCACGATCACGCAGCCCACCCGCGGATTGGGATGGGTGGTGTACAGGCCCCGCCAGGCCAGACGGATTGCGTCGGCCATGTGCTGGTGATCCTGGGCGTTAAAGAGCGGGTGGGTCATGGGGACAAGCCAGTACCGTCAAAAAAAGGAGGGGCAGTATATCACAGCACCCGACGGTTCCGGACGCGGGCGTTCACTTGGGCTTCTTGCCGCCGCCGGTCGTCTGCAGACGGGCGATTTCGTCGGAAAACTGGCTCAGATCCTGAAAATCCCGGTACACGGAGGCGAACCGCACATAGGCCACCTGGTCCAGTTCGCGCAGGGCGTCCATGACTTCCTCCCCCAGCACCCGGGACGACAGTTCACGCTCGCCGGTAGCCCGCAGCTTGTGGCAGATCTTGCTGATGGCGGCCTCGATCTGCTCCACGCTCACCGGACGCTTCTCCAGCGCCTTCAGGATGCCGCCGCGCAGCTTGTGCTCGTCGAACGGCTCGCGGGTGCCATCGGACTTCACCACTTTCGGCATCAGCAGCTCGGCGGATTCATAGGTGGTAAAGCGTTCGCCGCAGGCCGTGCATTCGCGCCGCCGCCGCACCTGATTGCCTTCGGCCACCAGCCGGGAATCAATGACCTTGGTGTCGTCAGCGTTGCAGAACGGGCAGTGCATGGGCGAACTCCTGTTACCGGGAAAAAAGTCTGGCGGAATCATACCTGAAGCGGCGGCGGACGCAGCCGGTTTCAGGCGGGAATTTGCGCGGCCTGCCGTCAGGCATAACCCAGCGGCACCGCCGTGGAATCCACCACCTTGCGCATGACAAAACTGGAATGCACGCCCGATACCCCTTCGATGCGGGTCAGCTTGCCCAGCAGGAATTCCTGGTAGCGCTCCATGTCCGGCACCACCACTTTCAGGATGTAATCGGCGGCCTGACCGGTAATCAGGTAGCAGGACTGCACCTCGGGATAACTCCGGATCAGGCGCTCGAAATTTTCAAAGCGCTCCGGCGTGTGCTTATCCATCGAGATCTGGATCAGCGCCGTGAGTTTCAGCCCCAGCTTTTCCGGCCGCAACAGCGCCACATAGCGGTCGACGATGCCGTCTTCCTCCAGCTGGCGCACCCGGCGCAGGCAGGGCGACGGCGACAGGCCGATGCGTTCCGCCAGATCCTGGTTGCTGACGCGGCCGTCCTGCTGCAGTTCTTCCAGAATGCGCTGGTCATAGCGGTCCACGAGGGTTCTCCTGCAACGGGGTTGGCTTTTGAGGGCGCCGGAGGCCGGTGAGGACAGCAGATCTGCCAGCCCAATCAGGCGCAATGGAATATTAGTTCATAGTTTCCAGTTAATCAGCAATATTATTGCCATATATCGCGAAAACAGCGCCATATTCGCAAGCAAATTTCCCGCCGCAAGGCATAGACTTTCTTCCCATCAAGGCACGGTCTGCGCCGTTCCGCCGCCAGCAACCCCACCCGGATTGCCCGGCCCGGAACGGCAGCCCGCCCACCCGGCAGGCCAGACAGCGGCACCACCCCCGCCCGCCCCGGACCCGCCTGACCCACATTCATTGAACTCAGGGAGCACCTCATGGCCTTCGATCACCGCAAATACCGCCCGTACGTGCCCGTGCAATTGCGCGACCGCACCTGGCCCGACCAGATTCTCAGCGCGGCGCCTGTCTGGTGCAGCGTCGACCTGCGCGACGGCAACCAGGCCCTGATCGACCCCATGAACGTGGCAGAAAAAAAGCGCCTGTTCGACCTGCTGGTGAAAGTCGGCTTCAAGGAAATCGAAGTGGGTTTTCCCGCCGCGTCGCAGCCGGATTTCGATTTCGTGCGCGCGCTGATCGAGGAAAACCGCATTCCCGACGACGTCACCATCCAGGTGCTCACCCAGTCCCGCGACGAACTGATCGAGCGCAGCTTTGAAGCCTTGCGCGGCGCCAAAAAGGCCATCGTGCATCTGTACAACTCCACTTCGCCCACCCAGCGCGAGCAGGTGTTCGGCCTCGACAAAACCGGCATCACTGCGATTGCCGTGCAGGGTGCGGAAAAAGTGAAAAGCGAAGCGCGGAAATATCCGCAAACGCAGTGGACGTTCCAGTATTCGCCGGAAAGTTACAGCGGCACCGAAGTGGATTACGCGGTGGAAGTCTGCAATGCCGTGCTCGCCGTGTGGCAGCCGACCGCGCAGAACAAGGTGATCCTGAATCTGCCGGCCACGGTGGAAATGACCACGCCGAATGTGTACGCAGACCAGATCGAATATTTCTGCCGCCACGTGAATTTCCGCGAGCATGTGGTTATCAGCCTGCACACCCACAATGACCGTGGCTGCGCGGTGGCGGCGGCGGAACTCGGCATGATGGCCGGCGCCGACCGCATCGAAGGCACCTTGCTCGGCAACGGCGAGCGCACCGGCAACATGGACATCGTCACCATGGCGCTGAACCTGTACAGCCGTGGCGTCGATCCGCAGCTGGATCTGGCGAACATGGACGAAATCATCAGCGTGGTGCAGGACGTGACGAAACTGCCGGTGCATCCGCGCCATCCGTATGCGGGCGAACTGGTGTACACCGCATTTTCCGGCAGCCACCAGGATGCAATCCGTAAATGTCTCAATCTGCGCAAGGAAGGCGATGCCTGGGATGTGGCGTATCTGCCGATTGATCCGGCGGATCTGGGCCGTTCCTACGAAGCGGTGGTGCGCATCAACAGCCAGTCCGGCAAGGGCGGCGTCGCCTTCGTGCTGGAGCGCGAGCACGGCATTCAGTTGCCGCGCTGGATGCAGATTGCGATGAGCCGCGTGGTGCAGCAGGAATCGGAAAAAACCGGCGTGGAAGTGTCGGGCAAGCGCATCTGGGAACTGTTCCAGCAGCAATTTATGCAGCATCAAACACCGATGGCAGTCACCGCCTATCGCGTGGAGCGCATCAACGGCGAGCAGGTGTCAGTCACGCTGAAACACAACGGCGAACTGGTGGTAATCGATGCGATGGGCAAGGGCGTCATTTCCGCGTTCTGCAACGGCCTGAACCAGCATTTCGGCATTCATCTGGATGTGCTGGATTACGAGGAACACAGCCTGCAGCATTCCAGCGAAAGCGAAGCGGCGGCGTATGTGCAGGTGAATTGTCTGGGGCAACGTTTCCAGGGCGTGGCGATTCATCAGGACACCCTGCTGGCGTCAATGAATGCGGTGATGGCGGCGGTGAACCAGGCGTTGTTGCAGCGGCAGGTGGCGGTGGCGTAACGCCACCGCAGCCACTCGAAAATTTTACTGGTCTTCGTCGATCTGGGTGAGATACCAGCGCTTGTCTTGCATCTGTTCGACACTGTCGCGGCCGGGCGCCACATACAGCGGACGGCCTTCCCGTGGCAGCATGCGCAACGAACGCAGCACCGCCACGACCCGCTCGTCGCCAAAAAAACTGACGCTGACACTGCGCGCATCATGGCGACGGACAAACGCCAGAAACGCCAGCAGCAAGGGGCGCAATCCCGCCAGACCATCGCGGCACAGCACGTCATCGATATGAATGTTGCGATGATGGTCCTGTCCATAGGCGATGTAGCCAAACAGCTCATCTTCACCTTTCTTGCGGATGGCCAGGATCCGCACCTTGCCCTTGGGATAATCCGTGCAGCGCCAGCGCAGATAGGCCGCGTCGCGCTTGCCGATCAGCCATTCCTGACGACTGCACTGCTGCCATAACTGATCGAACCGGGCATCGGGCACCGCTTCCGGCTCCAGCACCAGACTGACGCTGAACCAGCGCGGAATCCACTCTTCCAGTGCCAGCGCCAGATCCAGCAGCGGCGCCAGAAAAGCCAGCCGGCGTGCACGCGCATGCTGGGCGAGAATACGCCGGGTCTTCAGGGGTTTGGCGTATCGCACCAGTTCGCCGAGCTTGACCGCACCCAGCCGCTTCAGCAGGGGCTCGGCTTTCTTGTTCGGCAGCAGATAGCAGAAATCGACCGAGGTGGACACGGTCTCCAGCGTCTCGCGCATCAGCTTCACTGCCGGCCCCAGCGAGCGATGCTGCTGGTCCACGATCAGGTTGCCCAGCAGCGCCAGCTCCTTGCCGGCACCCTCATCCGACCACTCCCGCGCAATCATGGCCACCACACCCACCGGCACTTCACCGGCCGGCTCATGATGACTCAGCACCTGCAGTTTCAGCTGCGAAAAGGCATGCTCGTCAAAAAACCACTGGTAATTGCGTTCCGCCTCGGCGGGGGTCTGACCCTGCTGTGCAAAAAGATCAAGGATGACCGGCTTGAGCACAGCGGGAGGCTCGACGCGGGAACTGTAGGAATTCACGCCTGGACTGACGGTATCATTCATGAGGCAGCAAAACCGAAAGGGAATAAAGGCTGGCTGGAAACTGGTCGAAAGTATATACGATCGCAACCTGTGTAGATTTAATGACCGTTAAATAATTCTTCCGCTAACTGTGATCCGGTTCGCCTTCGGATAGTTTCGTGGCACGAAAAACAAAAGGGGCGCTCCAGGCGCCCCTCTTTTAGCTGATACCGGCTGACTTCCGCATAACGGGAATCATTATCAGTCCGCATCAACCCTGCTTGCCGTACACCGGAAACTTCGCGCACACGGCCTTCACTTTTTCCCGCACCGCGCTGATCACGGCTTCGTTGTTCACGTCCGCCAGGATGTCGCAGATCCAGCCGGCCAGTTCGCGGCACTCGGCTTCCTTGAAACCGCGAGTGGTCACCGCAGGCGTGCCAATGCGCAGACCGGAGGTCACGAACGGCGAGCGCGGATCGTTCGGCACGCTGTTCTTGTTCACGGTGATGTAGGCGCGGCCCAGGGCGGCGTCCGCATCCTTGCCGGTGATGTCCTGCTTGATCAGCGACAGCAGGAACAGGTGGTTCTGGGTGCCGCCGGATACCACGTCGAAACCGCGCTCGATGAACACCGAGGCCATGGTCTGGGCGTTCTTCAGCACCTGCTGCTGGTAGGTTTTGAATTCCGGCTGCAGGGCTTCCTTGAAGCACACGGCCTTGGCGGCAATCACATGCTCCAGCGGACCACCCTGGGCGCCGGGGAATACGGCAGAGTTCAGTTTCTTCTCGATTTCTTCATTGGCACGGGCCAGGATCAGGCCGCCACGGGGACCGCGCAGGGTCTTGTGGGTGGTGGTGGTCACTACATCCGCGAACGGTACCGGGTTGGGATAAATGCCGGCGGCTACCAGACCGGCCACATGGGCCATATCCACGAACAGGTAGGCACCGACCTTGTCGGCAATGGCGCGGAAACGGGGGAAGTCCAGCACCTGCGAATAGGCGGAGAAGCCCGCCACGATCATCTTCGGCTTGTGCTCCAGCGCCAGACGTTCGACTTCGTCGTAATCGATCATGCCGTTGTCGTTGATGCCGTATTGAACCGCGTTGTACAGCTTGCCGGAGGAAGACACCTTGGCACCGTGGGTCAGGTGACCGCCGTGGGCCAGGCTCATACCCAGGATGGTGTCGCCGGCATTCAGCAGAGCCAGGTAGACAGCGGAGTTGGCCTGGGAACCGGCGTGGGGCTGCACGTTGGCGTAATCGGCGCCGAACAGCTGTTTGGCGCGGTCGATGGCCAGCTGCTCCACCACGTCGACATGCTCGCAGCCGCCGTAATAGCGCTTGCCGGGATAGCCTTCTGCGTATTTATTGGTGAGTACCGAGCCCTGGGCCTGCATCACCGCCGGGCTGGTGTAGTTTTCCGAGGCAATCAGCTCGATATGTTCTTCCTGGCGCTGCTTTTCCGCCTCCATGGCGTCCCACAGTTCGGGGTCAAATTGGGCAAGGGTCACATCGGCTGAAAACATGGTTGGCTCCGCGGAATCTCTGGGCTGGACAGGAATGAGCGCGACATTTTACATAAAAGTGTCAGGCCGGGCACATGAAAGTCCTTTCTGCCGGTAACAAAAAAACTCATCCCGTGGACCAGCCTGCCTAATCGGAATCGGTCCGCTGACCGGTCATCCCTGACCGGGGGCCGTGGGTGCCGGCGCGTCGGTAAGGCGCGTGATATGCACGTCCAGTTCCGACGACGGCATGGCAATGCCCAGCTCGGCAAAGCGGCGCTTGATCTCGGTATTGAGTTCATGCAGCAGCAGGCTGCGCTTGTTGAGCACGACGAACACCCGCAGCTCGAAGTTCTGCACACTGGAGCCAAAGCCCAGCAGCAGGGCCGAGGGCGCCGGCTCGCGCAGCACGTTCTCGTTGTCCTGGGCGATGGCCAGCAGGGTCTCGGTGACCTGGCGGATGTCCGCCCCCTCCACCACGCTGACCGGCACCACCAGACGGGTCGTATTGTCACTCAGCGTCCAGTTGATGAACGGCGTGGTGACGAACGTCTTGTTGGGAATGATCAGTTCCCGCTTGTCGGCGTCGGTGATGGTAGTGGCGCGCATGCGGATGCGGGACACGGTGCCGCCGCGATCATTGATGGTGATCGTGTCGCCGATGCGAATGGGGCGCTCATACAGGATGATCAGACCCGAGACGAAATTCGCGAAGATCTCCTGCAGACCGAAACCCAGACCGACGCCGAGAGCCGCCACCAGCCAGCCCAGCTTGCTCCAGTCCAGCCCGATCTTGTCGGACACCACCATGGTGCCGGCGATGAACACCAGATAGCGCGCGGTGGTGGTTATGGCGAAACGCACACCGGTATCAAAACCGAAGCGCTGCAGCACCATCACTTCGATCAGGCCCGGCAGGTTCTTCACGCCGACATAGGTCAGCGCACCCACAATGACCGTAATGATCAGGGAGCCGAGCGTCACCGGAATCTGCTCCGCATTCGGCGTGTTGTCGAGGCTGTAGGTCCACAGGACGATTTCGTTGAAGAATTCCACCGCCTGGAAGATGTCCTGCCAGGTCCAGTACACAGCAGCCACGAACAGGGACCAGGACATCACCCGCAGCATGACGCGGTTCTGCTCGCTCAGGGTGGCTACATCGATGAAGGGGATTTCCACGTCGGGCACGCTGTCGCCGGTGGCCTTGGCGGCTTCCTGCTGCTCCTTGGCCTTGCGCATGGCCTCGCGCTTGGCCAGTGCACGTTCCAGCGCTATCTTGCGCTCCTGCACCGCAAACCAGCGGGTCAGCACCTGATCGAGAATGAAGATCATGAAGCCGAGCATGAAGGTCTGGTAGAGATTGACGTGCAGGATCATGGCGCTGAAGTTGAATCCCTGCAGCGCCAGCAGGATCAGCACGGTGGGCACCGCCATGGCCACCCAGAACAGCTGCCGGTTCCAGGTCTGGTACCAGTGCATTTCACCGGCGGACTCATCCCGCTGGATCAGTCCGTTCACGGGACTCATCAGGCGACGCAGGAAGAACCAGAACTGGATCGCCATGAGGATATAGGCGGCGCGTCCCAGCAGACCGGCGTGATCCTCGTCGCCCTCGCCCCACACCACAATGAAAATGAACGCCCAGGGCATCTGCCAGTACAGCATCGGCAGCCAGCGCTGCAGCGCGGCAATGGCGCTGGGCCGCCAGGAAAAATGCGCGCTGGCCATGCCGTTCTCGCGACACAGGTTGCGCACGAATTCCACCAGCAGAATCCAGCGCGCCAGTGCGAACAAGCCTTCACCCACACTGCTCACGAACAGGGACGCACTGCTGTCCAGCACCAGCGGATAGGCCACCAGCATGATCAGCAGCGGCACCGGCGCGGCGAGGAACAGGGTGATCGCCAGCGCGGTGACGCTGTAGCGGAACTGGTCCTTCATCACGTTGCCGATGTTGTCGCGCAGCAGGGCCAGCCGCTCGATGAAACGCTGGCGCGGCCAGTACAGCAGACCCGCCACCAGCGCCAGTCCCAGCAGAGGGAACACCGGCGCGATCACATTGCGGAACCACACCTGCAGCAGCTCCAGCCAGCCGGAATGGGTCACGAACCACTGCACGCTGCCCGGCATTTTCCCCAGCCACTCCAGATTCAGGGGCTGGCCGCTGCGCCGCCACATCAGCTTGGTATTCAGAAGATCGAAGAACTGCTGGCGTTCGGTCTGGCGATCGCGATTGAGCAATTCCAGACTGGTCAGGCCCACCACATATTTGGCATTCACTTCCAGCAGCTTCGACAGGGTGTCTTCGCGCTGCAGCATGATCTCCGCGAGGTCCTTTTCGTACTGGGCGCGGGTAGACTCATCCAGGTCGGGAATCTTGGCCAGCACCTTGTTCACCCGCCGTTGCCGCGCCTCGACAGTGCGCACGGAATGACGCTGGTCGTCGAACTTGAACTGGTCCAGTCGCGCCTGGGAAATCTGCTCGGTCAGTTCGCCGGCATCGTATTCCTTGATCTGCACCTGCAGGTTCTGCCGCTGCCGCAGCAGGTAATCGTCGACATACTGGTGGAAATCGGTGAGTTGCAACTGCTGCTGGGCGATGTCGAAACGATAGCGGATATCCTGCAGCTGCTGCTTGCCCTCGCTGATGCGGTCGTTGACGCTGGAGAGGCCGTCGGTAATCGTGGCCAGCACCGTCAGCAGACGCTGGTTTTCCTCCAGCTGGGTGACCAGCGCGGCCGGCTTCTGCGCCAGATCGGTCTGCAGTTTTTCGACCTCTTCCTGCTGCTGCTCAGCAGACTTCTGGCGCAATGAATCGCGCTCGGTGCGCAACAGGGTCAGCGCTGATTTGAGCGCCTCCATGCGCAGCATCAGCAGATCCCGGTTCACCGTGTACATCTCCAGCAGCTTCTGGTAACCCTCCAGACTGTTCTGGCTCATTTCCCGGCGCAGACTGGCGTTGGCCAGCTGCTGTTTCAGCACCTGCACTTCCAGCCGGTTGGCCAGCACGGTCTGGTCGGCCTGGGACGCGGTGCGCAGCTGCTCGTTGGCAGTCTGGATCTGCTTCTGCGCCGCTTCCACCTGGTCGCGGGCGAAGGTTGGCAATTCCTGCTGCTGACTGATGCGGTCCATCACATCGGACAGACCCAGCTGCATGGATTTGACCTGGGCGTCCAGCAGATCGATGGCAGCATCCATCGCTTCGGCGGTGCGGGGAATCTTCGGATTGACGCTCTGCTTTTCCAGCGCCTTGATCTGTCGCCGCATCTGCTCCACCAGATCCGGCGCCTCCTTCAGCTGACGATCGAAATCCGCACTCTGACGCAGCAGTGCCTTCTGCTCTTCCTGCAACTCCTGCAGCTGCTTTTCCAGACTGGCAGCCTGACCCGGTTCAGCAGGAACTTCGGCCTCGCCAGCCGCCAGCGCCCAGCCTCCCGGCAACCACAGAAACAGCATCAACAACGCGGCAAAAACGCGTCCAACCCACTTGCTCACTCAGGCTCCTTACCCCGGCCGAACCGGGCTTTTTCCAGCATTCAAGGATGTTTGCATCACCTGGGCAATTGGAGTAGCGTAGCGCCCATTCCCAACAACCCATCCCTGCAATCACACAGTATTCAATCCAGCTATGGCGCAATATATTTTCACCATGCATCGGGTCAGCAAGGTTGTGCCCCCGAAGCGCGAAATCCTCAAGGATATTTCCCTGTCATTTTTCCCCGGCGCCAAGATCGGCGTGCTCGGCCTCAACGGCTCGGGCAAGTCCACGCTGCTGCGCATTATGGCAGGAGTGGACAAAGAGTTCGACGGCGAAGCCCGCCCGGCCACGGGCATCAAGATCGGCTACCTGCCGCAGGAACCGCAGCTGGACCCCACCAAGGACGTGCGCGGCAACGTGGAAGACGGCGTGCGCGAGATCAAGGACGTGCTGACCCGCTTCGACGAGATCAGCATGAAGTTCGGCGAGGAAATGTCGGACGACGAGATGGCCAAGCTGCTGGAAGAGCAGGCCGAACTGCAAAACAAGATCGACGCCTGCAACGGCTGGGACATCGACCGCACCCTGGAAATCGCCGCCGACGCCCTGCGCCTGCCGCCCTGGGAGGCCGACGTGACCAAGCTGTCCGGCGGTGAGAAGCGCCGCGTGGCCCTGTGCCGCCTGCTGCTGTCGGCCCCCGACATGCTGCTGCTGGACGAACCGACCAACCATCTGGACGCCGAATCCGTCGCCTGGCTGGAACGCTTCCTTCACGACTATAAAGGCACCGTGGTCGCCATCACCCACGACCGCTACTTCCTCGACAATGCCGCCGAGTGGATTCTGGAACTGGACCGCGGCCACGGCATCCCCTGGAAAGGCAACTACTCAAGCTGGCTGGAACAGAAGGAAGCCCGCCTGGAGCAGGAAGCCAAGCAGGAAGCCTCGCGCCAGCGCAGCATCAAATCCGAACTGGAATGGGTACGCGCCAACCCCAAAGGCCGCCAGGCCAAGAGCAAGGCCCGTATCGCCCGCTTCGAGGAACTCACCAGCGTCGAAGCCCAGAAGCGCAACGAAACCCAGGAACTCTACATCCCGGTGGCCGAGCGCCTGGGGGATGACGTGATCGAATTCCGCGATGTCACCAAATCCTTCGGCGACCGCGTGCTGTACGATCACCTCAACTTCAAGGTACCCAAAGGCGCCATCGTCGGCATCATCGGCCCCAACGGTGCCGGTAAAACCACCCTGTTCCGCCTGATCAACGGCGAGCAGAAGCCCGACAGCGGCGAAGTGCACATCGGCTCCACCGTGCAGCTGGCCTATGTCGACCAGTCCCGCGACAATCTGAACAACAACAAAACGGTGTGGGAAGAAGTCTCCGACGGCCTCGACTTCATCAAGATCGGGTCCTACGAAATGGCCTCCCGCTCCTACGTGGGCCGCTTCAACTTCAAGGGCGCCGACCAGCAGAAACGCGTGGGCGAACTGTCCGGCGGCGAACGCAACCGTCTGCACCTGGCCAAACTGCTGCGTACCGGCGGTAACGTGCTGATGCTCGACGAACCGACCAACGATCTGGACATCGAAACCCTGCGGGCGCTGGAAGAAGCACTGCTGACCTACGCCGGCGTGGCGATCGTGATTTCCCACGACCGCTGGTTCCTGGACCGGATTGCAACGCACATTCTGGATTTTGAAGGCGAGGAAGGCGTGGAATTTTTCGAAGGCAACTTCACCGATTACGAAGCCTACAAGAAGAAGAAATACGGCGAGGAAGCCACCCAACCGAAACGGCTCAAGTACAAGAAACTGGCCTGACAGAAACCAAAAGGGGCGCTCACAAGGCGCCCCTTTTTTAATTGCCGAAATTTTATTGCTGCAACGCGTAGTTGCCGCGACACACTGATCCTGTCGCCGCACATCTTCCCACAACGGCAACAGCCGACCCGCGCACAGCCCGCAGTCAACGCAGCACCGGCTGACGACAACCCTCAGGGCCGGCGTCACCCGGCAGGCTTATTACTCGTCGCTGTCGTCTTCGTCGTCCAGCAGCCCCAGCTCGCGCTGCAAGCGGCGCTCTTCCATCAGGGCTTCGATTTTTCTCAGATAATCACCTGAACGTTTGCTTTTGCCGTCCAGTCGTTTTTCGATTTCACCATCGATGTCATCCATCAGGACTTCATCGACTTCTTCCATGAATTGAGTGTCATTGGTGGTGGATGTCGTTCTCATAACCCCATTCCTGCACGATGTTTCAGAGTTGTGAAATCAGGCACTCTACGTTCCCAACCAGCGCATCTTCCATGAAAGCCTGAATGCTTTCATCTTTTAATTATTGACGCTGCATCAAAAAATTTTGTAGTTAATTTCCAGTTTTCTTAGAGTTTTTTCCCATGAATCGTGGCGGGGTTATGCGCTGCAAAAGCGGCTGCCGACGACGGTAACAGCAAATTGCGAACCGTAACAAAAACCCGGCTGACCGAACTTGAAATTCCGTGGAACTCTGCGTTTTATTAAAGATTCGACTATGCTGGAGAAAACGCACCCACCCGGTGAGGCGATCCCATGCTAGAGAAACGCCACTTTACCCGCATTGCCTTCGACGCCCGCGCGCGCCTGCTGCAGGGCAAATCCGACTGGCCCACTCAACTCGTCGATATCTCGCTGAAGGGCGCCCTGGTGGAGCAGCCGGCCCAAAGCCAGCTCAAGCGCGGCGACGCGGTTTCACTGCATCTGCTGCTGAGCGATGAGGAAACCGAAATTCGCATGGACGGGCATGTGGCACACCAGGAAGGTGGTCATCTGGGACTGGTGTGCGATCATATTGATGTGGACAGCGTGTCACACCTGCGCCGCATTGTGGAACTGAATACCGGCAGCGAGGCGTTGCTGGAGCGGGAATTCAACGCGCTAGTCACGTTTGGCAAACCCGCCCCGCCCGGCTGATCAGGGCACCGCCGGCGCCACTGTTGTCCCCGGCCCGGCTTCGGAAGCCGACATTTTGCCCGCACCGTCCACAACCGTGATCAGCGCCAGCACCAGAAACAGTCCGCACGCACCCCAGCGCGCATATTTGAGCGGCATGCGATCCATCAGCCACTGCCCTGCCAGCACCACCGGCACGTTCGCCGCCAGCATCCCCAGCGTGCTGCCTGCCACCACCCAGAAGGTCGAGTTGTAACTGGCCGCCAAAACCACAGTGGCGATCTGCGTCTTGTCGCCGATTTCCGCCAGAAAGAACAGCACGGTGGTGGCAACGAACGCGCCGTAACGATCCAGCGCCCCAGGGGCGCCGTCATCCTTGTCCGGAATCAGCAGCCACAGCGCGATCAGCACGAAGCTGCCGGCGATGATCCATTGCCCCCACTGTGCCGGAATCCACTGCATGATGAACACGCCCAGCCACGCCGAGGCGGCGTGATTAAGCACCGTGGCGACGAGAATGCCGGCAATGATGGCGTAACGCTGGGTAAAACGGGCGGCAAGGAACAGGGAAAGCAGCTGGGTCTTGTCACCGATTTCGGCGATGGCAACTGCAAAGGTGGAACTGAGGAAGGCTTCCATGAAAAGGTCTCTGGCGGGAAGTTCAACAAAAGGCAAAGGTCACTGTCCCGCACAGAGCAGTGGCGATTGCCTCAAGTCTCACCAGTCGCGCAGTGGAAACTGCGGATGCCCATGCCATAAGCCTTCGGCTCAAGTTTGTTGACATGGGCGCTGGCGCGAAGCCAGCCGGTTACTCCCCCAAGGGTGGCGCGATTGTACGGGGTGATCACTATCAAATCAATCCGGGGGGGGGGCGCTATCGGGTCAGGCCGCCGTCACTGCCGGCTTTACAGCGCGTCCAGGGCCTCTTCCAGCCGCGTCACCCCCACCACTTCCATGCCGGGGATCGGGGCTTTCGGTGCGTTGCCTTTGGGCACGATGGCGCGGGTGAAGCCATGCTTGGCCGCTTCCTTCAACCGCTCCTGGCCGTTGGGTACCGGGCGGATCTCGCCGGACAGGCCCACTTCCCCGAACGCAATCAGACGGTTATCCAGTGCCCGGTTGCGCAGGCTGGACACCACCGCCGTCAGCACCGCCAGATCGGAGCCGGTTTCCAGCACCTTCACCCCGCCCACCACGTTGAGGAACACGTCCATGCCCATGGTGGCGACGCCGCCGTGCCGATGCAGCACGGCCAGCAGCATCGCGAGACGATTCTGGTCCAGGCCCACCGCCACCCGGCGCGGATTGCCCAGCTGGCTGTCGTCCACCAGCGCCTGCACTTCCACCAGCAGGGGGCGACTGCCCTCGCGGGTCACCATCACGATGCTGCCCGGCGTGGGGTGGTCGTAGCGGGACAGAAAAATCGCCGACGGGTTGGACACCTCCCGCAGACCCTTGTCGGTCATGGCGAACACGCCCAGCTCGTTCACCGCGCCGAACCGGTTTTTCACTGCGCGGATCATGCGGAAGCGGTTGTCCTGCTCGCCCTCGAAATAGAGCACGCTGTCCACCATGTGTTCCAGCACGCGAGGGCCGGCCAGCGCGCCTTCCTTGGTCACGTGGC
>CAZBII010000028.1:0-35184 GCA_964491665.1 uncultured Moraxellaceae bacterium
CAGCTGGAGGCGTTTTTTGAATCGATTGGCGAGAAGAAATTCCGCGCCCATCAGGTCATGAAGTGGATTCACTTCTTCGGCGTCGACGATTTTGAAGCCATGTCCAATCTGGGCAAGGCATTGCGTACCCGTCTGGCAGAAGTGGCGGAAATCCGCGCACCGGAAGTTGCCCTGCAGAGCATCTCGGAAGACGGCACCCGCAAATGGGTGGTGCGGCTGGACAACGGCAACTGCGTGGAAACCGTGTTCATTCCCGACGGCGAGCGCGGCACCCTGTGTGTGTCCTCGCAGGTGGGTTGCGCGCTGGACTGCAGTTTCTGCTCCACCGGCAAGCAGGGTTTCCAGCGCGATCTGACCGTGGACGAGATTATCGGTCAGGTCTGGATCGCGCACCGTTCCTTTGGCGTGCCGGACAATCGCGGCCACCGCCACATCACCAACGTGGTGATGATGGGCATGGGCGAGCCGCTGCTGAATTTCGACAATGTCATCACGGCAATGGAATTGATGAAGGACGATCTGGGATACGGCGTGGCGAAAAAGCGCGTGACCCTGAGTACGTCCGGTATCGTGCCGAAGATGTATGAGCTGTATGACCGCATCGATGTGGCGCTGGCGGTGTCGCTGCATGCGCCCAATGATGAACTGCGCAACGAACTGGTGCCGGTCAACAAGAAGTATCCGCTGGCGGAACTGATTGCCGCCTGCAAGCAGTACGTGACCCAATTCAATGACAGCCGTCGTGTGACCATGGAATATGTGCTGCTCGATGGTGTCAATGACAAGTACGAGCACGCCGAGCAGCTGATCGAGCTGCTGAAGGATGTGCCGTCGAAGATCAACCTGATTCCCTTCAATCCGTTCCCCAGTTCCGGCTACAAGCGGCCCAATGGCCTGCGCATCCGGGCGTTTCAGGAGCGGCTGCAGAAGGCTGGATTCGTGACCACCATTCGCACCACGCGCGGCGAGGATATCGACGCTGCCTGTGGCCAGCTGGTGGGTCAGGTGCAGGACCGCACCCGCCGTGCCGAACAGTGGCAGGCGAAAATCCAGGAAAAACACAACAAGAAGATTCCGCTCAGCGATGTAACCGCTGTCAACAGGTGACGACATGGGAAGCAGAACCCTGGCAACATTCGTACTCGCGCTGGGACTGGCGCTGGCCGGGTGTGTAACCGAGTCCAACAACCGTCTGGAACAGAACAGGGATCCGCAGAAGGCGCTGAAGGCCTATGTGGAGGCGGGCATGATGTACATGCAGCGTAACCAGATGGACAACGCCAACCGCACGCTGATGCGGGCGTACGAAATCAATCCCAGTGATCCTTCGGTCAACAACGCGCTGGCCCTGTTCTTCAGTATCGAGGGCGATCACGCCCAGACTGAAAAGCACTTCAAGAAAGCGCTGGCGGAAGATCCGGATTTCTCCCAGGCCCGCAACAACTACGCCGCCTATCTGTTCAAGCGCGGGGAATATGCGGAAGCCACCGAGCACCTGGAGCGGGTGGCCAAGGATTACCGTTATGAAAAGCGCTTTACCGCGCTGGAAAACCTGGGGCTGTGCTATCTGAAAGCCGGTGAGAAGGAGAAGGCCGTCTCTGCTTTCAACCGGGCGCTGAAACTGAATCCGAACATGCCCACGTCCATTCTGGAGCTGGCCCAGCTCAAGTTCGAGGCGGGGGAAAATGCGAGCGCGCTGGAGTATCTGACCCGCTACGAGAAGATGTCCAAACCCGGTCCTAAACAATTGTGGCTTGGCATCCGCCTGCAAAGTATATTGGGCGACCAGAACAAGGTGGCCAGTTACGCGCTGCAGTTGAAGAACATGTTCCCCGGTTCACCGGAATATCAGGCTTACAAGGCATCCCGCACACCATGACCGCATCCCCTGGCCAACCCTCATCCGACTCAGTCCTGTCTGGCTCCGGCTATGACAAGGTGCTGGCTATTTCGCCGGGAGAGCGGCTGCAGAAGGCCCGCAAGGAACGCAAGCTGGAAATCGGTGCCGTCGCCGAGCAGCTGAACCTGTCGCCGGGTGTGGTGCGGGCGCTGGAAGCCGACGATTACCGGATGCTGCCCAATGCCACCTTCGTCAAGGGGTATCTGCGCAGCTACGCCCGCGTGGTGGGTATTTCTGCCGATGATCTGGTGCGAGGCTATGAGGCTCTGACCGGAGCGGACAAGCCGGCGGTGTTTGTTCCGGTGGCGCCCCCCATGATCAGTGAGTCCCGCAGCCCGCTCAAGTATGGTGTCGTGGCCTTGCTCTGTGCCGGTTTGCTGGCCTTGGTTATGTGGCTGGTGCCCGGTGCCCGCCAGGACGTTGCCCAGGCGCCCAGTGCGATCGTGACCGACCCTGCCGCGCTGTCCGGCGCTGTGGTGATTGATCAGGACGCTGACGCATCTGCGCCGGAAGATGCCGGCGCCGCAGCGCGGGATGCCGAAAGCGGTTTGCCGCTGGCGACCCCCGAAGCTGCCGTCACGACAACCGCGTTGGATGCCACAACAGAATCCTCAGCCGCGCCGGCGGCAGCCCTGTCGCAGGTCGCCGCAGATTCATCTTCTTCTGCCATGGCCACAGCCGGTTCGGCTGCGACGTCCGCCACGGCTGTGCCCGCGCCGGAAACTGCACTTGCGCAGATGCCGTCCGGACCCGCTCTGACAGACCAGCCGCAGGTGGCCGCAGAACCCGGACACGGCCTGCTCAAACTCAGCTTCAGTGGTGATTGCTGGGTGGAAGTGCGCGATGCCGCCGGCAAGAAAGTGTTTTCCTCCCTCAAGCGCTCCGGCGATGAAGTCACGGTCAGCGTGGCGCCGCCGGCCAGCGTCAAGCTGGGTAATGGCGACGTGGTTGCCGTGACATTCAATGGCCAGCCGGTGGTGTTTGCCACCACGGCCAGTCGCAAGGTTGTGCGTCTCACCCTGGGCGGGTGAGAACCCCGATTAATCCGAAATCCGATTCGGACAGGAGTCCCCATGCATTGCGAATCTCCCATCAAGCGCCGCAAGTCCCGCCAGATCATGGTCGGCAATGTGCCGGTCGGGGGTGACGCGCCCATCACCGTGCAGAGCATGACCAACACCGAAACCTGCGACGTGGACGCCACCGTTGGCCAGATCGTGCGCATGCAGGATGCCGGTGTGGACATCGTGCGGGTGTCGGTGCCGTCGCTGGAGGCCGCCGATGCCTTCGGGGAAATCCGCAAGCGGGTGCAGGTGCCACTGGTGGCCGACATCCATTTTGATTACAAGATCGCGCTGGCGGTGGCGGAAAAAGGCGTCGACTGCCTGCGCATCAATCCGGGCAATATCGGTCGCGAGGACCGCATCCGCGCCGTGGTGGATGCCGCCCGCGACAAGAACATTCCGATCCGCATTGGCGTCAACGCCGGCTCGCTGGAAAAGGATCTGCAGAAGAAATACGGCGAGCCCACGCCGGAAGCGCTGGTGGAATCGGCCATGCGCCATGTCGAGATTCTCGACCGCATGAATTTCCACAACTTCAAGCTGAGCCTGAAAGCCTCCAACGTGTTCATGACCGTGGCGGCCTACCGCATCATTGCCAGCCAGATCGACAATCCGCTGCACCTGGGGGTGACGGAAGCCGGTGGCTTGCGCTCCGGCACCGTGAAGTCGGCAATCGCACTGGGCGCGCTGCTGATGGAAGGCATCGGCGACACCCTGCGCATCTCGCTGGCGGCCGATCCGGTGGAGGAAGTGAAAGTCGGCTTCGACATCCTGAAGAGCCTGGGCCTGCGCACCAAGGGCATCAATTTCATTGCCTGCCCGTCCTGCTCGCGGCAGAACTTCGATGTGATTTCCACAGTGAATGCGCTGGAGTCGCGGCTGGAGGACATCAAGACGCCGCTGGATGTGGCTATCATCGGCTGCATCGTCAACGGGCCCGGCGAAGCCAAGGAAGCGGACATCGGCCTGACCGGCGGCACGCCCGCCAACCTGATCTACCGCGAAGGCAAGCCCAGCCACAAGGTGTCGCCGGAAGAGCTGGTGGATGAACTGGAGAAGGTGATCCGCGCCCGCGCCGCCGAGGTGGAAGCCAATCCGGAAACCGCAACAAAGCACCCCGCAAAGATAACACTGGGCGCCTGAACTGGCTTATAATCGGGCGCTTTGCCGCGCGGCAGCCGGGCCAGATCCTGTTGCTGCCGCCCGAGTCGTTGTCCCGTTTAAAGCTGTTCCGTTTGTAACCGCCCAAGGATTCACTCTTGACCCAGCGTATCAAAGCCATTCGCGGCATGAACGACATCCTGCCGAAGGATTCCCCCGTCTGGCAGTTTCTGGAAAGCCGTGTGCGCCAGATTCTGAACCAGTACGGCTACGGCGAAATCCGCATGCCCGTCGTGGAATATACCGACCTGTTCAAACGCTCCATCGGTGAAGTCACCGACATTGTCGAAAAGGAAATGTACACCTTCGAGGACCGCAACGGCGAAAGCCTGACCCTGCGTCCGGAAGGCACCGCCAGCTGCGTGCGGGCGGGCGAGGAACACGGCCTGCTGTACAACCAGGTGCAGCGCCTGTGGTACACCGGCCCCATGTTCCGCTATGAAAAACCCCAGAAAGGCCGCTACCGCCAGTTCCACCAGATCGGTGTGGAAACTTTCGGCATGGGCACGCCGGACATCGACGCCGAACTCATCATCATGACCGCGCGCCTGTGGCGCGAACTGGGCATTTCCCATCTGGTGACCCTGCAGCTGAACAGCCTGGGCTCCAATGCCGCCCGCGCCGAGTTCCGCGCTGCGCTGGTCGCCTTCCTGCAACAGCATCGTGATCAACTGGATGAAGACAGCAAGCGCCGGCTGGAATCCAATCCGCTGCGGGTGCTGGACAGCAAGGACCCCGGCACCCAGGCCGTGCTGAAAAACGCGCCCAGCCTGCTGGATTTTCTCGACGACGAATCCCGCGACCATTTCGAGCAGCTGAAAGCCATGCTGACGGCGGCGGGCGTGTCGTTTGAAATCAATCCCTGTCTGGTGCGTGGCCTGGATTATTACTGCAAGACCGTGTTCGAGTGGGTGACCACGGCATTGGGCGCGCAGGGCACGGTCTGCGCCGGTGGCCGTTATGACGGTCTGGTGGAGCAGCTGGGTGGAAAGGCCACGCCAGCCGTTGGATTCGCCATGGGCATGGAGCGGCTGGTGCTGCTGCTGGACACCGCCGGTGTGGTGCAGCATCTCACGCCGGCGCCGGATGTGTATGTGGTATCGGAAAATGCTTCGGCGGCGCTGCTGCTGGCGGAATCCCTGCGCGACCAGGCGCCCGCGCTGAAAGTGCAGTGCCACTGCGGTGGCGGCAAGTTCAAGAAGCAGCTGAAAAAGGCCGATGACATCGGTGCCCGTTTCGCCCTGATCCTGGGGGAATCGGAAATCGCCGCCGGCCAGGTCAGCATCAAATTCCTGCGCGAGGCGCGGGAACAAATCACTGTCTCCCAGACTCAACTTCAATCCTTTTTTGCTGAAATTGCAGCGGCTCAGGAGTAAACCCCGTGGACGTGTACGTAACCGAAGAACAACAAATCGACGCGATCAAAAGATGGTGGAAAACCAACGGCAACAGCGTGCTGATCGGCATCACCGTGGCCATCGTGGGCGTGCTGGGCTGGCAGCTGTATCACCAGAATAACCGCGCCACCGGCGAGTCTGCCGCCGCGCTCTACACCGAACTGCTGGAAACCTCCAATCTGGTGCAGCAGGATCGCACGGAAAAGAAAACCGCCGAGCTGGATGGCCATCTGGCCACCTTCAATCATCTGGCGACCCAGCTGAAAGATGATTTTACCAAGACCGAATACGCCGTGTTTGCCTCGCTGCTGCTGGCGCGGGAAAAAGTGCAGACTGGCAAGCTGGATGAAGCGATCACCGAACTGCAGTGGGCGAAGGAGCATGGCAAGAGCGAAGCCATCCGCCTGATCGCCAACCTGCGTCTGGCCCGCGTGATGGCCGCCAAAGGCGACCGCGAAGGTGCACTGAAGCAGCTCGACAGCATGCAGCCCGGCGCCCAGGCCGACACCTACGAAGAAGTGCGCGGCGACATTTATGTGCAGCTGGGCAACACGGCCAAGGCCATTGAAGCGTACAAGAAGGCCATGGACCTGAGCGCGGCGCGCAACAACGGCAACGGCCGTCCAATCCTGAAAATCAAACATGACAACCTGCTGGTGGCGGACAAGTAATGCGATTCTGGCTGCTGATCCTGCTTGTTCCGTTCGTTCTGTCTGCCTGCAGCAAGGACGATGAAGATGTCGTGCCGCCGTCGCCGCTGCCGGTGATCAAGAGCGATACCCAGGTCAAGAAACTGTGGAGCCAGAGCGTGGGCGATGGCGTCGACGAACTCTACCTGAGCCTGAAGCCGGCTGTGACCGAGCGCTGGGTGTTTGCCGCGTCCAGCACGGGCGATGTGGTGAAGATCGATCGCGAGACCGGCAAGAAAGTCTGGACGCAGGAAACCGGCCGCTACATTACCGGTGGTGTTGCTGCGGCCTATGGCGTGGTGGCGTTCGGTACCGGCGACGGTGACATCGTGCTGCTGAAAGACGAGGACGGCACGCTGGTCTGGGAAAAGAAAGTGGGTGGCCAGATCATGTCGGCCCCTGCGATTGCGGCGGATCGCATCCTCGTGCAATCGGTGGATGGCCGTCTGCATGGTCTCAGCCGCGAGGATGGCAGCGTGGCCTGGCTGTATGACACCTCGATTCCCATTCTCACCCTGCGTGGCGAGAGCAGCCCGGTGGTGGTGGGCGAGATCGCGCTGGCGGGCTTTGCCAACGGCAAACTGGCGGCGCTGGACACCAACAGCGGTTTTGTCGGCTGGGAGCGCACCATCGGTGAATCCACCGGCCGTTCCGAGCTGGAGCGCCTGAACGATCTGGACGGCCGCTTCTGGGTGTCCGGCAAGACGGTGTATGCAGTGACCTACCAGGGCAACATCGCCGCCATCGACATTCCGTCCGGCCGTCTGCTGTGGCAGCGCAAGCGTTCTTCCTATTCCGGCGTGTCGGAATTCCTCAGCCAGCTGTATGTGGTGGATGACGACAGCAATCTGTCCGCGCTGGATTCGGTCAATGGCGCCGATGTGTGGAGCCAGCCCGGTCTGCGCGGGCGCGGCCTGTCAGCGCCGACCGCCTATGACCGCTATGTGGTGGTGGGGGATTTCGAGGGCTACCTGCACTGGCTGTCCTACACCGACGGCAGCTTCAAGGCGCGGGTGAAGGTGTCGTCGCGCCCCAGCATCGACCCCAATGCCAAGCTGGGACAGGTGCCGCGCAAGCGCACGTCGGATGATGGCCTGCGGGCCGAGCCGGTGGTGTATCAGGATATCGTGTACATCCAGGGTAATGGCGGCGCGGTCGCTGCGTACCAGGTCATCGAGCCAGAAACCGAGAAAGAAACCGAGCAAGAATGAAACCCGTAATCGCCCTGGTGGGCCGCCCCAACGTGGGCAAATCGACGCTGTTCAACCGGCTGACCAAGACCCGCGACGCCATCGTGGCGGACATGCCGGGCCTCACCCGTGATCGCCAATATGGTGATGCGGCCTGGGGCGAGCACCAGTTCATCGTGATCGATACCGGCGGTATCACCGGCGATGAGGAAGGCGTCGATATTCACATGCGCAACCAGTCGCTGCAGGCGGTGGAGGAAGCCCACGCCGTGCTGTTCATGGTGGATGCGCAGGTGGGCCTCACGCCGGTGGACGAGCTGCTGGCACACACGCTGCGCCAGCGTCAGAAGCCGGTGTTTCTGGTGGTGAACAAGGTCGACGGCCTGAATCAGGATATCGTCACGGCAGACTTCTTCAGTCTGGGCATGGGCGATGTGTTCCCGATTGCGGCGGCGCACGGTCGTGGCGTAACCCAGCTGATGGACGCGGTATTTGCCCATTTGCCGGCCTTGCCCGCCATCGAGGATGAACTGGGGGAGGGCGTTCAGGCCGGCATCAAGATGGCCATCGTCGGCCGTCCCAACGTGGGCAAGTCGACGCTGGTGAACCGCATGCTGGGCGAGGAGCGCGTCATCGTGTTCGACATGCCCGGCACCACCCGCGACAGCGTGTACATCCCGTTCGAGCGCCAGGGCAAGCATTACACCATCATCGACACCGCCGGCGTGCGCAAGCGCGGCAAGGTGTTCGAGTCGGTGGAGAAGTTCTCCGTCATCAAGACCCTGCAGGCGGTGGAAGACGCCAACGTGGTGGTGCTGGTGCTGGATGCCCGCGAAGGCATCGTGGACCAGGACCTGCACCTGCTGGGCTTTGTGCTGGAAACCGGCCGCTCGCTGGTGATTGCGCTGAACAAGTGGGACGGCATGTCGCCGGACGACAAGCAGAAGGTGAAGACCGACATCGAGCGGCGTCTGGGCTTCATCGATTTTGCCAAGATCCATTTCATTTCCGCGCTGCACGGCACCGGCGTCGGCGAACTGTACGGCTCGATCCAGAAAGCCTACGAGTCGGCGTTCCGCAAACTGTCCACTCCGTATCTCACCAAGATTCTGGAAGACGCGCTGGCCGATCACCAGCCGCCGCTGGTCAGTGGCCGTCGCATCAAGCTGCGTTACGCGCACATGGGCGGCAGCAACCCGCCGCTGATCGTGATTCACGGCAACCAGACCGAGAGCGTGCCCAACTCCTACAAGCGCTATCTGGAAAATACGTTCCGTCAGGTGATGGCGCTGGAAGGCACGCCGATCCGCATCGAATTCAAGACCGGCGACAACCCTTACGCCGGCAAGCGCAATCTGCTCACCCCGCGCCAGATCTACAAGAAGGAGCGGATGGTGGCGCATCACAAGAAAAAGGAAAAAAAGAAGAAGAACAAAAAGCGGTTCTGAAATCGCTGCCAGCGGGAAAGGACGGGGCCGGATTGAACGCAGTCACAGGAGGTCTGTGTTGTGGCGGAGCAGGAAGGCGTCATTCAGTACCAGCTGGAGTTCACTCCCGGTGATGCGCCGGACTATGCGCATTTCCCCCTGCTCAATTACTGGCGTTGCTACCTGTTCCGGCTGGGGCTGATCGGCCAGGACCCGGCCCGCTACGGCGGCCTGGGCTACGGCAATATCAGCGCGCGCCTGCGGGCCGATTCCCCTGAATTCATTGTCTCCGGCACCCAGACCGGCCATTTGCCGCTGCTGTGCCGTTCCCACTATGTGCGGGTCACGAAATTCGATGTGACGCGCAATTTCCTGCAGGCCTGCGGCCCGGTGCGGCCGTCTTCCGAAGCGCTCACCCATGCCAGTCTCTATGCCGCCCGCGCCGATATCCAGTGCGTGATGCATGTGCACAGTCCGCTGATCTGGCGGCAGGCGGAGGCGCTGGGGATTCCCTGTGTAGCGCCCGCGATTGGTTACGGCACGCCGGCGATGGCGGAGGCGGTGCGCGATCTGGCGCAGGCGTCATCCGGCAGCGGCGTGATTGCCATGCTGGGTCACGAAGATGGGGTGATCGTGTACGGCGAGGATGAAGATGCCGCCGGCGCCCTGATCATCGCAACGCTGATGCAGGCGCACGGCGGTTTGCAGACAGGTCAGGCGCCCAGATAGAAACGGGTGCGCACCAGCAGGCGGTTGCGGTTGTCGGTGACTTCCACGTCCCACTGGCCGTGCTGATTCTGGTGGAAGGCCTTGCTGGCGTAGTTGCGCCACTGATTGGCGCCTACCGGCACGCGGGTTTTCGACACGATCTTGCCGTTGCGTTTCCAGGTGTAGGTGAGGGTGTCGCCGGCGCGGCCCCGGATGTCGACGAACTGGTGCAGCGAGACCGGATTCAATTGTTCCATGCCGGCGGTGCTGGTGACGGCCTTGCTGGGTTCACGGTTGTGGATCAGCGTGGTGAGCATGGCGCGCTTCACGTCGGGGAAAAAGATCTCGGTCCGGACCTGATGGCGGTCGGTGGCAGTGTTTTTCGGTGCGGTCTTTGGTTCCACTTTCTGCGCGACGGCCTCGCGGGTGGCCTGCACCAGTTTTTTCGCGGCGGTTGCCGGCGTGGTCAGTGCGGCTACCTGCAGGGCCGGCTGTGCGGGTGTCGTGGCGGCGGATTTTTCCGCTGCAGCATCGTCGGACAGCGGTTCATCCGGAATCGATTGCGCCAGCTGCTCGGCGGCTGCGGCGTCCCGATGTGCGTCCTGTTCCGGAATGGCGGCGGTGGGAGCCAGCTGGTCAGGCACGATGGATGCGGCTTCGCGGGTGTCGCTCTGGACAACTTCATCGCCGCTGCTGTTGGCGGCCAGAGTGTCGGATTCGCCGGATTCGGTCAGCTGGTTGAACAGCAGGAAGCCGATGCCGGCCAGCGCGACCACCAGGGTGCCCAGTGCCAGCACCACGCGGCGCCAGAGAATGACTTCAACGTATTCGGGGGCGGAATCCTGGGTGTGGTTGAATTCGATTGGAGTTTTTTTCGGAGAGGCCATGCCGGTGCATTCCCTGGGTGACATTGTCAGCAAGCATAGCGGGAAAGGTAGGGGCTCACAATGCGGGTTTCACCGCCTCCACGCGACACAGTAATTCGCCTTCCCGCAACCGTGCCCGCACGCTGTCACCCACACTGATCTGCCCGGTACGCTGCACCACTTCGCCAGTGGCGGTCTGCAGGATCGAGTAGCCGCGCCCCAGGGTGTTGAGGGGGCTGACGGTGTTAAGCCGCTGGGCCAGATGGGCGATGTCGCGGGACTGGTTCTGCAGCTGTGCCGTCATGGATTTCTGCAGGCTGGCCGCGAGATTTTCCAGCTGGCGCCGGCAGGCCAGCAGCGCATGCACGGGGGTGTGGGTCTGTAGCCGTGCCCGTGCCGTATTGAGCTGGCTCTGCTGCAATTGCAGTGTGCGCTGGATGGACTGGCGCAGACGCAGGTCCAGTTCGTCGAGACGCTGCGCGTGTTCCTCCAGCCGTTTGCCGGGATGTTTCAGCTGGCGGGCCAGCCACTGCAGGCGCTGGCGATGGCCGTCAATCTGGCTGCGCATGAAGTCTTCCAGCCAGTGCGCGTAACCGTCCAGCGATGCCAGCATTTCCACTGCATTGGCGCTGAGCAGTTCCGCCGCCGCCGACGGTGTGGGTGCGCGCAGATCGGCGACAAAATCCGCGATGGTGAAGTCGATCTGGTGGCCCACGGCGGAGACTATCGGCAATTCGCTGGCGGCAATCGCCCGCGCCACTTTCTCGTCATTGAAGCACCACAGATCCTCCAGCGAACCGCCGCCGCGTCCGACGATCAGCACGTCACATTCATTGCGCACATTGGCTTTGGCAATGGCGGCGCAGATCTGCGCGGGTGCTTCGTTGCCCTGCACCAGGGTGGGATAGACGATGACTTCGGTGAGCGGAAAGCGCCGGCGCAGCACGCTGAGAATGTCGTGGATGGCGGCGCCGGTGGGCGAGGTGATCACGCCGATGCGGGATGGGCGCAGGGGCACGGCCCGCTTGCGGTGTTCGTCGAACAGGCCTTCCGCCGCCAGTTTGGCTTTCAGCTGCTCGAACGCACGCTGCAGTGCACCCAGGCCGGCCTGTTCCATGTGGTCGATGATGAGCTGGTAGTCGCCGCGCGGTGCAAACAGGCTGAGCCGGCCCCGCACCAGTACCTGCGCGCCGTCCTTCGGCTTGAAATTCAGGTGCAGGTTGTTGCCGCGGAACATGGCGCAGCGCAGCTGGGCGTTGTCGTCTTTCAGGGTGAGATAGAGGTGGCCGGAGCGCGGCTGCACCAGATTGGAAATTTCGCCTTCCAGCCACACGGCGGGAAACTGGCTTTCCAGCAGGTATTTCGCCGCGTTGTTCAGTTCCGAAACGGAAAAGACATGACGCTGGCGGTCGGACGAGGATGAGGTGGCGTTTGCTTCAGGCATGCGCGGATGATACCGAATCCGCCCTTATGCCGTACACCTCATCCTGCCGGGAATGGTTCAGAACCGGTAATCCACTCCCACCGACAGCAGCGTGTAACTCACCAGCGCGGGATTTTCCAGGTCCACCGAATCCAGTGCGTAGTCGCCGTCGGCTTCGTATTGTTCGAAGCTGGCAGTGAGGCGGTAATCGCTGGTGTTGTAGTTCGCGCTGAGGCCATAAGTGAGAGCGCCGAATGTCGACAGGCGCGCATCGGACGACTGGTCGCCCGTGTTGCTGATGCTGTCGGCATCGACGTAGAAATCCGCCTGACTCTGCGAGTAGAAGCGCACCAGTGGCACCAGTTCGAACTGGTCGGTGATGGTCTGGTGCCAGGCCAGTTCCAGCGTGTGCGCTTCAATGCCCCAGTCGTCGCTGTAATAGCGGTAGTCGGTGTGCAGCGCCGCTTCCGCTGCCTTCACAAAATAGCGTGAGCGCGCGCTGAAGCCGTACAGCTGCCGATTGTTCGGACGCACATCGCGAGCCTTGTACGGATCGGCCAGATAGCCGTCCAGCACACCGGCAAACAGGCTGCCCTGCACCTGCCACGCGCTGCTGAGCACCCGCGTGATGGCAACGAAGCCTTTCGTGGCGGACTTGTCTTCCGAGGTGGGCCGGTTCACGCCGGCGGTCTGCTCCGGTTCCATTTCATCGCTGGAATAGCCAATACCGCCGGAAAAGGTGGTGAGGCGGTCCGCTGAAATCTGCTCGGCTTCCACTGCGCCACTGAAGGCGGTGTAATCCTTTTCGCCGGAATAACCCAGGGTGAGCGCGATGCTGCCGTCATCGCGATAGTGGCGCACAGTGCCGGATACTTCACTGCGTTTTTCGTCGATGCTGGCGCCGGTCATGATCAGCTGTGGTTTGCCTGGCAGGACTTCCGCCGTGCCATAGGCCGAGGCACCGGACATGGTCTCGTACGACGCGTTGACGGTGAGGCCGAGATTGTTCTGCAACGGCGTCACCAGGCGCAGGGCGTGATTGTCCACGTCGTAGCGCTCGCAACTGCCGACCAGGATTTTGTCGGCGGCAATATCGTCTTCCTGATATTGCGAATAGCGATAGCCCAGCTCGGTACGGGTGGGCATGTTGTCGGCGTGGGCCAGCGGTGAAATCGCCGGCAGCGCCAGTGCGGCACCAGTGAGTGCTGCCAGTGCGTTGTGGGATGGGGTGCGTTGTTTTTTTTGTTGGGTCATGCCGGTACAGCTTCCTGAAAAATGCGCGGATGAGAGTTGGAAAAAGATGCAGGCTGGAACAGGCCCGAGCGTTCAGTAGCAGCCGCAGCCACCGCCACCGGTACTGGCGCCACCACTGGCAGCTTCCTTGGATACGTGGATGTGGTCGCGCAGCGCGGTGCGCATCGGATCGGGTTCCCAGGCCATGTCGGGGCGGGCGAGATCGCCGCGTTCCCAGGCTTTGACCGGTGCAGTGGAGCAGGCGCCCAGCAGGGCGGCGCAGGTCAGCACAGCGCATGACAGCGTCAGGTGTTTCATTCAGGTTTCTCCTGTCCTTTTTTTTATGAAACCGAAAAAAAGAAAACTGGCCTGCAGCGTTGCACTGCAGGCCAGTGTCTGGCTGTTACAGGGTTTTCAGATACTCAATCACAGCGCGCGTTTCTGCTTCGCTCAGCGCATCGGTAAAGGTATGACCGGTGTTGCTGTTGCTGAACTCATGCGTGTTGTAGATCTTGCGCTGGTCGATCTGCTTCTGGGTGTAGTACGGCTTGCTGACGAAGCCGGCCAGCCAGAAGTTGTCCTTGATGCTGTCCAGCCAGCGATACAGCATGTTGTTGCGGACGCGGTTGTCGCCAGAACATTCAGCCGCCGGTGTGTCGAGCGTGCTGCAGTACTCGCGGTATTTCCAGCCCACGTTCTCATCCAGGTCATAGGCGTTCAGACTCATGTCGAAGCCCTTGATCTTGCCTGCCACTGGAGAGTCCTGTCGTGCCCAGATGGCAGGACGCTCGCTGGAGCGCAGCACCTGACGCAGAGTCGGAACCGATCCGTTGTGGAAGTAGGGTGACGATGCCCACACGCCGTAGAGAGGCGGTGCCAGGTAACCGAAATCCTCTGCCCAGCCGCAGGCGCCATCCACCGGACGACCTTCAGGATTGATGATCGGGTAGGAGAAGTCGTCGCGGTATTCATCCCAGGCGGATTTCTCGCCGGGCGGAACATAGCCGGGTGCACCGTCCGGATAACCCCACCAGGAACTCTTGAACACGGCGCGAACCTGCGCGGTGATCGACAGCGCGCGCGCCGGGTCGGTCTTGATCAGATCGAGAGGCACGATGTAGCCGGCCACGCCTTCCAGCGCCGGATTTTCCAGGAAGTTGGTGTCGTGCACGTAGCGCGGTGAGTACACACCGTGACAGCCTGCGCAGGAACCGTTGCCATTGGGCTGCGGCAGGTCAGCGTTGGCACCATTCGCCCACAGGTTCTTGTTGTGGAAAATGATGGCGCCCGCTTCCGCCAGAGCCGTATCAATTTCGCCAGGGAAAGGCGGTGCTACCTGCGCATCCACATAAGCCTGCAGATCCTGGTCATGCAGCTCGGTGGCAGCGCGACGCGAGGCACCACTCTTCAACAGATTGAGCTGATCCGCTGCCGCCATGTCGATGCGGGTGGAATCCGCCGATACGCCGCCGTCGAAGAATTTGCGCGGACGGTGACTGCTGTTCCACCAGTTCGGCTTGTCCTGATTGCCGTGATAGGAGTGCGAGAACGGCAGCTTGATCGGGTTTGGACTCAGCGACAGCGTGTCCACGTCCCAGATCATCGTCAGCATGTCGAATGCACCCACCGCATTGGAAGTGCCGCGCACGTTGTTCAGCGAGAACGGCAGCAAACCACCCACCAGGCCGCGGGAAATGTCGCGCATGAAAATCATCATGTCGGTGTTGGTGTTGCCCATGCCGGGAATCGGGCCCAGGCCTTCACCGTCTTCTGCCGAGCCGATCTGGCCACCGTGACAGATGTAGCAGTTTATGCTGATCTTGCCGTTGAAATTGCCGCTGGCATCGCGTCCCTGGATCAGACCCATGGGCAACTGGCCGGAACCGCCGTTGGTGGCAACCGGATCCTCACCGGGCAGCGGATACGGGTTGGGATAGGGTGCCGGGTTGAAGCCGTAACGTTCGGTGAGCAGCTCGTCGAAATTCGCCGGACGCTGTTTCATGCCCCAGGCTTTCCAGAGATTGTTCACCACGGTTGAGGGTACGGCGATGTCCGTCATGCCGGCGCGCTGGTTGGCAAAATAATCGCCGCGCGCAACGCGAGCCTTGTATTCGCCGCAGGTCTTCGCTGCCTTTTCGCTTTCCGGCAGATTGACGTGGCAATCCTCGTAGAAGGCGTTGAAGAATACCGCGCGTCCTTCGTTCACACCGGGTGTCACCAGTGCGCGCGGATCGGTGGGAAGCAGCGCGTCGTCACTCGCCGTTTCGCAGAACTGGTTCCAGAGATGGCTGCCGTGGGAACTGCCGAGCAGCGGACGCAGTTCACCGCTGCCGTTGCCACCGCCTGTGTTGCCGTCATCGTTACCACCGGTGTTGTCGCCGTCACCATCGCCATTGCCGCCGGTATCGCCATCATCGTCGCCGCCGGTATCACCGCCACCGTTATCGCCGCCGGTGCCGCCATCGGGATCGCCGGAGTCGTCATCGTCATTGGAATCATCTTCGGTTGCCATTGGGCATTGCTGCGGTTGATCCCAGCACAGCAGAAGGGTGGACACATCGGCATTGATCGCGCTGCCCGCCATCCAGGTTTTACCGCCGGTGTGCGGTTCGGTCAGGTCAGCGTTTTCCACCAGCATCGGATTGCTGGCGACACCTTTGCCAAGTGTTTCCCACGCCTGATAAAAACTGTCGTAGTGGTTCTGGCCAGTGCGCAGCAGAAAGCCACGCCCTTCTGCGGTGTCGGCAATGCCGGCAGGGGCATGACAGGTGCCGCAATAATTCATTTGCGGTTCGATGCGCGTGGCGAAAAATGCTTCAAGTGTGCCGGGTTTGATTGTCAGCTCGGAAGGCGCGGTTGGTTCCTGCGTCGAGGAACCGCCAGCGCCGGTTTCAGTCACGGGTGTTCCGGTATCTGTGGTGGCTGCGCGCGGTACGTTGCCAGATGAACCGCTGCTGCCGCCGCACCCGGTCAGTTGCACCGAAAGCAGAACCGGTATCAGTAAAGCGGACGATAGCTTGGGCAGATAGTCAGGGAAGGGTTTCACGTCCATGCCTCCAGGCAAGATTTCGAATTGTTATGATTGAAATTGCATGCAGGTAAATAAAAAGCATGCAATTTGTTGTCCCCGTTTTTCGTGTTGTTATGCGAGTCAGATTAAATTGCTCGCGTTTGTGCATTCAATAGCGGGGCTGGCCAATCACGACACCGGCGTGTAATACTCTTGCGAGGCCTGTGTCCAGTTTTTTAAACCAGAAACTGAATTCCGGTCACACAAAAAAGCAAGTAATCAAAACAAAACCAAATCAATTCAACGCGGAAATTGGCAGCCAGGTGAGTTTGCGGCGGCCACAGCAGGAGGGAGGCAGAGTACCATGCCGGCACCAACAGTCGCCTTCGAACTGTATGATGCGATTTACCAGTACATGGAAAATCGTGGTCATCACGAACAGGAACTTTTTAAACGCACGAACGTGAAATCACGCCGAGATTTTCTTATCAATGGCAGGATTCCACTCACTCTTTACGAGCAGGCGCTTCTTGCCGCCGAAGTCATTACCGAAGATCCCGCCATCGGCATGCGCATTGGCGCTTCTGCGGCACCGTCGTCCATCGGTGTTTTCTATTTTCTGTCGATGGCAGGCGAAAGCGTCACGCAGATCATGACGGCCATCAACAAGTATTTTCCACTGGCGTTTGATTTCATTTCGCTGGACATGTCCACGGACGAATCCAGCTTCCGTATAACGCTGCAGTACGACAACAATAATCGTCCGCACCGGCAGGTGATTGAACACCTGATGACGCACTGGTTCACTGTTGCCAACCAGTTGACCTTTGATGTGAATAATGTGCCGCGCACACTGTATTTCAAGCATCAGCAGGCGACGGATCCCGGTGTTGTGAGCGAGATTTTCCAGTCCACGCCCGTGCTGTTTGCCCAGCCGGAAGATCGCTTTGATCTGAAGCTGGAAAGCCTGCATTACCACACTGGACAGACCAACCGGCGCGTGTTCAGCCTGTCGGAAAAACGTGCCACGAACCTGTTGTTGCGGTTGCGCGCCAGCGACAGGATTGCGCGGGAAATTTCAGCGCATGTGATGGCAATGCTGGCGGAAGGATCGCCCAGTATCGAGGACGTGGCGCGGCGGATGAACTGTTCCGGGCGCACGCTGCAGCGGCGTCTGGCGGAGCGCAATCTGAACTACCAGATGCTGCTCGATAACATTCGCAAGGACATGGCGATTGAATTGCTGTCCACGACGGAATTGCCGGTGACGCAGATTGCCGTGCGCACGGGATTTGCTGACGACAGCACCTTTCATCGTGCGTTCAAGCGCTGGACTGGCGCGTCGCCAGGCACTTACCGTCACTGAAGCAAAAAAGAAGCCCGCATAAAGCGGGCTTCTTCGTTTCGGTTGCCGGATTCAGGCGAAATACATGAAATCCAGATAATCGTGCAATGCGTTCATCAGCTTTTCTTCTTCCTGCGACGTGAGCCAGAAAAGCACGTCGGTATTCAGTGAGATTCTCATAAGCCTCGACCTCCTTTCGTGATTTTTGTTGGACTTCTGCGGCCCCATCATCCTGATCCGCCATGCCGGATCAGGTCAATCGCGCGTGCTGTTACAAGCTGTTTCTCAAATAGCAAAACAATCTAAAGCCTAGTTGTTTTAAAAACTGTATAGAGTAAAAAGATCGTTCGGCAGGCAGTTGTTGCGTAAAAGGAATATGAAGGGAGGTTTTATAAGAAATAAATTGAAGGGCGCCGCAGGCAACAGCGCCCTGGATGGAGTCAGAATTCAGCCGATCAGATAGCCGCCGTCGATGGCGATGCTGGTGCCGGTGGTGTAGCTGGAAGCGTCCGACGCCAGATAAAGAACCGCGCCGGCCATTTCATCCGGTTGCGCCACGCGGCCAATAGGCAAGTGCGGCATGACCTGATTCATGATGGCGTCGTTCTTCACCAGCGCGGCGGCAAATTTGGTGTCGGTGGGGCCGGGCAGAATGGCGTTGATGCGAATGCCGGCACCGGCGCATTCCTTGGCAAAAGTCTTGGTCATCGAAATCACCGCTGCCTTGGTAATCGAGTAGATGCCTTGGAAGCCTCCGGGAATAATGCCGTTCACCGAAGCGACATTGATGATGCTGCCGCCACCCTGTTCGCGCATCAGTTTGCCGCCTTCCACCGACATGAAAAAATAGCCGCGAATATTCACGTCCACAGTTTTCTGGAATGCACTCAGATCAGTATCGAGGACATGGCCGAAATAGGGATTGGTTGCGGCGTTATTCACCAGAATGTGCAGCTTGCCGTGGCGTTCACGGATCTGGCTGAAAATCTGCTTGATCTGCTCCATTTCGCCAATGTGGCAGGCAATCGCTTCAGCTTTTCCGCCGGCGGTCACGATGGCATCCACCACGCGCTGGCAGTCATCGACCTTGCGGCTGGAGACAATTACGTGCGCACCCTGCGCGGCCAGCAGTCTGGCAATGCTCTCGCCAATGCCGCGGGAAGCGCCAGTTACCAGCGCGATACGGCCGGTCAGATCAAACGGATTTTTCAGGTTCATGAACAAAGGCCTCTTGCAGTGTTGTTGTTCTAGCGGTGAGTCACCAGCGACTTGTCCGCCCGTAGTTCAAAGTGGGCGAAGTCGTTGAAATAGCGCAGGCTGATTTTGTCGGTATTGAACAGAAGACAGGTGACGGAACAATTCATCACGGCCCAGCTCAGTTCCACAATCTGCTCGTCATTCAGGCCGAGGCAGTGGCCGGTGATCGAGGCAATGGGGCCGCCGGAAGAAAACACGGCAATGGATTTGGCGCCGTGACTGCGCACGGTCTGCAGTGCATGGATGGCGCGGGTGCGGAAGGTGGTCCAGGATTCGCTGTATTCCGCGTCGAAATCGCCGCTGCGCCAGCGCCGCATCGCCTGCTCGAAGTCTTTCTGGAAGGTTTTGTGTGGATCTGCCGATTTTGCCAGGTATTGCGCAAAGCGGGATTTGTCTTCCAGTTCCGGACGGTGGCGGGCGAATATTTCTTCGTGATCGTATTCGTTGAAATCCGGCAGTTTGATCAGAGGCAGATCGCACTGCATGGCACCCAGGCAATTGGCGGCGGTTTCATCGTGGCGCCGCATGGTGCCGGCAAACGCGGCATCAAATGTGATGCCGCGCTGTGCCAGTGATTCACCCAGCACGCGGGCCTGCTGGTGCCCGCGTTCGCTGAGTGCGTCGTAGTTGCTGCTGCCAAACGAGGCCTGTCCGTGGCGGATCAGATAGATGGCAGCCATGCAATCAGCCCATTTCCGCGATCAGGGCCTGGGCCTGCCGTTCCAGTTCCACCACGCTCAGGCCAAACACCGAGAAGCGCTTGTCCTTGGTCTGGCCGTGGTAATAGCGGTAGTAGATCTGCTGCAGGATCGCCGCCCGACGGAACAGACCGTACACGCGATAGAACACGAAATTCTCGGTGCTCAGAGTCATCTTGCTGCAGTAGTAGTCCATTACTTCAGTGCGGGTCATCATGCCGGGCAGGTGCGACGGCTGACGACGCAGCATCTGTGCGCTCGGCGGATCGTTCGCTTCCACCCAGTACGCCAGTGTGTTGCCCAGATCCATCAGCGGATCGCCCAGGGTCGCCATTTCCCAGTCCAGCACGCCGATCACCTGCGTGGGATCGGTGGGGCTCAGCACCACGTTGTCCATGCGGTAATCGTTGTGGATGATGCAGGTCTTTACCTGCGCGGGCATGTTGGCGTGCAGCCAGGCCATGGTTTTTTCGCAATCGGGAACGTCCGGCGTCTTGGCGTCGAGGAAACGCTTGTTCCAGCCTTCGATCTGGCGCACCACATAACCGTCGCCCTTGCCCAGATCGGACAGGCCGGCGGCCACATAATCCACGCTGTGCAGCTCGATGAAACGGTCCAGCACGCTCATGCACAGGGCGCGCGCCTGTTCCGGCGTCAGGGTCAGACCCTTGGGCATGTCGTCGCGGGGAATGATGCCGATCAGGCGTTCCATCACGTAGAAATCGCAGCCCAGCACGCTCTCGTCCTGGCAGAACGCCACCATGGTGGGCACATACGGATACACGGGTTTGAGTTTCTGCATCACGCGGAATTCACGGCCCATGTCATGGGCGGATTTGGCTTTCTTGCCAAACGGCGGGCGGCGCAGGATGTATTCCTTGTTGTCGAACGACACGGCGTAGGTCAGGTTGGAGGCGCCGCCGGGAAACTGCTTGATGCGGGCTGTGCCCTGCACATCCGGCACGACCGACTTGATGAAATCCGTGACTACCTTGGCATCCAGTTCTTCGCCCTCGCGGATGCTGCCGGCCTGGTCCAGTACGTTTTCGCTCATTTTGCTGATCCCTCTGAAGTTGAGACAGATGACGCCGTCGGCGCCAGTGTGGTTCTGGTTTTACGCATGTGGGCTAATTTGCTGCCGATTTTACCCATCAGCAGCGCATAGAGGAATGGCATAAAACGCTTCAGATACCACAGTCTGCGGTAGGAGGCATGGGGCAAAACAAGGTACTTTTTCTGTTCAATGGCCGAAAAGATCATATTGGCGATGTCGTCGGCATCAATGGCGGAACGGGTCAGCATGCGGGCGACGAGCTGTTGGGCGCCGGCGTCCGGTGAGCGGGTGGATTCCGCCAGATTCGTGGGGAAAAAGCCGGGGCACACGACCGTGACGTCAATGCCGTAGGGTCGCAGTTCGCTGCGCAGGGTTTCCGACAGGGCAACCACCGCTGACTTGGTGGCGTTGTAACTGCTCATTTCCGGCGAGTGCACCAGCCCGGCCATCGACGCGGTATTCACGATGTGACCGAAGCCCTGCTGCTTGAACAGTTCGCTGAAGTATTTGCAGCCGCGCACCACGCCCATCAGGTTGATGTCGATGACCCAGTCCCAGTCGTCGAGCGAGCATTGGTCGATGCTGCCGAAGGTGGCGACGCCAGCATTGTTGATCACTACATTGATGTGCTGCCAGCGCGACACAATGGTATCGCGCCACTGCAATACATCGCTGGCGCTGCGCACGTCACAGTGCTGATAGAACGCATCGGCTGTCAGCCCTCTGATTTCTGCCAGCACCGCATCACCGCGCTCCTGATTCACATCGGCAATCGCCACTTTCCAGCCAGCGCGGGCAAAGCGCAGTGCCAGTGCCTTGCCCAGTCCGCTGGCGCCGCCGGTAATGGCGACCACTTTTTCCCGACTCATAACATCCCGGTGCAAAAGAATTATTTGTATTTGTTCAGTTCGAACTTGGCGATCAGGCCGCGATGCACTTCATCGGGACCATCCGCCAGACGCAGCACCCGCGCCCAGCCATACATGGCAGTCAGCGGGAAATCGTCGCTCACGCCGCCACCGCCGTGAATCTGGATCGCCGCGTCGATGACTTTCTGCGCCACGTTCGGTGCCACCACCTTGATGGCGGAAATTTCCGTCATGGCGCCGAACACGCCGACGGTATCCATCAGATAGGCGGCTTTCAGCGTCAGCAGACGCGCGCATTCGATGCTGATGCGGCAGTCGGCGATGATGTCGCGGTTGGCACCCAGCTTGGCCAGAGGCTTGCCGAAAGCCACGCGTTTTGTGGCCCGTTCGCAAAGCAGTTTCAGCGCGCGTTCCGACGAACCAATCAACCGCATGCAGTGGTGAATGCGGCCGGGACCAAGCCGACCCTGCGCGATTTCAAAACCGCGACCGGGGCCGGCAATGATGTTGGAAACCGGCACGCGAACATTGGTGAACGACACTTCGCCGTGGCCTTCCGGCGCATCCCAGCGGCCGAATACCGGCAGCATGCGCTCGATTTTCACGCCCGGTGTGTCCAGCGGCACCAGCACCATGGAATGCTGTGCGTGGCGGCTGGCGGTGGGGTCGGTGACGCCCATGAAAATGCCGATCTTGCAGTGGGGGTGGCCGACGCCCGAGCTCCACCACTTGCGGCCATTGAGAACTACCTCATCGCCCTGGATGGTGCAGGTGGCCTGCATGTTGGTGGCATCTGAGGACGCGACATCCGGCTCCGTCATGAAAAAAACCGAGCGGATGCTGCCTTCCAGCAGCGGTTCCAGCCACTGCTTTTTCTGCGCCGGCGAGCCGTATTTCACCAGCACTTCCATGTTGCCGGTGTCCGGTGCGCTGCAGTTGAACGCCTCCGACGCAATCGGTGAATAACCCATGATTTCCGCCAGTGGCGCGTATTCCAGGTTGGTCAGGCCAGCGCCGTATTCCTCGTCTGGCAGAAACAGGTTCCACAGGCCGGCGGCCTTGGCTTTCTCCTTCCACTCTTCCATCAGCGGCGGCACGTTCCAGCGCGTCCAGTCACCGGTGACCTCGCCAAGCTGTTCCAGATACTTTTTCTCGTTGGGAATGATGTGTTCGTCCATGAAGGCGCGGACGCGGGCGATCATTTCCTGGGCTTTGGGCGAATGGCTGAAATCCATGGAGTGCTCCTGTTTTTCTGCGGGTTTTGGACAAGGCTAAAAGACGCTGCATAATTAAGCCAATGAATAGTTGTTATCTTGAGATATTAATTTCATGCATATAGGAAGGGTCGATCTCAATCTTTATCTGGTGCTGGATGCGATCTATCGGGAAGGCTCGATCACCCGTGCGGCGGCGATTCTCAATCTGACCCAGCCGGCCGTGAGTCATGCGCTGGCGCGGCTGCGGGAGGTGTATGGCGACCCGCTGTTTATCCGGGCGGGCAATCGCATGCTGCCCACGCCAATGACCCAATCGATCATCCAGCCGGTGCGGGAAGCGCTGGCCAGCCTGCAACATACCCTGTCGGCGCCAGCCCGGTTCGACCCTGCCACCAACCGCAAGCCAATCGTGCTGGGCATGCGCGACTTTGTGGAGACCGTACTGGTGCCGGAGCTGGTGCCGCTGCTGGAGACGCAGGCCCCGCTGACCCAGATCACCAGCGCCCGTGTGCCCCGGCGGGACATGGAAACCGAGCTGGCCAATGGCCGTCTCGATCTGGCGTTTGACGTGCTGCTGCCGGTGGGGCTGGCCATTTCCCACACCCGCTTGATGGAAAGCCGTTTTGTGGTGGCGGCCAGCCGCCAGCATCCCCTGCTGCAGGATGGTCTGACCCTTGAGCGCTATTTGCAGGCCCGGCATGTGGTGGTGTCCTCCCGCCGCAATGGCCCCACGGTGGAGGATTTCGAACTGAGCCGGCTGGGCCTGCATCGGGAAATCGGCATGCGCTGCCAGAATTTTTTCGTGGCCTGGAAAACCCTGTGCCGGTCGCAGATGTTGCTGACGGTGCCCGAAAGCCATGCCCGCCACAACCTGTTCGCCGACCAGCTCGCCATCTGGCCGATGCCGGTGGAGCTGCAAGCCTTTGCCGTGCACATGTACTGGCATGAGGCGCTCAACGACGATCCGGCCAACCGTTGGCTGCGGGAGCGTGTCATTGAGCTGCAGGGGCGCTCATCCGGCTGATTTGGCGATACATTTCAGCGTTCCCCGGCGTTTTCGGTCGGGCGGCGGCCCTTGCCCGTCGCGTCAGCGTGACCGGCGATTGCACGGGCGCTGTCCTCCCATCCTGATCCATCTGGTAATATGACAGTATTGTGACTGCAGGGTCTTGGAGCCCTGCTGGTCGCAGGCAGGCTCTTACTGTTTACAAAAAGAAGATGACGGGGTGGAAGTTATGATCGCGATGCGGTTGTTGCCCTTGCTGGCAGTGCTCGCGTTGACCGGTTGCTGGGGCAGCGATGATCTGGGGTCGGAGCGTGGTCGGGCCAGTGCGGGAGGAACGCAGGTTTTGCCAGATCCTGTGACGCCGCCCGATGAAACACCGCCTGCCGATCCCGGCGATGACACGCCCGGTGACGATATTCCCGATGATCCGGTTGATCCTCCCATTGATCCTCCCATTGATCCCCCTGTTGATCCGCCAGTGGAGCCGGTGCCACCACCCGATCCCGTCGATCTGACGGACGGCCATCTCTACTTGCCCACGGCGGAAGGCATCCGCTGGTATTACAACGGCGGCGCGCTGCAGGCGTGGTTCGACGGTTCTACGCAGATCGCCGGGCAGCCGCTGTTCAATCTCAATTACAGCAACGGTCTGGTGGATTATGTGCTGAGCGACGACGCCGCCATTGGTTACGGCGGTTCGCGCTATTCCCTGGTGAATGCCGCCGATGGCATCACCTACAGCATGGACATCAAGCTGGCACGCGCGCATTCCATTTTTGTCACATCCGCGCAGAACTATTCGGGTCAGGCATCGGTGAGCATCCAGCCGCTGAATATTGTTTACGCCGGCATTTTTCCCTACAACGGTCGCGTGTCCCCGCTGGGCATCAAAAATGTTGATGCCGGCGAGCTGGGCAGTCTGCCGGCGCGTGGCATGCGCGTGATGCTGAATCCGGGAGGCTGGCTGGGTGATCTGCTGGTGTTGCGCTATCCGCAACTGGCGGAGTTGCTGGCGCGGCGCACCACCGATCTGTGGTTTGCGCCAGGCGTGGGCATTGTGCAGCGGATCGATGGCGGTGTGACGCATACGCTGACGTCGGTGGATGGCATTCAGCAGCCCGTGGTGTTTGATTTCGCCGAGGGATCAGCTGTCGTGCCGGCGCCGGTGCAAATCCGGCTGAACGGGGAGGTTGTCACCGACAGCAGCTGGATGGTGCAGACGCAGTACCGCACCACGCCGACCGGCTGGCTGACGGTTGCGTTCGATGGCACCGGCAGCTGGCGTGCCAGTCTGGGCAACATGGATCAGCCTGTCGGGCTGCACGCCGCCACCGTGCGCATGACGCGGGGCAGCGAGCAGTATGATGTTCCCGTAATCGTGCGCGTGCGCTAATCCTTCTGCTGCAGTGCTGGTTCAGAACAGCCAGCGCTGCAGATCTTCCAGATTCTCCACAATGATCTGCTGCGAGCTGGGTTTGCCGCGCAGCACCTTGTCGTCGATCTGCATCAGCTGCAACTGATATTGCGTCAACGGCCCGCGCGTTTTCAGGCGCAGCGCTCCTTTCACCATTCCATAATCCTGCTCGATCAGATGACGCTGTTCCTTCTTCAGGCGCGGATCGGGTTTGATGATCACGTCCACCCAGGTATTCCAGGCAACGTCATCGGCGGCGGAAATGTCCGCCGGTGTGACCGGTGTTGGCTGGCCGCGAAAACGCGTCAGCACGAAATCACGAAAATCCCGGTTCTTTTCACAATAGGCGCGCACATGCCAGCGCGCGCCGCTGTACACCAGCGTGTGCGGCGCAATCACGCGCGTTTCACTCACCGGATTGTTCAGCGACACGTAATCCACTTCCAGCCGCATGCTGTCCTGGCAGGCCTGCACGATGGCACGGATTACCCGCGGATCGATGGTGCGCACGGGTGGTTGCAGAACTTCGCAACTGGCGGGACGGATCGTGACGGAGTGCAGGTGATTGTGCTGGTGGTCGGACAGCTGACTGATCAGCGAAAGATATTCGTGCGCCTGCCCGTTGCTGATGCGCGGCGCGAAGGTGTCGGACGCGTGGAAACCTTTTCGGGATGCGTCGTACACCAGATTGCCGGGCGCAATTTTCTTGCTGTAGTCGTTGATGGTTTTCGAGGCCTGCTGCCGGCTGATGCCGAAGCTGGCGGTGAGATGATTGGTGGTGAGGCGGCCTTCCCAGAATGCGATGATTTCGATGAGCTGATATCGCAAAAACAGGTCATGGCGGATGGTGCTCTTGTCCACGGCGCTGTACTCCTGCCTGAATAGTTGACATGTGGGTTTATACAGCGTGGACGCAGTTCTGTGAAGCACATAGCATTTGCCTCGCCGGTGATTGAACCACGTTGGTCAGTTCCGGTGACGCAGCGGGCGACCTTAGCCGGCGCCCGCTGCACTTCATGGGGCGTTATCGCAGAACAATGCGCGCAGCTTCGGCAACGGAGTGCGGCATGGGGGTGTATATGGGATTCATCACGAATTTTTTCCGCGACCTGATTCAGGCTGATCCGGGTGCGCAGGAGTTTCGTCAGGGCGAGGCGGCACGCGCGGCCGGTGTGGCGCGTGCCGCCAATCCGCATGCGGGTGGTCAGGCGCGGGCGCAATGGTTCAAAGGCTGGGATCATGCTGCGGAAGGGCCGCATTTTCGCGAAGGCTGGAGCGCGCGCATGGCGGGGCATGGGCAGGACGAAAATCCCTATTCGCCGGAATCGGAGGAGGCGCGGGAGTGGGCGCGGGGCTGGGATGCGTTTGATGAGTGGGCGATGCAGCAATTCTGAAACAGAGGGATGTGTACGGATTGTTGACATGTGGGTTTGTACAGTGTGGCAGAGGGAAGTTTGCTGGTTCTATCATGCGCCTAGATGGGGGTGGATGTGGGCGACGAATTTGAAGGTTGCACGACAGAAGACCGCGAGGAGTTGAAGATGCGTTTGATCCTCGCCTTTATTGACAGGTTTGGCTACGGTCCACCTGTCTGGAAGATGGAGGCTGAGCTGGTGATTCGTTATCTTGAGTTGATGCTGCAAGGCGAGACCGAGCAGGCGAAGACATTGTTGCCGGAGATGCCGATGTATGGGCCGGATGGGGAGTTGCGGGTCTATTGAGACTCAGGCGGATGCAATTGATAAGGGGTGTGGGCTAATGAACGAGCCATATTTTTTCTATTGGGGAAAGGCGTCGCCGCTGAATCAAGACAGCGAGCGTTATCACTTGCTTCCATATCACTCACTCGATGTGGCGGCCTGTGGTAAAGCGTTGCTGGTGCTGCCATCTTTTTCGCTCAAGCCGCTAGCCGATGAGTTGTGTTGGTCGCAGGCTCAAACTGAATTGCTGTTTGTGTTCTTTCTGGCGTTGCACGATCTTGGCAAGTTTGCCCGCGCTTTTCAGGGGTTGGTTTCTGACCTGTCGCCCGATCTGGTGCCTGCCGATGCCAGCAAACGTTACGAGCGTCGTCATGACACCCTGGGCTGGCTTCTCTGGCTGCAGGATTTTGCTGCGGGCTGTCCAGCACAAAGTGTTGTTCATCCCGAACACGAGTTTTGGGCGGTCTGGGTGCGAAGTGTCGTCGGGCATCACGGCAAGCCGCCGGAAGAGTCGGCAGCGGGTGGCCTGATTCCGCTGGATGTGGGGGACTATTTTCTGAGATCGGATCGCAGGGCCGCTCGTGAATACGCTGCAGCAGTGGCAGGCTGGTTGCTGCCGGCTGAGCTGCCAGTGCCGGGACGTGAACAGGTGATAACGTTAAGGAAACATGCCTGGCGTTTGGCGGGCTTGGCCGTTCTGGCGGATTGGTTGGGGTCCAGTCAGCAGTTTTTCCCCTACGTGTCGGTTCACATGCCGTTACATGAGTATTGGCGCTTGGCACAGACACAGGCAATCAAAGCAATTTCTGCGTCAGGACTCCAATGGCAGGTGGTTCGGCATTGGCAAAATCCAGTTGAACTGTTTGATTATCTTCGTGAACCGACACCGCTACAGAGATATGCTGCAACTGTCGAGTTGGAGAGTGGCCCGCAGCTATTCCTGCTGGAGGATGTCACCGGTGCAGGAAAAACGGAAGCTGCCCTGATACTGACGCAAAGATTGATGCAGGCAGGGTATGCGAATGGGCTTTATTTCGCGTTGCCGAGCATGGCCACGGCCAATCAGATGTACCAGCGGGTTGGTGGCGTCTACCGTCGTCTTTACGATCCGGAAGCGCACCCGTCGCTGATTCTGGCTCATGGTGCGCGCATGCTGGTTGATGGTTTTCGTGAAAGCGTGTTGCAGGAGCAGTCAGACGATATCCGTTACGAGTCAAATGAAGCTTCGGCAAGTGTGCAGTGTAACGCTTGGCTGGCAGACAATCGCAAGAAAGCGCTGCTTGCTGAGGTGGGTGTCGGCACTCTGGATCAGGCGTTGCTAGCGGTTCTGCCAGCGCGACACCAGTCGCTTCGGTTATTGGGACTGTCAGGTAAAGTACTTCTGGTTGATGAAGTCCATGCCTACGATCCCTATATGATGAATTTGCTGAAGGTGCTGCTGACAGCGCATGCCCGCCAAGGCGGCAGTGTGATTTTGCTTTCGGCTACTCTGCCCTTGGCCGCGCGAGATGAGTTGCTGGCGGCTTATCGCTATGGGCTGGGTGTTGGAAGCGATTTGCATTTTGCCGACCGGCGCTATCCGCTGGCTGTGCGGGTTGGCAGAGAGATAAACAGTCATGCTTGCGAAACCCGGCAGCAAGTTCGGCGGCGCGTAGAGGTCCGCGCTGTGCATGACGAACTTGCAGTGACAGCGTTGGTCGCAGAGCAGGTAAAGTCTGGGCGTTGCGTGTGCTGGATCCGTAATACGGTGGACGATGCTAGGAGTGCCTATCGTTCCTTGATCGCCAGTATTGCGGAAGCGAACTTGATGCTGTTTCACAGCCGCTATGCCATGGGGGATCGGTTGGATATTGAGAGCCAGGTGCTTTCTCGATTTGGTAAATATTCTTCGGGTGCTGAGCGGGCAGGGATGGTTTTGATCGGGACTCAGGTGCTGGAGCAGAGTCTGGATTTCGATGTGGATTTGATGATTTCGGATTTAGCGCCGATTGATTTGTTGATTCAGCGGGCGGGGCGTTTGCAACGACATGCGCGCCATCCTGATGGAAATCCTGCAGAGGATGGTATCGAAAAGCGCAGCGCGCCTCTGCTCTACGTGTTGATGCCTGAGCCCGTCGATGATCCCCAGGCAGACTGGTATGCATCGTTATTCCCAAAGGCGTGTTATGTCTATCCGGATGCAGGCAAGCTCTGGCTGGGCGCGCGGGCGTTGATAAAGGCCGGTTGCATTGTCAGCCCTGGCGAGCAGGGTCAGGCCGGTGCTGTGCGCGAACTGGTCGAGGCAGTCTATGGGCAGCATGTCGAGGCTGTGCCAGACAAATTGCAAAAAGCCACTCAGAAGCAGTTGGGAAAAGATCTGGCCATGCAGAGTCAGGCGCACTTCAACGCGCTGCGGCTGGATAAGGGGTATTGCATCGATAGCAGCGGCCGTTGGTACGAGGATCATGCCGTGCCAACCCGCCTTGGGGACGAAACGCAGACGTTGTATTTGGCGGTGTTCAGGGATGGCGAGTTGCTTCCGCTGTGTAATCAGGGGCTGTATCAATGGGAGCAGTCGGCAGTGCGTGTCGATGCTCGATATGTGCATGCGCTGGCGCAAGAATGGCAGAAACGGTTTGCTGGTCCGTTACAGAACCTGCGTAGCCGTTACCGACTGTTGGAGGAGCCTGCCTTTGTCCTGCCTTTGGTAGAGCAAGATGGCTTGTGGGTGGCGAAGGTTCTGGATCACGCAGGGCGGCAATTGGAAATGCGCTACGATAGGCGGTTCGGACTGAGTTGGCAGAAATAATTGGGCGGCGCTTTGTGATATAGCCCGTGCGGATAAAGTAATGCAGAGGTACTGAGATGGATTTGCTGAGGGATAATTGGTTAGTCAGTATAAATTTTGGCAGAAATCTCGTTGGATTCTCACCGTTAGATTTAGGCAATGGCCAGATCAGAGATATTCGTGCGCCACGGCCGGATTTTCGGGGCGCCCTATATCAATTTCTGATTGGTCTGCTGCAGACAACGTATGCGCCGCGGGATCTTGATGAGTGGCGCGAGCGTTACGTTAACCCGCCCAGCAAGGAGCTTCTGGAAGATGCGTTTTCTCCCTATCAAGATGCCTTCTTGTTGGAGAATGACGGCCCTGCTTTCATGCAGGATCTGAAGTTGCCCCAGGAAGTGAATCAGTTGCCGGTGTTGGAGCTGCTGATTGATTCTGGGTCTTCCAGCAACCTGTATTTCAACAAACCTGCGCAGAACCACGGGCTATGCGAAGCCTGCTTTGCTCAAGCATTGTTGACGCTTCAGTTGAACGCACCTGCTGGTGGGCGTGGTATTCGTACCTCTTTGCGTGGCGGTGGCCCGCTCACAACCCTGCTGCGGCCGGTTGATGAAAACGCCACGCTATGGCAAAAGCTCTGGCTCAATGTGTTGCCTAAAGATGCGCTTGACCATCCTCCGGTTGCAGCATTGAGTGATGTATTGCCGTGGCTGGCCCCTACTCGCACAAGCGATGACAAGGGCGGACAGGAAACGCCGCCAGAGTCGGTACACCCGCTACAGGCATACTGGGGTATGCCACGCCGTATACGATTGGATGCATCTACTATCGATCAAGGCGATTGCTCGTTGTGTGGGGCTCGTGATGTGCGCCTGATTCGGAATTATCAAACCCGCCATGGAGGAACCAACTTTACCGGCGCATGGGTGCATCCATTGACACCCTACAGCCTGGACGCGAAGGGTGAAAAACCTCCGTTGTCCATCAAGGGGCGGCAAGCAGGTCGCGGTTATCGCGATTGGTTGGGGTTGGTCCTGGGCAATGATGATCATCAGCCGGATGCAGCCAAGGTCGTTGCGCACTTTACTGCCAAGTTAAACAAACCCGCCGTGCGGTTGTGGTGCTTTGGATACGATGCGCCAAAAATGAAAGCCCTCTGCTGGTATGACAGCACTCTGCCTGTACATGCTATTTCCGCCGACATCCAGCGACCGTTTACCAAGAGCGTCAAGCTGATATTGGATTCCGCCAATGACATGGCGACAGTTCTGCACAAGCAGGTAAAGGCTGCCTGGTTCCGGCGCCCCGGTGATGTTGGTTCGGAACCGGCGGTTCAACAAAGTTTTTGGCAGGCATCAGAAGCTACGTTCTATCAGCGTCTGGATGAGCTGAGTGCGCTGGATTTCGATAAAGAAGCAGAACTGGCGCCAATCTATCGCCGCTGGTTGCTGGAAACGCGCAGGCAGATTTTGGAACTGTTCGATCATTGGGTCTTGAGTGGCCCTCTCGAAGATCAGGACATGCAACGTGTTGTGAAGGCGCGGGCAGACCTTGCCAAGGATCTCAATAGCGGAAAATCAATGAAGCCGCTGTGGAAAATTGTCAATCAATATCAGAAGGAGCAGGCATGAAGCCGAGAAAGCCAAAGCTTAACCCTGACCAGCAGCGCTGGGTGCGTGACTGGTGGCGCGCATTGCAGCCCAGGGCAGAAGAAGATCAGCGTCTGCCAAAAGAGTTGATGTCTATGGGCCGTGGCGAGCGGGCGCTGTTGCGTCGCTGTAAAAATGCAGACGAGTTGCTCGCCCATGAGGCAACGTTATTGCTAGCAGAAAAGCTGATTGAGTTGAATGCCGGTAGTAGCGGACTGCTTGATGATGCCAAGACCTATGAACGCATAGCCTGGGTTGCTGGCGTACTGGCAGGAGTAAAAGATGATCCGCGTGATGGCAAAACGCTGGCGTTGCATCTGGGGCATGCTGCAGGTAGTGATCGTCCCAAAATGAGCGATTTGCGTTTCAAGTCCATGCAGCGGTCCCGGAAAATTGACGACCTGTTCGCTCAATGGCGAAGAGCGGTGAAGTTAGCGGATGGAAAAGCTGATGTCATTTGCCTGGCAGATGACTTGTTGAGCTGGCTGATTGAGCTTGACCGCTCAACATCGCGAGCCAGTGATGGCGTCAAATTTTATTGGGCGTATGACTTCTATTTGAATGCTCGGGAGCAGAACGCATCCCAGGAACCTGAATTTAACAAGGAGATTTCCAAATGACTCGATTTGTCCAGTTGCACCTTTTGACTTCCTATCCTCCGGCCAATCTCAATCGTGATGATTTGGGGAATCCCAAAACAGCTCGCCTGGGTGGCGTGGAGCGTTTGCGCGTATCTTCCCAAAGCCTCAAGCGTGCGTGGCGTACATCGGAATTGTTCCAGCAGGAATTGGAAGGTGCGATCGGAACGCGCACCAAGCGACTTGGTGTAGATGTTTTTGATGGGTTGATTGCCACCGGAGTTGGCGAGAAGCAGGCGCGCGAATGGGCGGGGCAGATTGCCAAAGTCTACGGTGCGGTAAAGAAAGATAGTCCGCTGGAAATTGAGCAGCTCGTTCATGTTGCCCCGGAAGAACGCACCACATTGGACGCGTTGGTAGCAACGCTTGCACGGGAGAAACGTGGTCCCAGTGAAGAGGAGCTGGATTCGTTGTTGCATAAGCAGACTGCTGTCGATATCGCGATGTTTGGCAGAATGCTAGCGTCAAAACCGGAGTATAACGGCGAAGCCGCAGTGCAGGTTGCACACGCTATAGGCGTGCATGCGTCCGCCATCGAAGATGACTACTTCACGGCTGTTGATGATCTCAATCAGAACGAACCAGGTGCCGCACATATAGGAGAATCCGGCTTCGCTGCTGCGGTTTTTTACCAATACATTTGCATTGACCGGGATTTGCTGAAAAGGAACCTCGGTGGCGATGAGGGTCTTACCCAGAAGGCGTTGCGTGCCTTGACAGATGCAGCTTTAAAAGTCGGCCCTACTGGCAAGCAAAACAGCTATGCCAGCCGTGCTTACGCACATTACGCGCTCGCAGAAAAAGGTTCACAGCAACCACGTTCGCTTTCGCTGGCATTTGTTAAGCCTGTGAGTGGTGAAGACTACGCTGCCGAAGCCATTGATGTGCTGGAACGGGTACGCGACAACATGGACAAGGTTTACGGAACTTGTGCCGATGACCGAAACCAGTTCAACACCCTTGCTGGCGAAGGCTCACTAAAAGACATGCTTGATTTTGTCGCGACGGAGTAAGTTATGACGGACTATCTGCTGTTGCGTCTCTATGGCCCGCTGGCCAGTTGGGGCGAGATCGCGGTGGGTGAGTCTCGGCACTCGGCGGTGCATCCATCTCGCTCGGCTCTTCTGGGTTTACTGGGCGCTGCGCTGGGTATTGAGCGGCATGATGATGCTGGTCAGCAGGCGCTGATTCAGGGTTACCGCTTTGGCATCAAGTTGGAGTGTGCAGGTTCCCCGTTACGCGATTATCACACTGTTCAAGCAGGAGTGCCTCCGCGCAAATTCCAGTTTCGGTCACGGCGACAGGAGTTGACAGCGGACAAGGTGGATACCATTTTGTCCACCCGCGAATACCGCTGCGATAGCCTTGCGTTGGTTGCGGTGGAAGCGATGCCGGGAGCCCCCGTCGATCTGACGGAATTGGTGGGAGCGCTGCAGCGTCCGCACTACACCCTATATCTTGGTCGCAAATCCTGCCCGTTGGCGTTGCCTCTGATGCCCCAAGTGATTGCAGCTCCGTCCTTGCGTGAAGCTCTGGATGGCGTTGAGTTTCCATCATTGGTGGGTTTGCTCGATGTTCGCCAGCCCAAACAAGCGTGGCCAAATAGAGAGGATCGACAGGCGTTTCGCCTTGGGCAAACGCGTTATTACTGGGAAGACGGCATGCAGGCTGGAATGCAACCGAGTTTCGATACGTGGCGGCACGATCAGCCGTTATCCCGACGTCGCTGGCAATTTTCACCGCGCCGTGAATGGGTCGCCTTGGACGAGGGGAATCAGCGATGAGCCATTATTTTTCATGCGTCCGTTTGCTGGCCAGCCCGACGCAGAACGACTGGTTGCGCGATTTGGCGCGGCATGGTGAGCCCTATCGTGATCACGCGCTGATTTGGAAATTGTTTCCCGGTGATGGCGCTGCAAGGGACTTTGTGTTTCGTCGACTTGATGATGAGCGCACCTACTATGTGGTGTCGGCCAGGCCGCCGCAGCCTGATGCCGGTCTGTTCCAGATTCAAAGCAAGCCTTATGCGCCAAAACTGGAAAAAGGCGAATGGATGCGCTTTGAGCTTCGTGCTAATCCGACGGTCAGCCTCCGGCAGGAAGGAGGGCGTTCTCAGCGTCATGACGTGTTGATGAATGCCAAGCGTGATATTCCGTCTGAGCAGAAAGATACAGTGGCAGGTGTGTTGGATCCGGCTGGCAGGGATTGGTTGCTGGACCGTGCCGAAAAACTTGGGCTGGCTATTCGTGAAGAAACGCTGATGCAGAACAGCTACCGTCAACATCGGCTCAAGCGCAAGGGCCACAGCATTCAGTATTCAACGTTGGATTATCAGGGGGTGGCTCAGATAACAGATCCTGATCGCTTGAGAGCTGCATTGCTGGAAGGTGTTGGCCACAGCAAGGGATTTGGCTGTGGTTTGCTGCTGGTTAAACGGATTGGCTAATGTACAAACCATTACAGGGAAGGAAAGCAAAGGAATGAAACCCAAATTACAGGTGCTAGACCAGGAAATTGCCACCCATGCCAAGGATGGCATCGAATACATTTGTATAACCGATATTGCCCGCTATAAGAACTCAGAGCGCACTGATGATTTGATCCGTAACTGGCTGCGTAACCGGAACACCATTGAATTCCTCGGCATCTGGGAACAGCTAAACAACCCGGATTTTAAACCCGTCGAATTCGACGGGTTTAGAAAACAAGCCGGCCTAAACAGTTTCACCCTTACCCCCAAGCAGTGGATCGAACAGACCAGCGCTATCGGCCTGATCTCCAAGGCTGGCCGCTATGGTGGCACTTTCGCCCAGAAGGATATTGCTTTCGAGTTCGCCAGCTGGATCTCGGTTGAGTTCAAACTCTACCTGATCAAGGAGTTCCAGCGCTTGAAGGAGCAGGAATTCCAGCAGATGGGTTGGGATATCCGGCGCAATCTGGCCAAGGTCAATTACCTGATCCACACCGATGCCATCAAGGAAAATCTGATTCCCGATACGCTAACACCGCAGCAGATCAGTCTTGTGTATGCCAGCGAGGCGGATCTGTTGAATGTTGCGTTGTTTGGGGTGACTGCCAAACAATGGCGCGACACGAATCCCGGCTTGAAGGGCAATATCCGTGATCATGCCAATGTGCATCAACTTGTTTGCCTTGCGAATCTCGAATCAATGAATGCGCATTTTATCGAGCAGAACATGCCGCAATCCGAGCGATTGGTAAAACTGAATGAACTTGCCATTCGTCAGATGCGGGTGTTGGTTGAGAAAAGTCTTCCATCATCGTCAACGCTGGATAGCTGAGGCTTACCGTGTCAGGGAATTCACCACCGCCACCACCGCTCAAGCCGCTTCCCATGAAAGACCGGATTTCCATGATCTTTATCGAGTATGGTCAGATAGACGTGCTCGACGGCGCATTCGTGGTCATCGACAAGAATGGTGTGCGTACCCATATTCCCGTGGGTTCGGTTGCCTGTTTAATGCTGGAACCGGGTACGCGG